>JAGFIR010000213.1 GCA_024103415.1 Acidimicrobiales bacterium
CGACATCCCCGAGGAAGGCCGCGACTACTATCTGGAGCGGAAGTATCCCTCGTTCGGAAACCTGGCGCCGCGGGACATTTCCTCCCGCTCGGCCAAGGAGGTCTGCGACGAGGGCCGCGGCGTGGCCAAGACCGGTCTCGGCGTGTTTCTCGACTTCAGCGACGCCATTGCGCGCCTCGGGAAGGAGACCATCAAGGCCCGCTACGGCAACCTCTTCCAGATGTACGAGAAGATCACGGGCGAGGATCCCTACGAGCTGCCCATGAAGATCTACCCCGCCGTCCACTACACCATGGGTGGGCTCTGGGTCGATTACAACCTGATGTCGAACGTCCCCGGCCTCCACGTTCTCGGCGAGGCCAACTTCTCCGACCACGGGGCCAACCGCCTCGGCGCTTCGGCCCTGATGCAGGGTCTGGCCGACGGCTACTTCATCATCCCGGCCACGATCGCCGACTACCTCGCCGACTACCTCAATCAGCCGCCGGTTCCCACCGACGACCCGGTGTTCGACGAGGTCGAGCAGGAGGTGGCGGGCTCGGTCGACCGGCTGGTGTCGGTGAACGGCAGCCGCTCCGTGGACTGGTTCCATCGGGAGCTCGGCAAGATCATGTTCGACTACTGCGGCATGTCGCGGACTGCGACGGGTCTGCAAAAGGCGCTCTCCGAGATCCCGGCGCTCCACGAGGAGTTCCGCAACGACGTCCGTGTGCTGGGCAGCGCCGACACGCTGAACCAGAGCCTGGAGAAGGCGAACCGCGTGGACGACTTCTTCGAGTTGGCGCAGCTCATGTGCCTCGACGCCCTCAACCGCGAGGAGTCGTGTGGCGGGCACTTCCGCGAGGAGTTCCAGACCCCCGAAGGCGAGGCGCTCCGCGATGACGAGAACTTCGCCCACGTCGCCGCCTGGGAGTGGACCGGAGATGCGGGCCGCCCCAACCTCCACAAGGAAGAGCTGGAGTTCGAGTACGTGACCCCATCGACCAGGAGCTACAAGTGAACATCACGCTGCAGGTGTGGCGTCAGCCGGGACCCGACGCCGATGGCGGGTTCCGCACCTATCAGGTGGACGACATCTCCGAGGACATGTCGTTCCTCGAGATGCTCGACGTGCTCAACGAGCGTCTCATCGCCCAGGGTGAAGAGCCGATCGCATTCGACCACGACTGCCGGGAGGGCATCTGCGGCTCATGCGGTGTCGTCATCAACGGCATCCCGCACGGCCCCGAGAAGGCGACCGCCACGTGCCAGTTGCACATGCGGAAGTTCCGCGACGGCGCCACGATCGTCGTCGAGCCGTGGCGCGCCACGGCGTTCCCCGTGATCCGGGACCTGGTGGTGGACCGTTCTGCCTTCGACCGGATCATCGAGGCCGGCGGCTACATCTCGGTGGACACGGGGTCCGCCCCCGAGGCGAACCTGACGCTGGTCCCGAAGATCGTCGCCGACACGGCGTTCGACGCCGCAGCGTGCATCGGTTGCGGCGCCTGCGTCGCCGCGTGCCCCAACGGTGCCGCCAACCTGTTCACGGCGGCGAAGATCGCCCACCTCAACCTCCTTCCCCAGGGTCAGACCGAGCGCTGGTCCCGGACCGAGCGCATGGTGGAGGTCATGGAGGAGTACTTCGGCTCGTGCACCAACCACGCCGAGTGCGAGGCCGCGTGCCCCAAGAGCATCTCCATCGACTTCATCGCCATGATGAACGCCGACTACGCCAGGGCGAAGGTCAAGAACCGACGTCTCGCTGCACAGCGCTGACTCTCGTTTGACACTGGCTTTACCCACCCCCCGTCATCATCTGACGGTGCGTGGCGGTCCACACGGCGCTTAGGCCGACCGCCCAACGTACCGATAGAACTGCGTCGAAGGCAGATGTGGCGGAGTCAACCGCCGGGGGGTTCTGCGGATGTTGCAATGGAGACGGAGAAGGGAGAGGGGCGCCACGCTGGTCGAGGCCGCTCTCGCCTTCCCCATCCTCATCCTCGTCATCATCTCCATCCTGGAGTTGGGGATGGCCTTCAAGGACTATCTCACCGTCTCCTACCTGTCTCGTGAGGCCGCCCGCATCGGCGCCCTCGCCGGGGACGACCCCTACGCCGATTGCGCCATTCTCCTGGGGATCGAGAATCTGGCCACCGAAGGTGACCTCCGGCGGATCCAACAGGTGCGCATCTACAGGGCGTCCCCCACCACCGGACTGCCGGTTACAGGATTCAACACTGGATCGTGGAGAGACAACGGAAATCCTCCGCTATGCACGGTCCCAAACGATCCCATGGACACGTGGACCGTGAACTCAACAGCTTGGCCCACCTCGGACCGTGAGGTTTCCGTGGGGCCCGATGTCAGTCCCGACATCATTGGTGTCCGGATCACCCTCGACCGAAACTGGATAACCGGGTTTCCGCCATTTCGAGGAAGCATGACGGTCGATGAGAGCACCATCACTCGCCTCGAACCGAAAGCCTTCTTCCCGGATTCATGAGAGAGGAGCTGAGATGCTGCCGCGATTGAAGGAGCGCCTGGACGAGCGCGGCGTCGCCCTGCCGTTCGTTGCGATCATGCTCACGCTGCTCATCGGAATGACCGCCTTGGCCGTGGACCTGGGATGGCTCTACTTGAACGGTTCACGCGTGCAGCGAGGCGCCGACGCCGCTGCCCTCGCCGCTGTGGTCCACCTTCCTCACAACACGGCCGGCGTCAACGCCAACACGGTCGACGGGGCCAATGCCAATGGGTGGGACGTCGGCATGATCAATGGAAGCGTGATTCCGGGAGGCGGTCCTGACCGCGCTTCTTGGAGGCCACTGTCAGAGAACCGCCTCGAGGTCACGCTCACCGCGGACATCCCGACCTTCTTCTTGCGGATTTTTGGGATGGAGAACGTGACGATTACCCGCCGTGCCACTGCCGAGTACATCAAGCCTGTACCGATGGGATCTCCAAGTTCGTGTTTCGGTGTCGGCGCATATGCGGCGAGTCTGAGCGGCTCGCAGTCACTCAACAGCCAGGGGCTGTCGAATTGCCACGACTGGACTATGAACTTCTGGGCGGCCATCAACGGACCAAGGACCGCCAAGGAGCACGGTGACCCCTACGCCGTCGAGTGCATGACCTCGAGTTGCAGCACGGCGAACGACGACTACCGCCCTAGTGGGTACTACTACGGGATCGAAGTCCCCGCCAACAAGACCCAAATCGAGGTGAAGGTCTTCGATGCGGGCCTTTATCCACGCACAAACGGCCAGACCGAAACGGGCGACCTGCAAAACCTGAGGGACTCCAACAACGGCTCCTTCAACACCACATACCGGGTGTTGGCTCCTGACGACACCCCGCTGGACCCGACTGACAATTCGAACCTGATCTGCAGCCAGACATACGGCACCAATCAGAGCTCGCCGAATACAAAGAACCGCTGGCGAACGGTCTGCACAATACCCAATCCCACAGCCGGCATTTATGTGTTGAACGTGCGGACATCCGGTAGTGGAGGTGGAAACAACAGCTACTCGATTGGCGTCTCCAGCTCAGGAGGCAACGCCAGCGAGCACGCTCGGGTCTACGCGATCAACGACATGTCGATCTACACCAACTCGATCTCCGGAACCGCCACGGTCTACCTCGCCGAGGTGGAGGAAATCCACGCTGGGAAGACCCTCCTTCTCGGGTTCTACGATCCGGGAGAGAACTTGAGTGGAAACGCGTGGGTAACCGTGCGACGACCCCGCTCGAACTCTGGCCTCGGACCTATTCCGAACTGCGATTGGACGTCGACCCATGACGACGGGACTCCTGGACCGAGTGGTTCCGGACAATGCAGCATCCAGAGCACGATCGGTGGCAATCCCCGATTCAACAGCCACTGGTTGAATTCCCGGATCAACATCCCGTCCGGCTACACCTGCCCGACATACAACGGTGGACCGAATTGCTTCTGGACCATGAATCTGGACATGGGCACTTCACAAGACAGAACCACCTGGGCCGCACGTGTGATCGGCAACCCGGTCCGCTTGGTTCCGAACGACACATCGACAACCCCATGAAACGCCTTCGACGCTTGATAGGACGGGATGAGCGCGGGGCCACGCTCATCGAATTCTCCCTCATCTTCACACTCTTGCTGGTGCTCGCACTCGGGGCATTCGAATACGGGATGGCACTACGCGATTGGCAGTCGGTGACCATCGCCACCCGGGAAGGGGCCCGCGTCGCGGCTTCGGCTGCGAATTACGGCGAGGCCGACTGCACCATCCTCGAAGCGACCGCTGGCGCCCTGCGATCGTTCCGAAGTGGAGTGGTCCGGGAAGTGCACATCTTCAAGTCGGATGAGGACGGTGGGTACTCAGCGGCCACCGCAAACCGCTATCGACCGCTGCTCAGCGGAGAGAGCACCGCCGGTCTCTCGTTGGTGGCTTGCGGTGCCTCCACGTGGGTGCAGATCGCAGCGCCATGGCCACCGGCCGCACGCCTCAACCCTTCAGGCGACCCCTTCTGGATCGGTGTCCGGCTGATCTATGACCACCCGTGGCAGACCAACTTCTTGTGGTGGAACGGCACAGTGCAATGGACGGATGACGCGGTGTTCCGCATCGAGCCGCCACCGCCCAACGCCTGACAAAACTCGAAGCTCACAACAGGAGGGGCGATGCGGTGGCATCGCCCCTCCCCGTTTCCGGGCGAGCCTGGATGAAGCCCCGGCTCTCGTCCCTATCCTGCGCTGGCCATGGCTGATTTCCCCACATATCTCCCTGCCCTGATCACGCCGTTCACCTCGGCCGGTGAGCTGGACCTGAAAGCCCAGGCCCACAACGTGCGCCAACTGGCCGATGCCGGCATCGAAGGCTTCCTCATCGCCGGCTCCACCGGGGAGGGCCCGTACCTCGAGCCCGGCGAGCGCGCCCGGCTGATCAAGGCAGTGCGTCGCCGCAAGACACACCTGATGGTGGGCATCGCCGCCGAGACCACCCGCATGGGTCTGCGTCTCGTCGACGAGGCCGTGGCCGCCGGTGCCGACAGCCTGCTGGTGCTCACGCCGACGAACATGGCCCGCAATCGCGACGATGTCGTCGCCCGCTACTTCCAGGCCATCGCCGACCACTCCCCCGTCCCGGTCCTCCTCTACTCGGTGCCCCCGTTCACGGCCTACAGCCTCCCCGTCCCCGTGGTCGAGAAGCTGTCCCGTCACCGCAACATCGTCGGCATGAAGGACTCAGCCGGCGATGTGGTTCGCCTCCAGGCGATCGTCGACGCCACCCCCTCCAACTTCATCCTCTACAACGGGGCGTCACGGGCGCTCACGGCGGCGATGACTGTCGGTTGTCACGGGGCGATCACCGCCAGCGGCAATTACGCGCCCGAGTTGATCCTCCAGATCCTCGACGTGGCAGCCAGGGACCCGCTCGCCGCCCGGGACCTCCAGAAGCGGATGACCAGCCTGTCGGCAGCCGTCGAAGCCCACGGTGTTCCCGGGATCAAAGCCGCCTCCGCCGGCATCGGGCTCCAGCCCGGGGAGCCCCGTCTCCCGCTGGTTCCGATGACCAGGACGGCCGGCGCCGAATTGGGACGTTTGGCCCGATCGGCGCGGGTGTCCTAGCAATAGGGTCCCGGGTACGATCCGATCACCGACAAGACACAAGGAGCAACAGTGTCCAAGTTCCTCTCCGAAGAGTGGGCCGCCGATGTCAGCCGCGTGCTCAACGAGCACGACGGCTGGAAGAACGCCATCGGCACCGCCAGCCTCGGTATCCAGTTCGAGACCGAGGACGGCCCCGACGGGGCGGTCGACTACTACCTCTCGGCCGAGAACGGCCAGACCACCATGGCCCTCGGCCGTCTCGAATCGCCCGACGTGACCGTCAAGCAGTCCTACGACACCGCCACCGCCATCTCCAAGGGTGAGATGAACACCCAGATGGCTTTCATGACCGGCAAGATCAAGGTCTCCGGCAACCTCGCCAAGCTGATGCAGCACCAGGCCGCCATCGCCCAGTGGAGCAGCGCCATCGGCTCCCTCGACGTCGAGTACTGACCGGGCCGGCCTTCGGCCGACCCCGTACCGGGTACTTGGTACTTCGAAGAGGCCCCGGCTCCGCCGGGGCCTCTTCCTTTTCCTGACATCTTTTCCAGGTACCGAGTACCGAGTACCAAGTACCGTTGGGGACATGAACTGGGGTCGTGTCTTCTTCGGCGGGATCATCCTCGGTGTAGGTGTGATCCTGCTTCTCGGCAATGCGGATCTGATCGACACCGGCGAGGTCTTCGGCGTCTGGTGGCCGATCGTCCTCGTGTTCGCCGGTGTGGTGTCATTCCTCGCCAACCCCCATCACTGGGTCGTGGCGGCCATCCTGGTCGTGGCGGGTGTCGTCTTCCTGCTCTCGCGACTGGGTGTGGTGGACGCGATCAAC
Organism: Acidimicrobiales bacterium; assembly: GCA_024103415.1. Lineage (GTDB taxonomy): Bacteria > Actinomycetota > Acidimicrobiia > Spongiisociales > ZC4RG35 > ZC4RG35. The sequence continues at coordinate 6,411 of JAGFIR010000213.1, forward strand.
CTGATCATCCCCGCCGCGCTCATCGTCGTCGGTCTCTTCGTGTTGATGGGTCGGGGGCTGGGCACCCACCAGGTGGCGGCAGACGAAGTGAACAGCTTCAACGTGTTCTCCGGGAGCGACGTCTCCTCGGTCTCCCAGTCGTTCAAGGGCGGGAGCATCACAGCCGTCTTCGGCGGGGCCGAGGTCGACCTCCGTCAGGCCACGCTGGCCCCGAACGCGAGGCTCGACGTGTTCGTCGCCTTCGGTGGAGTCGAACTGAAGGTCCCACCGAGTTGGCACGTCATCGTCAAGGGCCTGCCGATCTTCGGCGGCTTCGAGAACAAGGCTTCCGAACCGCCGACGCCGGACGCACCCAAGCTCGAGATCGCGGCGACCGCCATCTTCGGCGGGGTCGAGATCAAGCGTTGAGCTAGATCAGGCCCAGATCCCGCACGGCGGCCCGCTCTTCCTCGAGCTCGGCCACGCTGGCGTCGATGCGACCGCGGGAGAACTCGTCGATCTCGAGACCCTGGACGATCTCCCATTTCCCGTCACGACACACGCAGGGGAACGAGGAGACCAATCCCTCCGGGACACCGTAGGAGCCGTCGGACACCACGGCCATCGAGACCCAGTCACCCTCGGGGGTGCCGCGGACCCAGTCACGGACATGGGAGATCGCGGCGTTGGCGGCCGACGCGGCCGACGAGGCGCCACGGGCTTCGATGATCGCCGCTCCCCTCTTGGCGACGGTCGGGATGAAGTCGTCCTCGATCCACGAACGATCGACGAGGTCGAACGCGCTCTGACCGTCCACCTCGCAGTGGACGAGGTCCGGGTACTGCGTGGTGGAGTGGTTGCCCCAGATGGTCATCTTCTTGATGTCCGTCACCGGGCGGTCGAGCTTGCTGGCGAGCTGGCTGATGGCCCGGTTGTGATCGAGCCGGGTCATGGCCGTGAAGTTCGCCGGGTCTCGCCCCTCGGCGTTGTTGACCGCGATCAGGGCATTGGTGTTGGCGGGGTTCCCGACCACCAGCACCTTGCAGTCACGGCTCGCCGCGGAAGCGATCGCCCGGCCCTGCGTGGTGAAGATGGCGCCGTTGGCGCTGAGGAGGTCGGCCCGCTCCATCCCCGCCTTGCGAGGCATGGCGCCGACGAGCAGTGCGACGTCGGCGTCGGCGAAAGCCTCCTCCGGATCAGCGGTGCGGATCATCCCCGCCAGCAGCGGGAAGGCGCAGTCCTCCAACTCCATCGCCACCCCTTCCAGAGCGCCCAGGGCGGGCTCGATCTCGAGCATCTGCAGGATGACGGGAGTGTCCGGGCCGAGCATCTCCCCGGCTGCGATCCGGAACAGCAGGGAATAGCCGATCTGACCCGCGGCTCCGGTGACCGCGACTCTCATGGGTTCGCTCATGGCCCCGAGGGTAATGGGCCTCGCCGACCCCGATTCCGCCTACATGTGATCGATGACGGCGTCGCCGAACTCCGAGGTCTTCACCTCGGTGGCGTCGTCCATCAGACGGGCGAAGTCGTAGGTGACCGTCCGGGCGGAGATGGCGCCCTCCAGACCCTTGACGATCAAGTCGGCCGCCTCACGCCACCCCATGTAGCGGAACATCATCTCGCCCGACAGGATCACCGACCCGGGGTTGACCTTGTCCTGACCTGCGTACTTCGGGGCGGTGCCGTGGGTCGCCTCGAAGATGGCGACACCCGTGTCGTAGTTGATGTTCCCGCCCGGGGCGATCCCGATCCCGCCGACCTGGGCGGCGAGGGCGTCGGACAGGTAATCACCGTTGAGATTCGGCGTTGCGATCACGTCGTAGCTGTCCGGCCGGGTCAGGATCTGCTGGAGCATGGCGTCGGCGATGACGTCCTGGACCAATAGCTTGTCGCCCGGGTCGCCACCACTGTCCTCCCATGAGACGGCAACGTCACTGAACTCCTCTTTGACCAGCTCGTAGCCCCAGGTCCGGAAGGCGCCCTCGGTGAACTTCATGATGTTGCCCTTGTGGACCAGGGTCACCGAGCGGCGGCCGTTGTCCAGGGCGTATCGGATGGCGGCACGGATGAGACGCTTGGACCCGGTCACCGAGATCGGCTTGATCCCGATCCCCGAGTCGGGGCGGATCTCCCATCCGTAGGCGGCCTTCAGGTGCTCGATGAGCTGGCGGGCCTCTTCGGTGCCCTCCTGAAGCTCGAGACCGGCGTAGACGTCCTCGGTGTTCTCACGGAAGATGACCATGTCCACCTTGTGCGGCTCCTTGACCGGCGAAGGGACGCCGTTGAACCACCGCACCGGGCGGACGCACGCGTACAGGTCGAGGATCTGGCGAAGAGCGACGTTGAGGGAGCGGATGCCGCCACCGACGGGCGTGGTGAGGGGGCCCTTGATGCCAACGAGGTACTTGGAGAAGGCTTCGACGGTCTCATCGGGCAGCCATGAGCCGGTCTGGTTGTTGGCCTTCTCGCCGGCGAGGACCTCTTCCCAGGCGATCTTGCGCTCACCGCCGTATGCCTTCTCGACGGCGGCGTCGAAGACGCGCACCGAGGCGGCCCAGATGTCGGGGCCGGTGCCGTCGCCTTCGATGAAGGGGATGATGGGGTCGTCGGGGACTACCAGCCCCCCAGAGCCCATGGTGATCGGTGTGCCCATGGCAGAGAACTCCTAGAGATCGGGGAAGGGCCGATGGTACCCGGCCACCAGGGCATACCCCCCTTCCGATCAGCCCCTCCGGGAGCGGGCCGCCTCCAGGGTGTTGACCATGAGCATCGCCCTGGTCATGGGGCCCACGCCACCCGGCACAGGAGTGATGGCGCCGGCCACCTCTGCCGCCGAGTCGAAGTCGACGTCGCCCTTCAGCTTCCCGTCGACACGGTTGATGCCGACGTCGATGACCGTGGCGCCAGGCTTGACGTGATCGCCCCTGATCAGGCCCGGAGACCCCGCTGCCGCCACCAGGATGTCGGCCTGGCGGGTGAGCTCGGCCAGGTCGGCAGATCGGGAGTGGGCCACCGTCACCGTGGCATCGACTCCCCTTTCCGAGAGGATCAGCCCGAGAGGACGGCCGACGAGGAACGACCTCCCCACGATGACAGCGCGCTTCCCGGCGATCGGGACGTCGTAGTGCTCGAGGAGACGGACGACTCCGCCGGGTGTGCAGGGCCGCAGACCCTTCCGCCCGAGGACGAGCAGACCGAGGTTGAACGGGTGGAGGCCGTCGACGTCCTTCGCCGGGTCGATCCGCTCCACGGCGGCCTCGGAGTCGAGACCTCCGGGCAGCGGCAGTTGCAGGAGGATCCCGTCCACGTCGGGATCGCCGTTCAGGCCGTCGATCAGGGCCTCGAGCTCCGACTGAGCGGCCGTGGCCGGCAACTCGTGATGAATCGAGGCGAAGCCGACCTCTTCGGCATCGCGTCGCTTCCCTCGCACGTACACGTGCGACGCCGGGTCGTCACCCACCAGGATCGTGGCCAGCCCCGGGGTGTACGGGAGGGCGGACACGGCCTCTGCCACCTCGGCCCGGACGATGCCGGCGACTTCGTTCCCGTCGAGGATCCGTGCCGTCATCAGTGCTTGAAGTGCCTTTCCGGAGCCAGCACCAGGGCGACGCCGCGCTCCTCCGCGGCCGCCACCACCTCGGCGTCGTTGCGTGACCCCCCTGGAGCGACCACAGCCGTCACACCGGCGGCCGCCAGGGTGTCGATGCCGTCGCGGAACGGGAAGAACCCGTCGGATGCCGCCACCGCACCTCGGGCCCGCTCACCGGCCTTGACCAGCGCCCGCTCGGCGGCCCCGACCCGTGACTGGTCACCGGCCCCGATGCCCACGGCCTGAGCCCCACGGCACAACACCACGGCGTTCGAGCGCGCATGTGCCGCCAGCACCCAAGCGAACCGGAGGGCTTCCCGCTCGGCGTCGGTCGGAGCCCTCGTGGTGGCCACCTCCCACCCGGCCTCCGTGACGACGTCGGGGCTCTGCACCAGGAATCCACCCTCGACGCGGCGGAAGTCCATTTCCGGCGCAGGTGGTGGGGCAACGAGAACCCTGAGACGGGATTTGGCGGCGAGGATCTCAGCGGCCCCATCGCTCACCGACGACGCCACGAGCACCTCCACGAAACGGTCGGCGATCTCGGCGGCGGTGTCGGCGTCGACTTCGCCGGCGATCCCGATGACGCCACCGAAAGCAGCCAGAGAGTCACCTTCCCAGGCCCGCCGGAACGACTCGATCACCGTGTCGGCCCGGGCTGCGCCACAGGCGACCGTGTGCTTGATGATGGCCACGGCGCCCGACCCCAGGTCGTTGGCGAGACGCCACGCGGCCTCCGCGTCTGCGTAATTGTTGAAGGACATCTCCTTGCCCTGCAGGAGGTTCGCCTGCATCCACCACGGCCGCTTGCCCTCCTCCAGGTACAGCACGCCCTCCTGATGGGGGTTTTCCCCGTACCGGAGAGCAGTGACGCGGCGGAGCGGGACGACGAGGTCGTCGCCGAGCCAACCCGACACCGCGGCGTCGTAGGCGGCGGTGGCGAAGAACGCCTCGGCGGCGAGACGGCGTCGCATCTCTCCGTCGGGCCCACCCGCCTCGACGGCAGCGGCTACCTCCTCGTATTGATCCGGCGAGACGACCACGGTCACGCGAGCGTGATTCTTGGCAGCGGCGCGGATCATGGCGGGCCCGCCGATGTCGATCATCTCCACCAGATCGTCGTGTGACGCTCCCGAGGCGAGGGTGTCGACGAACGGGTACAGGTTGCAGACCACCAGGTCGAAGCGTTCCGCCGACACCGCGGCGAGGTCGGCGTCGTCCTCCTCCCCGCGGGCGAGGATCCCGGCGTGTACGGCCGGGTGGAGGGTCTTGACCCGGCCGCCCAGCACCTCCGGTGAGCCGGTGACGGCCGACACCTCGGTGACCGGGACGCCCGCGGCCATCAGGGCCGCCGCCGTGCCACCGGAGGACACGATCTCACAGCCCGCGGCCACCAGTCGTCGGGCGAGATCGACGAGACCGGTCTTGTCGTGGACCGAGACGAGAGCCCTCATGCCGTCACCACCCGGTCCCCATCGAGCCGGAGCCGACCGGACACGAACTGCGCCACCACTTCGGGGTAGATCCTGTGCTCCACCGTCTTGATCCGCTGGTGAAGGGTGTCGGCATCGTCATCGGGAAACACCGGGACCTCCTCCTGTCGGATCACCGGTCCGTGGTCCACCTGCTCGTCGACGAAATGGACGGTCACGCCCGTCACCTCCACCCCCGCCTCGAGGGCGGCTTCCACCGCGCGAGCCCCGGGGAACCGGGGGAGCAGCGAGGGGTGGATGTTGAGGATTCGCCCCGGGAACCGGTCACAGAACTCCGGGGAGAGGATCCTCATGAACCCGGCCAGCACCACTCCCTTGGCGCCGGCCTGTTCCACCGCATCGGCCACGGCCAGGGAAAAGGACCTGCGGTCGGGAAAGTCCCCGAATTGCACCACGCGGGCAGGGATCCCCGCTCGGCGCGCCAGGTCCAGGGCCCCGGCATCGGCGCGGTCGGACACCACGAGGCATATGTGTTCCCGCACCTCGGGGAGGTCCAAGAGCGCCGCGAGGTTGGTGCCCGTTCCCGATGCGAGCACTGCGATGTCGATCATGCCTCCGGGGGTGGCGGTCGGTGCGAGTGTAGAGAGCGCTGGGCCTGCCAGATTCCCATCGGAGGGAACCGTTCGCCACCCTCCGCGCATCTACTCTCATGACGTGAGCGATATGACAACGCCCCGGATCCCGCAGTGGGTCGTCCCGGCGGCCCTGGGGGCCCTGGTCGTGATCCTGGGTGCTGTCGCCCTGATCCGAGGTGGGGGAGACCCCGATCCCGCCACACCCGAGGGCGCCCTCCGCCTCTACCTGGAGGGCATCGCATCCGGCGACTTCGAGCAGGCCTACCGCTTCCTCGACCCCCAGGGGTTCCAGGGCTGTGACCCCGAGGACATCGAGCAGAACGCCGGGTTCGTCGACGCGTTCACCGCATTGCACCGGGAGACCCGGATGCGGGACGGCACCGCCACCATCGTCATGGACATTCGGTTCGACGGAGGGTTCATCGGCTTCCCCAACGAGATGGAATTCCAGATGGTGGAGCGCGACGGCTTCTGGTACGTGACCGGTGATCCCTGGCCCTACTTCAGCTGGAACTGCAGGAGGGGAAATTGATGAGCATCGCTCTCATGGCAGTGGTCCTGATGGTGTTCGTCGCCATCGGGATCTTCGGGGTCGGGGCCCTGGTGAGACGGAGCCGGGCCGACGGTGGTCGCGACGATGTTGCCGTCGGCGCGGATGTGGTCACCTATCTGCTGTTGGCCGCCTCGGTGATGGTGCTCGTCTTCGCAATCTCGTCGCTCGGTCGGACCGCGTTCCCCAACGACCCGTTCCTCTTCGAGCCCGAACGCCGGGTCGCTTTCGCCCTGGCCGCCATCGCCGTGTCGGCGCCGATCTCCATCGTGCTGTGGGGTCGCCAGAGGAAGCTCCGCAAGAGGGGGGCGGGTGTCGGTGGCTGGACCCTGTACCTCACACTCATGGAGCTGGTCTTCGGAATCGCCCTGGTGGTGGCTCTGAGCCAGACCCTGAGGAGCCTCCTCACGGGATTCGGCACCTACTTCTGGACCGATGTGGTCGTCTACCTGGCCGTCTTCATCTTCCACGAATACGCGGTGCGGGACACGCCGCTACCCCGCCAGGCCTACGAGATTCCTCGCACGGTCGGGGCCGCCATCGGCTTCTTCCCGCTGGTCTGGGGCACCATCGGAGTCCTGTACGAAGGGCTCGACTCGATCTATTCGGCGATGGCCGGCACGACCACATTCGGTCCCGGCGTGCTGGAGTCCGTCGCCCTGCTGCTCACGGGTCTCCCCCTCTGGTGGTACCGGTGGGTCCATCGCTGGTCCGACGACCACGGCCCGGCGAGGCGGGCGTGGGCCATCCTGGTCGCCGTCGCGTCGATGATCGCGATGATCGGCGCCGCCATCGTGCTCGTCTGGAACGTGCTGACCTTCGTGTTCGGGCTCACCAGCGACCGGGCAGCCGACCACTTCCGCTTCCTCCCGCAGGCGATCTCGTTCGCCCTCGTCGGATTCACCGCATGGCATCACCACCGCGGGGTCCTGGGTCGGGAACGGACCGACAGTGTGCGGTTCTACGACTATCTCCTCGCCGCGATCGGCCTGGTGGGTCTCATCGTGATGGTCACGATCCTGGCCACGGCCGTCTTCACCAGCGCCTTCCTGGTCTCCGAGCAGATGGAGATGATCGTCCTGGTCACCCTCGCCGGGCTCGCCGCGCTGGGGCTCTGGTACCTGTACTACTGGAACCGGGGGCAGGCCTCGCCCCGAGATGAGGAGGCCGCAGCCACCCCGCGGCGTCTCTACCTGCTCGTGATGGGGATCATCACGGCTGTCGCCTCGGCGGTGACACTGATCTGGTTCCTGGTGATGGTCTTCCAGGCAGTCCTCGGTGTGGGTGAGGTTTCGGAGTCAGCGGTCCCGGTGGTGACGACCTTCCTCGCATCGGGTCTGGCCGCCTGGCATCTCCTCAGGACCTACACCCTCGATCGAAGACTGTTCGACGACGGAGTCGACATCGCACCATTCGACGTGACGGTCGTGACATCGCACCCCGGCGTCCTGGCGACGCGCTTCCCCAAGCAAGCCCGGATGCGCGTCGTGTACCGCGAAGACGACCTGGGGCCGATCGACGACGAGATGGCCGACGCCATCGTCGCCGCCGTCGACAACCGATCCGCTGTGGTGTGGGTCGACGAGTCCGGATTCCGGGTCGCACACCTCCGTTGAAACTCGCGTGATCCTCACTCGTCTCGCCTACCGGGTCTTTCGACTGCTGGGCTGGAAGTTCGAGGGCGGTCTGCCCGACGACCCCAAGGTCATCGTGATCGGCGCCCCCCACACTTCGAACTGGGACTTCCTCATCTTCATGGCCGCCATGGGTGCGTTCCGGATCAGGGCCAGCTACCTGGGGAAACACTCCTTGTTCCGTTGGCCGTTCGGCTTCTTCTTCCGGGCGCTGGGTGGGATCCCGGTCGACAGACGACGGCCCGGTGGGGTGGTCGGCCAGGTCACCGAGGCTTTCGCCGCCACCGACCGGATGACACTCGTGATCGCCCCGGAAGGAACTCGGAGTTGGGCGCCGCGATGGAAGTCGGGGTTCCTCGCCATGGCCCGGGCCGCCGACGTCCCGGTCGTGCCGGGCGTGCTGGCTTGGAGAGGAAAGAGGGTCACACTGGCTCCTCCCGTCCGCTTCGAGGGTGACGTGACCGTCTTCATGGATCGCATCCGTGAGGCGTACGCCGGGGGCACCGGCCGTCGGCCCGAGATGGAGGGGCCGATCCAGGTCGCAGAGGAGTCCTAGGACTTCTCGGACAGCCTCCGGAACGAGTCGTCCCCCCGGGCCGATCGACCGAGCTTGAGCAGATCTCGACCGAACCGCTCCCGAATGGCGTCCACCGATGAGTCGAGCAGACGACGCTTCTGATCCTTGGTGTTTCCCGGGCCCACGGCGTCATCGACATCGAGCGCCAACTGGAGGACCTGGTCGGTCCTGAGCCCCGAGACCGACATCCCGATGAGGGTCACCGGCTCCCCATCGGACGCCTCGAGGGCGCGGGTCAGGAGTGACATCCCGATCTCGTAGAGGGTCGCGGTCGAAGCCGTCGGCCCGGGAAGGGAGCACGATCTGCTCACCGAACGTGGCCCCGGGAACCGGGCCCGCAGAGTCAGCTTCGACCCCATCCGACCCTTCGCCCGGAGTCGCCGACCGACGCGATCCGCGATGCCCAGGACGACGACCCTCATCTCCTCGACCGATGTGAGACCGCGACCCAGAGCGGTCTGGCTGCCGACAGACCCCGCCCGTCGCCCCCCGTGGACCGGGCGGGGGTCACGGTTCCGGGCCAGCGAAGTGAGGTGATGGGCAGCGTGAGGTCCGAGCACGGGCACCAGGACGTCGGGTCCCAGGGCGGCGAGATCGGCGACGGTTTCGATGCCGAGCCTCCGGAGCTTGCGCGACGTGACCCGCCCCACCCCCCACATGGCCTCCACCGGCAGAGGGTGGAGGAACTCGAACTCTCTCCCGGGCGGCACGACGAGCAGCCCGTCGGGCTTGGCGCGTGCCGAGGCGATCTTGGCGAGGAACTTCGTCGAGGCGATCCCGATCGACAGCGGGAGCCCGACCTCCTCGCGCACCCTGCGTCGCAGCACCCTGGCCATCTCCGAGGGCCGACCGAGCAGATGGACGCTCCCCGCGACGTCGAGAAAGGCCTCGTCCACGGAGATCTGCTCCACGACCGGGGTGACCGACTCGAGGATCTCCATGACTCTCGACGAGAGCTCCAGATACTGATCGAAGTGCCCGTCGACCACGATCGCGTCCGGGCAGAGTGCGAGAGCGTCCCTGACCGGCATCGGTGCCCGAACACCGAAGCGTCTCGCCTCATAGGAGGCCGCGACCACGATCCCGCCACCCACGAGGATGGGCCGCCCCCGCAAACGGGGATCCAGCATCTGCTCGACAGAGGCGTAGAAGGCGTCCAGGTCGGCGTGCAGGATGGTCGGCTCATCGAACACATGTACGAGCGTATCAGAGCCCAGGACCGCAGGGAGCGGGCTCTGATTCGCCATGGGACTTCTCCCCCGCCAAGCGGGGGAGAGCCGGCGTAGCCGGGAGGGGGCGCGTCAGAGCCCGGGGACCGCAGGGAGCGGGCTCTGGTTCGCCGAACTGACGGTCCTCTAGGACGACGCCTGGCGTTTCAGGGCCGCGCGATCCACCTTGCCCAGATGCGTCTGAGGCAGCCGCTCGACGAAGAACACCTGTCGGGGGTGCTTGTACGCCTCGAGACGCTCCAGTGACCAGTCGATCAATTCCTGCTCGGTGACCTCCCCCGAGCGCACCACGAACGCCACCGGCCGGCTGAGCCCGGCGTCGTCCTCCACGGCCACGACCGCACACGACTCGACCGCGGAATGATCGAGGAGGACCGACTCCAGTTCCTGGGGCCGGAACCACTTTCCCTTCACCTTGATCGCATCGTCAGCCCGGCCACGATGGGTCACGTACCCGTCGGAGTCGACGGAGACCAAGTCACCGCCCACGAACCACGGCGGCCGGAATGCCTCAGCGGTCCGCTCGGGGTCGCCCCAGTAGCCGAGGCCGAGAGACTCCCCCTTGACCCAGAGACGACCCACCTCACCAGGTGGCACCTCGTTGCCGTCCTCGTCGCAGGCCCTGATCTCGTATCCGGGAACCACCTTGCCGAGGGTTCCGGGCTTCACGTCGCCAATCGTGTTGGTGATGAAGATGTGCCACATCTCGGCGGTGCCCAGCCCGTCGAGCAACTCCACGCCGAAGGTCTCCACCCAGCGGTGATACAGGGTCTCCGGCAGGGCCTCGCCCGCCGAGGTGGCCAGCCGAAGGGACGACAGATCCCGGTTGGCCGCATCCGGGTGGCTCACCATCTGATTGATGGCCGAAGGCACGTTGATGAGGACGGTGGCCCGGTGCCTCTCCACCCGATCGAAGATCGCCTCGGGTGTCGGCGGCCCCGGGAACAGCACGCTGGATGCGCCCACCGAGAACGGGAACAGGAGGTTGGAGCCCGTGGCGTACCCGAAGTACAGCTTGGGGACGGCGATGGTGATGTCGTCTTCGGTGAGCCCCAGGGATCCCTGCCCGTAGAGCCGGGTCGTGTTGGCGAGGCTGCGATGCGACTGCGGCACGGCCTTGGGCAGACCGGTCGTGCCACCACTGAACAGCCACACGGCGGGATCCTCCGGCCCCGTGGCCTGCGTGGGGACGTCCGTCTTCGGCGGGGCGAAGCCCTCACCGACTTCGAGGAGGGGTGGGGTGGCGTCACCCACTGCGTCACGGAAACCGTCGACGTACTTCGACGCCGCAACCACCGCACCCGGCTCGGCCAGGGCGGCGATGCCTGCCATTGCTGCCGGGGTCAGGCCGGGATTGAGCATCACGACCACGGCGCCGATCCGCATGATCCCGAAGATCACGGCCGGGTAGTCGATCCCGTCATCGAGCAGCACCAGCACCCGGTCTCCCTTGCTGACTCCGAGATCGAGGAGCATGGCGGCGTATCCCGAGGCGAGCAGGTCGACCTCCGCGTAGGTGACGTCCCGGTCGTCGAGTCGCAAGGCGACCCGATCGGCCTTCTCGTCGAGACCGTCACGCAGGAAGAAGCTGTCGGCGTTGAGGATGCGCGGCCAGTCGGTCACACCGGCCAGGACGGTAGCGCGAATAGGGTGAGACGGATGGAGAAGGTTCTGGTCACGGGGCCCACCGCGGGCATAGGGCGAGCCGCCGTCCTGGCCCTCGCCGGCATGGGCCGCCACGTGATCGCGGCCGGCAGATCCGAGACCAAGCTCGAGACCTTGATGAGGGAGATCGAGGAGGTCGGTGGCACCGCCGAGTGGGTGAAGATCGACCTCGCCTCGCTTAGGTCGGTGACCGAGGCGGCGGCCGAGATCCTCGATCGTCACGACCGCATCGACGTGCTCGTCAACAACGCCGGCGTCGGTGCGAGCCGGGGGGCGACGAGAGATCGGTTTCAGCTCCAGTTCGGCGTCAACCACCTGGCCCACTTCCATCTGACGGAGCTGCTGGCTCCCGTGCTGGGCGAGGGCTCCAGGGTCGTCCAGCTCACCTCGGAGATGCACAAGCGTGTCGACGGGATCGATTTCGGCCGGCTCCGCCGGCCCACCCGCACGTGGCAGGGAATCAGGGCCTACTCGGCCTCCAAACTCGCCAACCTTCTCTTCGCCCGGGAGCTGGCCAAACGGCGTCCCGAGCTCCGGACCTACGCCGTTCACCCGGGCCTGGTGGACACCGGCATCTTCCCGTGGTTCGCAAAGCCCTTCCTGGGCAACGCATTGACCCCCGAGCAAGGGGCGGACACCGTTGTGTGGTGCGCCTCCGAGCCGTCGCTCTCGAACAGCACCGGCGGCTACTGGGCCAGGCGGTCGGAGCGGGAGCCCTCGGCCGCGGCACGTGACGACGCTCTCGCTACCGAGCTGTGGGAGCGTTCCGAAGAGTGGTGCCGCCCGTTCCACTAGTTTCCCTGTCATGAGCAGCTCCGAGCCCCTGTATTACGCGGACTACCTGATGCTCGACCGGCTGCTCTCCAGCCAGGAGTTGGAGAGCGCCAAGCACGGGAGGCCCGTCCACGACGAGATGCTGTTCATCATCATCCATCAGGCCTACGAACTGTGGTTCAAGCAGATCACATGGGAGCTCGACTCGATCATGGAGTTGCTGGCCCAGCCCACCGTCGACGAGAAGGACATGGGGACGATCGTCGGCCGGCTGCGCCGGATCGTCGCCATCCAGGGCCTGCTCATCGACCAGATCGAGGTCCTGGAGACGATGACCCCCATGGACTTCCTCGACTTCCGGGACTTCCTCTACCCGGCGTCGGGGTTCCAGTCGGCGCAGTTCCGGATCGTGGAGAACAAGCTCGGCGTGCGACGTGAGGACAGGCTCAAGCTCGAGGGAGCCGTGTACACCGAGCGGCTCAATGACGACGACCGCGAGCGGGTCGAGTCGTACGAAGCCGAGCGGTCATTGTTCGACCTGGTGGAGGCCTGGCTGGAGCGGACCCCTTTCCTCGACCAGGGTGACTTCGACTTCTGGAAGTCCTATCAGGAAGCGGTCCTCAACCGGATCGAGATGGACCGCAAGCTGGTCGCCACCAACCCGAATCTCACCGAGGGTGAGATCGAGGCCCAGAACAAGGACTTCGACGCCATCCTCGCCCAGTACGAAGCGGTGTTCGACCCCGAGCGTCACGCCCACGAAGTGGCAGCGGGCCGTCTCCGTCTCAGCCACAGGGCCTTCCAGGCGGCGCTGTTCATCTGTCTCTACCGGGACGAGCCCGCCCTCCAGCTCCCCTTCCAGATGCTCGAGCTGCTCATGGACGTCGACGAGGGCTTCACCATGTGGCGCTACCGGCACGCCCAGATGACCCTCCGCATGATCGGCGGCCGCATCGGGACCGGCGGTTCGGCAGGTGCCAAGTACCTGCAACGATCGGCGGAGCGCACCCGGGTCTACGGCGACCTCTTCAACCTCTCTACCTTCCTCGTCCCGAGGGTGGACCGACCCGACCTCCCGGACGAGATCCTGGAGTCGATGCGCTTCCGCTACCAGCAGTGAGCCTGAAGCCAGGCTTCTCCCGCTTCTTCGAGGCGGACCCGGGTCGGCTGCACTTCGCGGCCCACTCCCATCATCCCTGGCCCGACGTGTCCTTCGACGGCCACCAGCGGGCGTGGCTGGACGCCACCCGTCTGGCCGACGACAAGTGGGGACCGGTGTTCGGGGAGTTGATCCCGGGGGTTGCCGGTCGGATCGCCAGGCTCATCGGGGTGGAGGGCCCGGAGTCGATCGCCTTCGGGCCCAACACCCACTCGTTCCTGCTCAGGCTGTTCTCCTGCTTCGAGCCTCCCGTTCGGATCCTGAGCACCGACGGCGAGTTCCACTCCTTCGTCCGACAGACCCGCCGCTGGGAGGAGGCGGGCCTGGCGGTGGTCGACCGGGTCCCGGTCGAGCCCTTCGAGACGTTCGCCGAACGCTTCACTGCGGAAGCCAGGTCGGGCTCTCACGATCTCGTCTATCTGAGCCAGGTGTTCTTCGACTCCGGCTTCGTGGTGCCGGGTCTCGACCGCATCGTGTCGGCCGTGCCCGACCCCACCACCTTCGTGGTGATCGACGGGTACCACGGGTTCATGGCTGTCCCGTTCGACCTGGGTGCCGTTCAGGACCGGGCGTTCTACATCGCCGGGGGGTACAAGTACGCCATGAGTGGCGAGGGCGTCTGCTTCATGCACTGCCCTCCCGGTTTCGGTCCCCGGCCCGTGGACACCGGCTGGTACGCCGGGTTCGGCCAGCTCGAGGGCGGTGTCGACCGGGTCGCCTATGGCACCGACGGGTCACGCTTTCTCGGAGCCACGTTCGACCCCTCGGGCCTGTACCGGATGGACGCCGTGCTCGGATGGCTCGAGACCGAAGGCGTCGGCCCTGCGGAGATCGCGGCACACGTCGGGTCGCTCCAGCAGCAGTTCCTCGATTCGGGTGTCGCTCCCGGTGAGCTGCTGCCACCGCTGCCGCACCGAAGGGGCAGCTTTCTCACCTTCCGCACCGGGCACGCCGGCGATCTCTACCGGAGGCTCCACGAACAAGGGGTGGTCACCGACTACCGCCGTGACCGACTCCGCATCGGCTTCGGCGTCTATCACGACCAGGCCGACGTCGATAGGCTGGTTCGAGTGCTCGCCGAGCTCTGAGCGAGACCCGGAAGCGCCACATCAGAGGGCGACAACCAGTCCCAGGGGCCATTCCTGTGGCCGACCCCGGCTGGAAAGGGGATAATTGCCAGATGTCCCTGGTACCGACCCTTCGCGTCGTGCCCATCGACTCGGTGAGACGCCACGAGGAGGTCGATCCGATTCGTGTTGCCGATTTGCGGGAGCGCATCGCGTCGGAGCGAGTCCAGGTGAACCCCGTGATCGCAACCCCGGCCGGCGACAACTACGTGGTGCTCGACGGAGCCACCCGGACCGAGGCGATGAGGAGTCTCGAGCTCCCCTTTCTCGTGATTCAGCCGGTGGATCCTTCGGCCGTGACACTGGAGACCTGGCACCACGTGATCCGGGCGTGTCCACCCGGGGACGTGATGGAGCGCATCGCCTCCGCTCCGGGCCTCATCCTCAGTCACGAAGAGGGCAAGCCCCAGGTGACCACCATCGACGGCGAGCGCTTCTCGGTATTGGGGAGAGACATGAGCCCGAACACCACCCTCAACGCCCTCGTCGACTCCTACATCGGTCAGTGGCTCACCAGCCGGATCATCGACCCCCATCCGGACACGGTGACGACCCGCTTCCCGGACTGGTCGGTCATCGTCGAGTTCCAGACCGTGGAGATCGAGGATGTCGTGAAAGCGGCGATGGGGAGCGATCTCCTCCCCGCCGGCGTCACCCGATTCCTGGTGCCCGAGCGTGTCCTCCGCCTGAGCGCACCCATCGAGATCCTCGAGTCTGGAGACCAGGAGTCACTGGACCGTCTCGTCGAGAGCCGGTCGGCCGCGGGCCGGGTGCGTCGCTACGAGGAGACGGTGGTCGTCCTCGACGACTGAGCCCGGCGGGGTGCGTACGCTGGCGGCATGGACGAGTCGCTGATCGCGGTCGTGGAGATCCCCGGCGGCAGCCGGAACAAGTACGAGATCGACAAGGACTCCGGGGAGATCTTCCTCGACCGCACCCTGTTCACCGCCACCCGCTATCCCGCCGATTACGGCTACTTCCCCAACACCCTCGCCGAGGACGGTGACCCCCTCGACGTGCTGATCCTGCTGACCGAGCCCACATTTCCCGGCTGCCGGGTCCGGGTCCGCCCCATCGGCACCTTCCTGATGGAGGACGACGGAGACCCCGATCACAAGGTGATCGCGGTGCCCACCGCCGACCCGCGATGGGAAGGGATCAACGACCTCAACGACCTCGATCCCCACCTCAGGGACGAGATCGAGCACTTCTTCCAGGTCTACAAGCAGCTCGAGGGGACCAAGACCGCGTCCTTGGGGTGGCGGACCCTCGGGGAGACCTGGCCGATCATCGAGGCGGCCAGGAAGGCCTACCCGGGCGACTGACCTTCGGGCACCACGGCGGTGCAGACCAGCTCGACCAGGGCTTCCTTCTCGAACAACTCGGCGACCCCCAGCAGCGCGATCGGCGGGTAGTGCCGGCCGAACACCTCCCGATAGGCCGCCCCGATCCCGGCGAGGTTCTCCTTGTACTCGGCGACGACCGGCGTGTAGATGGTCATCGATACCAGGTCGGTGGGGGCGCCGCCGCCTTCGCGAATGATCAGCGCCACCCTCCGGCACGCCTCGGCGAACTGGGCGACGATCCCTTCCGGGAACGACCCGTCGGGTCGCTCGGCCGTCACCCCCGAAACGTACAGGGCCCGGCCGGAAGCGGCGATGGCGCCATAGGAGAAGCCCTTGGCCTCGGGCAGGCCGGCGGGGTTGAACATGTGATGACGTGTCATCGCCCCGTCCACCTCGGCGTGTCGCCGGCCTTGAATGCGCGGTAGAACTCGGCGTGGTCGTCGCCGGCCATGAGCAGCGCCTGGGCGAAGGCCTCCATCTCGATTGCAGAGCCCAGATCCATGTCCAGCTCCCTGCTGATGAGGACCTTGGTGGCCGCATGGGCCGTGGCGGGTCCATCGGCGAGCCGTCGCGCCATCGCCTCCGCCTCGGCCGCCAGGTCTGCGTCCGGCACCACCCTGTTGGCGAGACCGATCCGCTCGGCCTCTGCGGCATCTATCGGGTCTCCGAAGAGGAGGATCTCGGTGGCGCGGCCGAGACCCACCACCCTGGGCAGGAGATAGGCGGAGCCCATGTCGGCTCCGGCGAGACCCACCTTGGTGAACAGGAAGTGGAACCGCGCCGACTCGGCCACCAGCCGGAGATCGGCGGCAAGTGCGATCACCGCTCCAGCCCCGGCCGCCGTCCCGTTGACCGCGGCGACGATCGGCATGGGAAGACGACGCATCCGCTCCACCACTGCCCCGGTCATGCGGGTGAAGTCGAGGAGCGTCCGGGCATCGGCCCCCTGGAGCTCACCGATGATGTCGTCGACGTCGCCACCGGAGCAGAACCCCCGGCCCTCTCCCGTGATCACCAGGACGCGGACATCGTCGCGATGCTCGATCTCGGCGAGCAGGTCGCGCAGGTCGGCGTAGACGTCGAAGGTGAGTGCGTTGAGACGGTCGGGGCGGTCCAGGGTCACCGTGGCCACCCCGTCGTCGATGGCGAATCTGAAGTGGTCCCAGCTCTCAGTGAAGCCGGCCGATGCTCGATGAGGGCTCATGACCGGCCCGACGGTACCGCCTCTCTCGGCCGCGCCCTAAGGAACGAGAAGATCCCGTGCAGCAAGCCCAATCCGAGGATCGGCGTGAACACGCGCTTCAAGCCCGCCGACTCCAGCAGGAGCCCCGCCACGAACCCCACGGCCCCGATGACCATCAGGGCATAGGAGATGGTGATGAGACGCTCCCTCACGTCCGTCTCGATGAGGAGCACGGCGAAGATCAGGGAGGTCATGACCAGGATGAAGTTGCTGTGATCCATCGAGAGCAGGATGGGACCCAGATCGGAGATTGCCACCCCGCCGCTGAACTGGATCACCAGGGCCACGATGAAGGCCACCACGGCCACGAGGCCGACCACCGCCGTTCGCACGAGCTTGGGACCCAGCCCCGGACCCCAACTGGAGGCGCCGAGACGGCTGCGATGCCGGACCAGGAGCATCACGGTCGCCACCACCTGGAGCGGCACCGACGCCTGGATGAGCGGGTCGATCTCGGCGAGGAACCCCACCACCGTGATCACGCCACCGAGCAGGAGGAGGAGCATCTGAATCATCCCCGACCGTGATGCGGAGAGCCTGGGCACACGCGCCTGGATCAGCCATTCGATCATGGAGGCGCCGGCGAGGATCACGTACCCGATGACCATCGCGCTGGGGTGGGAGTTGTAAAGAGCCTCGGTTCGCTCCTGCGGGACGATCTCCACCCCGCCCAGTTGCAGGCCCAGGAGCACGCCGAGGATCGCCCCGAAGAGCAGGAATCCGAGGGCGAGGACGATCCCGAACTCGGCAACCGTGTACGACTCACCCTTCTTGGCCCGGATCGCCCAGACGAAGAACCAGGTGATCGAGATCAGCGCCAGGGTCCCGCCGATCGGTCGCTGGATCGACCCGGTGGTGAACTCGACGGAACCGAGGGCGAGGATGTAGGCCGCCATGGAGACGACACCGAACACCGCCATGGACCGGATGCTCTCCCCCGACCGGGTCAGCATGGCCCCCGCCGCCCCGAAGACTCCGAGAGTGATCCAACCCAGCGTGCCCGAGTGCACGTGGGTGAGGAGTGTGTGGTGGGGGACGTCCCAGACGTCGAGCCCGTTGAGGATCCCGATGACCACCGTGATGACGAAGATGACCAACGCGCCCCTCAGGAGCAGCCGAACACCATCTGCCATGACCCGCCCTTTCTCGACCGTCGATTGCGGCTGATGTCTACATGCCGACAGGTCGTCGACGAGGCCGATTCTGGGGGGAATGCGTCCCGCCATCGTTACGGGCTCGAGCGACAGGATGGCTAACTTGCCGTCTATGCCCGGAGCCGTCGAACAGGCCGAGACACTCGGCGCCGAACTGGCTGTCATCGCCGCCCGGGGGACGCCGGGGAGGCTCAATCGGCCGCTGGTGAAGGCACTCGCCCAGGCAGGGCTGTTCGACCGGGTCTTCTCCCCGGACGGGGTCACGGCTGCGGAGTTGTGCGCGACACGACGCGGGCTCGCCCGTTCGTGCCCGGAAGCGGAGACGGCGTTCGCCGTGCAGGGCCTCGGGTCGGTCCCGATCCACCTGTTCGGCACCGACGAGGCGAAAGAGCGGTGGCTGCCCGGGATCCGGGGCGGCGACCTGGTGGCGGCCTTCGCCCTGACCGAGCCGGGGGCGGGGTCGGACGCAGCGGCGATCCGGACCAGGGCCGAGCCGGACGGCGACGGATGGCGCATCACCGGAGAGAAGGTGTTCATCTCCAACGCACCCGAGGCGGACGTGGCGACCGTGTTCGCCCGCACCTCCGATCATGGCCCGAAGGGCGTGTCGGCCTTCGCCGTGCCGATGGAAGAAGTAGACGGTGAGGCCATCGAGCTGATCTCGCCACACCCGATCGGCCGCTGGGTCTTCGACGGGACGTTCGTCGGCCGGGATCAGTTGCTGGGCGAGGTCGACGCCGGCTTCCGGGTGGCCATGGCCACCCTCGACCTGTTCCGGCCGAGTGTGGGGGCGGCGGCGGTGGGGATGGCCGAGGCGGCCCTCCGGATCGCCGTGGAGCACGCCCGAGAGCGCGAGGCGTTCGGGTCACCCATCGGGCAGTTCCAGGGTGTCTCGCATCAGCTGGCCGACATCCGCACCGGCATCGAAGCGGCGGCCCTGCTCGTGGAGTCGGCCGCGCAGGCCTACGACTCGGGGGATCGTGACTCCCTGACCGGGCGTTCGGCCATGGCGAAGCTGTTCGCCACCGAGCTGGCCCAGAGGGCGGTGGACACCGCCATCCAGGTGCTTGGCGCCCGCGGACTGGAGGAAGGATCGGTGCTGGCGCACCTGTACACCGAGGTGCGGTCGTTGCGGATCTACGAGGGCACCTCGGAGATCCAGCGCAACATCATCGCCCGGGAGCTGTTCCGGGACCGGATCTAGGCGAGCCAGCTTCGGATCGCGCCCCCTCCCCGGCTACGCCGGGACTCCCCCACTC
>JAGFIR010000218.1 GCA_024103415.1 Acidimicrobiales bacterium
GGGGCAGTCGCTCCCAACAGGAAGACCTGGTGCGCGAGAGGTAGTACACGGGTTCGGCACTGCCCCCTACCCCCTTTCGTTTCACTCAGGGGGACAAAGGTGTTTCGTTCAAGGCGCTACGGCTTCGAACACCTGGATGGTGCCCGAGTAGTTGGCCACCCACACCTGGCGGGTCGGTGCGTCGTAGGTGATCCCGATCGGCCGGATGTGACCTTGAGGATTTCTCCCCCGTGGAGCGGCAGCGGAGCGGGGGAGTGCCCCGAAGGGGGGAGGGGGCGCGAGCGAAGCGAGCCAGGAAGGTAGGGGCAGTCGCTCCCAACAGGAAGACCTGGCGCGCGAGAGGTAGTACACGGGTTCGGCACTGCCCCCTACCCGCCGGCTACGCCGTCGGGTCCCTTCCCCCTTTCGTTTCACTCAGGGGGACAAAGCTTCGAACACCTGGATGGTGCCCGAGTAGTTGGCCACCCACACCTGGCGGGTCGGTGCGTCGTAGGTGATCCCGATCGGCCGGAAGTTGGTGGGGTGCTCCGCAATCTCCGTCATGTCCCCGGTCCGGACCACGCTCAGCGTGTTCGAGTTGTAGTTCACGACGTAGAGGGCCGTCCCGTCGTCGCTGATGTCCATCGACCGCGGGGCATTGCCGGTGGCGACCTTCGCCAGAACCTCGCCGGTGGCGAGGTCGATCTTCGCCAGACGGCCCTCGCCGTTGAGGCTGGCGTAGAGGGTGGAGCCGTCCGGGCTGATCACCAGGTGCCGGGGGCTGCGCCCGATGCCCTCGAGGAACGACACCTCGAGCGTCTCCAGGTCGAGCACCGCGATCCGGGTCGACCCCATCACCGCCACGTAGGCCGTCTTCGAGTCCGGTGTGACCGCGATCCCGCGCGGGTGCCGCCCCACGGGGACCCGGGCGATCTCGTCGCCCTTGGGCAGGGCCACCACGCTGACGTCGAAACCGCACCAGTTGGCCACGAGCAACTTCGAGTCGTCCGGGGTCACGGCGAGGAACTTGGGGACCGATCCGACGCGTATCAACTGGTCGATCTCGAGGGTCCCGGTGTCGACGCGGTAGACGAAGCTGTCGGGCCAGTTCCCCTGGTTGCAGCCGTCGGACGCCGCCGTGGACAGTCCGCCCCCGTACATCTTGTAGTTGGAGATGTAGGCCTTGGTCCCGCCGAATCCGAACGCGGCCTCCACCGGCGAGCCCTGCAACTCGACGTCGAACTCCTCGTGGCCGTACTCGGAGGGCGTGACCCGGTCGTCGATGGTGGCGATCAGGTCGAAGTCGCGGTCGTACACCGTGATCGTGTGCCGGTACATCATGTTTTGGGCGACGAACACGCCGGTCTGGGAGGCGACGACCGACTTGGGCGAGATGTCGCCACCGATGGTGTGGAGTGGCGCGAGGACCCGCTCGGCTGCGGTCAGCCCGTCCTCGGGGACCAGCGTGGTCGTCGTGGTCGGAGGGATCGTCGTGGTGGTGGTCGTGCTGGTGCTGGTGGTGCTCGTCGTGGGGACGGGAGCCGCGGTGGTCGACGGCCGGTTGAGCAGTGCGTCCTCCTCCGGGGTCAACTCTCTCTGCAAGGTACAGGAGGCGACGAGGAGGGCGACCAGCAGCAGGGCCTTGAATCTCACCCGTTCAAGGTAACCGGAAGCGCATCCACCGCCACTGGGTACCCTTCCCCCATGGCAGATGAAAAGGTGACGGTCCCGGCCATTCGCTCCCGCAAGGGAGGGACCAGGATCTCGATGGTCACCGCCTACGACTACCCCGGTGCCGTGATCGCCGATCGCGCCGGCATCGACATCATCCTGGTGGGCGACTCGGTCGCCAACGTGGTCCACGGCATGGAGACCACGCTGGAGATCGGGCTCGACGAGATGATCATCCACACCCGCGCCGTGAAGCGGGCCAAGCCCAACGCACTCGTCGTGGCGGACATGCCGTGGCTCAGCTTCCACCTCGGGACCGAAGACGCCGTGCGCAACGCCGGCCGCCTCGTGCGCGAGGGTGGCGCGGAGGCCGTGAAGCTCGAGGGAGGCCGCAAGCGGATCCCGGTGATCGAGGCGATCCTCGACGCCGAGATCCCCGTCATGGGCCACGTCGGGCTCACCCCGCAGTCGGTCCACGCCATGGGCGGCTTCAAGGTCCAGGGACGGGCGGTTCAGGCGGCCCGGGAGATGATCGAGGACGCACGGGCCCTCGCCGAGGCGGGTTGTTTCGCCATCGTCATCGAGGGTGTCCCCGACGTGCTCGGCCAGTTGATCACCAAGGAAGTCGACGTCCCCACCATCGGCATCGGCGCCGGCCCGGACTGCGACGGCCAGGTCCTGGTGTTCCACGACGTGCTCGGTCTCGGCTCCGGCCGCTACCCGAAGTTCGTCCGGTCCTACGCATCGCTCGCCGACGAAGCGGTGGCGGCGCTGAGCCGTTTCAAGTCAGACGTGGAGTCCGGTGGCTTCCCGAGCTCCGACGAGAGCTACCACGTCCCCGACGAGGTCACCGCTGAATTGCTCAAGGGGCTCGGATCCGCAGGCTGACGCTCGTCGCAGCCCTGATCGCAGCCGTCGTCGCGGGCTGCTCCGACGCCGGGACACCCGTCCCGTTCGACACGGTCAACGTCACCGTGGGTGACGAGTCGGTCACGGTGTGGATCGCCGACACCGCCGAGGAGCGGGCACGGGGCCTCAAGGGAATCGAGGCTCTGCCCGACGGCATCGACGGGATGCTGTTCGTGTGGGGCGATGTGGACACCCGGGCATTCACCATGGAGGACACGCTGATCCCGCTCGACATCTGGTGGTTCGACGAGGACCTCCGGCTGGCCGGTGTGGACACGATGCTCCCGTGCGAGTCCGACCCCTGTCCGACCTACCCGTCACCCGTGGCTATCTCGCGGGCACTGGAGACCCCGGCCGGGGAGCGGGCGCTGCCGGCCGGCGCCCAGCTGGCGAGTGGCTGAAGAACGCCCCGACCGGTACCATTCGGGGAGCAGTCGGCGTCGTCTCGCGCCGTCGCCCGGCTGATACCCCTGCTCCGAAGAACGGAGCCGTCCAACCGGATGTCCACAGGAGGTGACATGCGCGACTACGAAGTGATGACCATCCATCGGCCCGACATGGCCGAGGACGAGGTCGAGAAGGCGGTACAGGCGCTCGAGGAGCACCTCAGCGGCGCCGGTGCCGAGCCGACAAAGCGGGATCTGTGGGGGAAGCGTCGCTTCGCCTACGAGATCGACCATCTCAGTGAGGGCTACTACAGCGTCGTCACGTTCAAGGGCACGCCCGAGGCGGTGTCGTCCCTGGACCGGACGCTGTTCCTCTCCGATCAGGTCGTCCGACACAAGATCGTCCGTCTCGGGGACTAAGACGGCTGGAAATCGTCCCATCGGTTCGGCATAGTCGGGCCGAGGACGAGTGAGGAGAATCCCATGTCCAACAACGTGACCCTGATCGGGAACCTGGTCGAAGATCCCGAGCTCCGCTTCACCCCTTCGGGTGTGGCGATGGCCAAGATCCGTCTCGCAGTGAACCGCCGCTGGCGCGGTCAGGACGGCGAGTGGCAGGAAGACACCAGCTTCTTCAACGGCACCCTGTGGCGGGAGCAGGCCGAGACCGCGGCCGAGTCCCTCCAGAAGGGCACCCGCGTCATCGTCGTCGGCCGTCTCGAGCAGCGCAGCTGGGAGACCCCCGAGGGCGAGAAGCGCTCGGTTGTCGAGGTCGCCATCGACGAGATCGGGCCGTCCCTGCGCTGGGCCACCGCCACGGTGAACAAGACCCAGCGGAGTGACGATTGGGCCAGCCGCCCGGGCAGCAGCCCCGCGCCGGCCCCGACCCCCCGTGACGACTACGGGCCCGATGAGGCCCCCTTCTAGGAGTGTGAGAGTTGGCTCGTAAGAACAACAGGAACCCGGTGCCCACCCGCGGCCGGCGTCAGGACTTTCGCCGCGGGGCGAAGAACCGGCCGTGCCAGATGTGCGCCGAGGGCTCCATCGATTGGAAGGACACCTCGTCCCTCCGCAAGTACCTGTCCGACCGCGGCAAGATCCGTGGCCGTCGTGTCACCGGTCTCTGCCCCAAGTGCCAGCGCAAGGTGGCCACGGCGATCAAGAACGCCCGTGAGATGGCCCTCCTGCCCTACATCAGCGGACGATGAAGCTCATACTGATCCAGGACGTCGAGCCGCTGGGCAAGAAGGGCGACGTCGTAGACGTCGCCAAGGGATACGCCCGCAACTACCTGCTGCCCCGTCATTACGCCATCGAGGCGAATCCGGGCGCCATGGAGGCGGCCGAGAAGATCCGTCAGGCCCGCATCGAGGCCGAGGAGAAGGCCCGTCAGGCTGCCGAGGGTGTCGCCCAGCAGCTCGCCGGGACCCGTGTGGTCATCGCGGCACACGCCGGTGACGAGGGCCAGCTCTACGGCTCGGTGTCCGTCGGCGACGTGATCGAGGGCATCAACCGGTTCACCGGTGTCGAGCTCGAGCGCAGCCAGGTTCACGTCGAGAAGCCGATCAAGGAGATCGGTCTCCACGAGATCGTGATCCGGCTCCATCCAGAGGTGGAGTTTCCGATCACCCTCGACGTCATCCCCGCCTAACTAGGGGGTGGCAAACCCGTCCGGAAGGGCGCGTTCCGGATTAGTCCCCCAGCGAAGCTGGGGGAAGGTACCGCCGGCGCCAGCCGGGGGTAGTGGGGTGCCAAACCCGTCCGGGAGGACGCGTTCCGGAATGGTCCCCCAGCGAAGCTGGGGGAAGGTACCGCCGGCGACAGCCGGGGGTGGGGGGTGGCAAACACTCGGAAGCTGCGCCAGATAGCCACTCTTTTCGCGATCTGATGCCGAACTTCGCGATCTGACCTGATTTTTCGCGGCAGTTTCGACTCTGGTCTCGGGTGGTCTAAGTTGCCTTTACTTCCCCGCTGGCAGGAGAGACTTCCCTTCCCGGCGGGGTTTTGCGCGCTCTGGATGCCCCGCACTCCGGGGTCAGGAAGTGTCACAGGCTGCGGATTTGATGGAGGGCGATGACGACGCAACAGACCGAGATGCGACCGGGTTACCGGAACCCGCCTCACTCCAGGGAGGCCGAGGAGTCGGTTATCGGGGCTGTGCTCCTCTCCGAGGAGGCGGTCAACGAGGTGATGGACCGCATCCATCCGGAAGACTTCTACATCCCGGCCCACCAGGCCATCTTCGAGTCGGTCCGCGACCTCTTCAACCGCAACCAGCCCATCGACGCGGTCACCGTCGCCGAGGAGCTCCGCCGACGCGGTGAGCTGGAGAAGATCGGAGGGGTCACCTACCTCACCCGTCTGGTCGACATCGTCCCGTCGACCTCCAACGTCGTCTACTACGCCGGCATCGTCGAGGAGCACGCCAAGCGACGCGAGCTGATCCGCGCCGGGTCGATGATCACCGACTTCGCCTTCGACATCGACGAGGAGATCACGTCGGTAGTCGACCGGGCCGAGCAGGCCGTCCTCGGTGTCGCCGAGCGACGCGCCTCCCAGAGCCTCCAGGAGATCGGCCCGATGTTCAGCGAGGTGCTGGAGCAGATCGAGATCCTGGAGCAGCAGGGCTCCGAGGTCATCGGCTTGCCGACCGGCTTCGTCGACCTCGACAAGATCGTCCCGGGTCTCCGCCCGGCCAACCTGGTGGTGGTCGCGGCCCGTCCCGGCATGGGCAAGAGCTCCCTGGCGCTCGGCATCGCCGTCCACGCCGCCATGCGGGAGGAGTCGGTGGCGATCTTCTCCCTGGAGATGTCCCGGGAAGAGCTGGTGCAGAGGATTCTCTCCTCGGTGGCCAAGGTCGACTCGAGGAAGCTCCAGAACGGCCAGCTCGGTGATCTGTGGCCCCGGGTGGTCGACGCCGCCGGCAAGCTGTACCAGGCGCCGATCTTCATCGACGACTCGCCGATCGTCTCGGTCACCGACGTCCGCGCCAAGTGCCGGCGTCTCAAGCGGAAGCAGGGGCTCTCCCTCGTGGTGATCGACTATCTGCAGTTGATGCAGGCGGCCAACCGGGAGAACCGTCAGCAGGAGATCTCCGAGATCACCCGTGGCCTGAAGAACCTGGCCCGCGAGCTCGACGTGCCGATCATCGCCGTCTCCCAGCTCAACCGGTCACTGGAGTCCAGGGAGGACAAGCGTCCCCGGCTCGCCGACCTGAGAGAGTCGGGTGCCATCGAACAGGACGCCGACATCGTGATGTTCATCTACCGTCACGACTACTACCACCCCGAGGACGTGGAGAGCAGGGGCATCGCCGAGTTGCACATCGCCAAGCACCGATCCGGCCCGCAGGGAACGGTCCAGCTCACGTTCCAGCCCGAGTTCACCCGGTTCGCCAACCTGGGCCGCGACGTGATGTGATGGTGCGCCGATGATCTACTCCGACCGCGACCTCAAGAAGCTCGTCGACGAAGGAAGGCTCGTCATCGAGCCCTTCGACCCCGACTCGGTGCAGCCGTCCTCGATCGATCTCCGGGTCGGCAACCAATTCAGGGTGTTCGCCAACAGCCGCTACCCGTACATCGACGTCAAGGAGCGGATGGACGACCTCACCGAACTGGTCGAGGTCGCCGACGACGAGGCGTTCATCCTCCACCCGGGTGAGTTCGTGCTGGGCAGCACCCTGGAGCGGGTCGCCCTCCCCGACGACGTGGTGGGCCGTCTCGAGGGCAAGTCGAGTCTGGGCCGTCTCGGCCTGCT
>JAGFIR010000231.1 GCA_024103415.1 Acidimicrobiales bacterium
GAGCGTCATGGACCGACCGTAGCGATCAGTCGACGACGAGTCGGTAGCCCATGCCGCGAACGGTCTCGATCCGGTCTTTGCCGAGCTTGCGACGGAGGTACCCGACGTAGACGTCGACCACGTTGGAACCGGGGTCGAAGTCGTAGCCCCAGACATGGGAAAGGAGCTGCTGTCTGGAGAGAACCTGGCCGGGGTGGCGGAGGAACGTCTCCAACATGGCGTACTCCTTCGCCGACAACTCGGTCTCCCGGTCGCCGACGCTGACCTTCCGGGTGCGCACGTCCATTGCGATGTCGCCGGCGGTGATCAGGTTGGCGTCGCCCGGTGACGTCTGGTCCCGGAGCCGGATCTTGACCCGGGCCAGCAACTCCTCGAACCGGAACGGCTTGGTCACGTAGTCGTCGGCGCCTCCCTCCAGGCCGGCAACCGTGTCATGGACGCCGGAGCGGGCGGTGAGGATGATCACGGGCAGACGCTCGCCCCTGCCTCTGATCTCGGCCAGGACTTCGTGTCCGTCCATGAGGGGGAGACCGAGGTCGAGGATGACCAGGTCGAAGTCGGCGTCGCGGGCGGCGTGGGCGGCGGTGCGGCCGTCCTCGACGACCAGGGTCGTGTAGCCGGCGGCCTTGAACCCCTTCTCCAGGAAGGAGGCGATGCCGGGTTCGTCTTCTGCGATCAGGATTCGGGCCAAGGTTCCTCCTCGAACGGGACGGCCGGCAGCTCGATGGTGAACCTGGTGCGTCCCGGTCTCGAGGCGAGCCCGACGGTACCTCCGTGTCCTTCGACGATGGCGCGCACGATCGCCAGGCCCAGTCCGGCGCCGGTGGCACTGCGCCGGGACGGAAGCCCCCGGTAGAAGCGCTCGAACATGTGCGCCTGGACGTCCTCGGGCACACCCGGCCCGTTGTCTTCGACCCAGATCCGCACCCGGTCGCCTTCGATGATCCCCCCGATGGCGACCTCTACGTCCGGTCCGCCGTGCTCGACGGCGTTGCGGACGAGGTTGGTGACGGCCTGGGTGAGACGCTGGCGGTCCCCCGTGAACACGCCCACATCGGCCTTCTCCAGGACCACCTCGCGGCTGACCAGGCCGGCGACTTTGACCCGCATCTCCTCGAGGAAGTCGAGGAGGTCGATGGGGTGGGACTCGATGAACTCGGGTGTCTCCGAGCGGGCCAGGGTGAGGAGGTCCTCGACCATCCGGGACATCCGGTCGAGCTCGCTGTTGACCAGTTCCATCGTCTGCTTGCGTTCTTCGGGGTCGTCTCCGAGGAGCTCGAGCTGGCCCCTGATCACCGTGATCGGCGTGCGGAGCTCGTGTCCCGCGTCGTCGACGAAGCGACGCTGCGTGGCAAACGCCTCCTCGAGCCGGTCGAGCATCTCGTTGAAGGTCCGGGCGAGGCGACCGACCTCGTCGTCACTCTCCACTGGTATCCGCTTGCTCAGATCGGATTCGGAGATGTTGAGCGCGGTCTCGCTGACGAGACGGACCGGCCTCAGCACGTCCCCGGCGGCGATCCAGGCGACCACGGACGCGAGCACGAAGATCGATCCGAGGACCACCGACGTGATCCTGATCATGTCGTCGACGACCTGTTGGCGCTCCTGCATGTAGAAGCCGGCGACGAAGACGCCCCCGGCGTCCCCCGTCTCGTCGACCAGAGGGACGGCGACGAACCGGAGCGGTCCGTTGGGGGTGGGCACCACGTCCCGATCAGTCACCGTGAGTCGCGACCATCGATCGACCAACTCCTGGGGGATCGGTCTTCGGGGATCGGCGCGATAGCCACGCCCGTCCACGAACGTGATGATTATCTCGCCAGAGAGCGGGACGTTTCGCTCGAAGTAGGTGTCGAAGATCGCCTCCAAATCCCCGGCGAACAACTCCCCCGTCTCGGGGTTGGTCCCACCGGCGAGCTGGCGCAGTTCCTCGATCTCCTGGTCGAGCTGTTCGTCGGTGTTGTTGAGGACTGCACCCTGGAGATAGGCCCGCTGGATGAGCAGGGCGGTGACCAGGGCGAAGGCGAGCAGGCCGACGTACCACCCGAGGATGCGCCAGCGGGCGGAGCGAGAGCGGCGACGTGGTTCTCGGGGGGTGATGATCGGATCAGGCTACGTGAGGATCAGGTGTGGATCGGCTCGCTCCGCCTTCGCTCAGGGCGTGTCCGGAGTGTCCGGTGTGTCGGGCGTGTCCGGCGAGTTCGGGGTGGTCGGGCTCGGTTGTGTCGGGCGCGTCGTGGTCGTGGGCTCGTCGTCGAACGGCGTGTTGGTGGCCGTGTCGAGGGTCGGGAACGTGACGCCCGGAACGGTCGTCGCCGTCTTCGCCGTGGTCACCTCGGTGATGGGTGTCCGGTCGTTGAGGTTGATCGGGTCCGGATCGCTCGACCCACGTCCGGGGTCGGCCATGGCGAGACCGGTGATTCCGATCGCCGTCACTGCGGTGACCGCGGCGGTCACCTTCCAGTTCCTGCGGATCTGGTCTTTCAACTGCATGTTCTGCTCCTGATTCTCACCGATGGTTCGTACCGCGCAAGGTTCGGCCGCTGGGAGGGGTGGAGGGCCGCCCGGGCTAGGCGGCCCTCCGGTGGGGGGATCGGGTTGTTCGTCAGGGGGTGTCGACGCTGTCGGGCGACGCCGGGGAGATCGGCGAGGCCGGGGAGATCGGCGATGCCGGGGAGACGGGTGACACGGGGGAGTCGATCGTCTGTGGCGACACCGGGCTCTGCGGCGAAACCGGTGACTGAGCGCTGGCCGGCGAGACCGGGCTCACCGGCGATTGGGGGCTGACCGTCTGCACGCTGGCCGTGACGGTGTTCAGCGAGTCGAACGGCGAGTCGTTGGTGGGATCCAGGTCGCCGAACGTCACGCCCGGGACAGACGGTGAGGTCGTCGACGTGGTCACCTGGGTGATCTCGGTGCGATCGTTCAGGTTGATCGGGTCGGGGTCGTTTGCGCCGATGCCCGGGGCAGCAGAGGCGAGACCGCTGATCCCGATCGCCGACACCGCGGTCACGGCGCTGACGACCTTCCAATTCTTCTTGATCTGTTCCTTGAGCTGCATTTCCTACTCCTTCTCTGAATGCGTCTCTGCGACTTCTCGAGAGAAGTTTCGGAAAACCGGGTGAGATCACTCTGAGAAGGGCATGAGAGTTCTCTCATCAACCCGACGGGCGCTCTCTGCCCACAATTCGGCGATCGCCACCCGGGCCGCGATCTCCTCGGGCCAGTTCGGCGTCTGCACCCGGAACGGCCCCGTGGCCAGCATGAACGCCATGGCTGCCGCCCTCCGGCGGAGGTCGGCGGGGTCGACCAACCGGTCCCAGATGCTGAGCAGGGCGTTGCCGTAGTTCCTCACCCGCTCCGGCTGCGGGCTGATCGGCCCCCATACGGAGAGGTGGGCGAGCATCGTCGACGGGTCGTCGGCGGCCCGGCCCAGCCCGTAGGTGTCCACATCGAGGATCCCGACTATGTGGCCGTTGACCACCATCAGCTGTGACTCGTAATAGTCGCCATGAACCGGGCGATCGGCGGGAAGTGTCTCTTCGCCGATCCCCTCGGACAGCTTCGCGAGCCGGGCCGTGAGCTCGGGGCAGAGGGCCGCCACCATAGGCATCATCTGCTGGGCCCGCTCCAGCGGCGAGTGGGCGGGCTCGAGCCCTTCGGGATGGGGCAGGTCTGACACGAGGCCGGCAACCACGCCGGGATCGGGAAGGTCGACCTCGGGGCGTGCCATGGCGTCACGGAGCGTGATCCCGTCCATGGCCTGCAACACGACCAGCCCGAGTCGGTCGTCGTAGCCCAGGCTCGCCGGCACGGGGAGGACGTCGGCCAGGGTGCGATGGATCTGATGGAGGCGTTCGATGGTCTTCGGCCTGACCACCTTGAAGAACATGCGCTCCGCGGCGCCCCGCACCTCGACCACGGCGCGACGGCCGGGGCGGTAGGCGCGGAGATGGGTGGTGACCGGGCCCGGTGTGCCGCCCAGGTCGACCAGTACGCGCTCGGCCTCCCCCGGGTCGATCGCCGAGGGCAGCGCGGGGAGGGCGGGATCGTGTGGAAATCGCCAGACACCGATCCGAGCGCCCCCGTCGTCCTCGATGATCAGGGCTCCGTCGGGGATCCGGCCGGCGGCGGCGATGAATGTCTGGCGGCCCTCCAGCGGGCCACCGGCGACCTCGACGTCGAACCGCACGGTGACGCTCCGCCCCGGTGACCACGACACCTGGCCGACACGGGAGGAGGCCACGCTCCCATCGAGTGCCTCGACCGCGACCTCCAGAGGGGCCGGGGGATTGGTGCTCAGCAGGACCGCGAGCTCGGGGAGACCCGGGTCGGTGAGGGCGGCCGTGCGGGGATGGGTCACCGTCCTCAGCCGCGGTAGACGCGCGGCGTCTCCTTCCTGGTCTCCGCGTCGTCGTAGACGGGCGCGGGGAAACGCTCCTCGAGACGGAGGTAGATCGGGGAGGCAGTGAACACCGACGAATAGGTGCCGGCGATCGTCCCGATGATCAATGCCAGGGCGAAGTCGCCGAGGGTGTCGCCACCCAGGAGCCACAGCGAGAACAGGATGAACAGCGCGCTCATGCCGGTGTTGATCGTGCGGGGGATCGTCTGCAGACACGAGTCGTTGACGATCTCGACCAGGGAGTCGTCGGGTCGCAGCTTCCGCTGCTCCCGGATGCGGTCGAAGATCACGACGGAGTCGTTGACGGAGTAGCCGATCACGGTGAGCAACGAAGCCAGGAACACGCCGTCGAAGGTCTTGCCGAGCCAGGCGAACACTCCGATCAGCACGGCGACGTCGTGCACCATGCCCAGCACCGCCGCCATGCCCATGGTCCAGCGGAAGCGGAACGCCAGGTAGATGAGCTGCATGAGCAGGGCGATGCCCAGTGCGATCAGGGCCTTGTTGCGCAGCTCGGCACCCAGGGTGGGCCCGACGAACTGGGAACGAACCCGCTCGGAGCCGTCGGTGATCCTGGCCACGGCCTCGTCCACCTCTGCCTGCCGCTCCTGGCTCAGGTTCTCGGTCCGGATCATCAGGTTTCCCTGCCCGGAGGTCTGGACCACCGCACGGGGCAGGCCGATGCCGGCCATCTCGGCACGAACTGCCTCGACGTCCACGGTGCCCGCCACCTCGTACTCGAGGAGCAGGCCGCCTGAGAACTCGACACCGAAGTGGGTGCCTCTGGCCAGCAGGCCGGTGAGGGACAGCGCCACGACCGCGGCTGCGATTCCGATGAGGAGACCGGTTCGCCCGACGAGATTGGGCCGGGACTCGGCCAGGCGGTCCCGGAACTTGCGGCCCACTTCCAGTCCGAGGAGCCCGGGACGGGAGGAGACGGCCTCGCTGCGGGTGACCAGGTCGACCAGGACACGGGTGAAGACCAGTGCCGTGAACATGGACACGAGGACGCCGATGGTGAGTGTGACGCCGAAGCCACGCACCGACCCGCTGGCGAAGAAGAAGAGGAGGATCGCCGCCAGCACCGTGGTGACGTTGGAGTCGGCGATCGCGCTGAAGGCGCGCTTGAACCCGGCGAAAGCGGCGTCGCGCACACCGGCTCCCGCTTCGTACTCCTCCTTGATTCGCTCGTAGATCAGGACGTTGGCGTCGACGGCCATGCCGACCGCGAGCACGAAACCGGCGATGCCGGGAAGGGTGATGGTGGCGCCGAGCCACAGGAGTGCACCACCGGAGATCACGGCGTAGGTCAGCAGCGAGATGACGGCCGTCACCCCGAGCAGCCGGTAGTACAGGATCATGTAGAGGAGGGTCAGCCCCGCGCCGATCAGGGCGGCGTCGATGCTGGCCGCGATGGCGGCCTCGCCCAGCGTGGGGCCGATGGTTCCCTGCTCGACGATCTCGATCGGGACCGGCAGCGCACCGGCCTGGAGGAGCAGGGCCAGCTCGGTGGCCTCGCGCTCGTCGAAGTCGCCGGTGATGATCGTCTGCCCGCCGGTGATGCCGACGTTGCAAGGGACGTCGAAGGCGACGCCGGGGCTGGAGATGACCTGGTCGTCGAGCAGGATGGCGATGCGCCGCTGGGCCGAGCCGGGCGCCTGACACGCCGCATCGGCGGTCAGGCTCGCCCACTTGTCCGCGCCATCGCTCCTGAAGTTGAGCTGGACCGTCCAGCCGCCGCCGACCGTGTTGAAGAGGGCGAGTGCGTCGCTCAGGTCCTCGCCGGTGAGCTGGGCCGGACCGATGCTGATTCGCCCGCCCGCCTCGTCGACGACGACCGTGCCTTCCTCGGGCTCTTCCTCGGTGGGGGCGAGTGCGGCCAGCACGGGGTGAAAGGTGAGCTGGGCCGTCTGGCCGATGATGTCGATCGCCTCTTGGGGGTCGGTGACGTCGGGCAGCTCGACGATGATCCTGCGATCGCCGGAGGCTTGGATGTTGGGCTCGACGGTGCCCATCGCGTCGATGCGACGTCGCAGCACTTCGACCGTCCGCTGGACGACGGAGGAGTCGACGGTGATCGTGTCGGTGTCCCGGGCTTCGTAGACGAGTTGGGTGCCACCCCTGAGGTCGAGGCCGAGGCGGGGCTGGGTGGTGACGAGGACGTAGGCGCAGCCTGCGATGACCGCCAGCGACATGAAGAGGCGCCAGCCGAACCCTTTGGACAACATCACGAACCCTCTGTTCGGGAACGACATCAGACGTTAACCGCAGCCGGATATCAGCACGCTCGCTCCGCCCCGGTACCGCCCGCTAACTTCGCCCCGTGAGCCGACCCTCGGTGGGTGACAGGGCCGGGCTGGGATCGATTGCCGGTATCGGCCTCGTGGCCGGGACCATGGAAGTCGCCGTCTCGCTCTCCTTCTCGGCCCTTCTGTTCGCGGGCATGGGTTCCGCTGCCTATGCGCGCGGCGCCGCGTTCGTCCTGTTCGGAACGATGCTCTCCAATCTGATCGCATCGCGCTGGTCGTCGATGCCGGGTGCGGTCATCGTTCCCCAGGACACGTCCACCGCCATCCTCGCCGCCACCGCCGCACCTTTCCTCGCCGGTCTCGACCCGGAGATCGGATTCCCCACGATGCTCGCCTATGTCGCCGCGGGCACCGCCCTCACCGGGCTCCTCATGTGGCTGGTGGGGCTGATCCGCCAGGGTGGTCTCATCCGCTTCATCCCCCTCCCCGTGATCGGTGGCTTCCTGGCCGGGACCGGGTACCACCTGGTGGTCGGGGGCTCCGACGTCATCACCCGTGGCTTCGACTGGAACACGGCGCGGGTGGCTGCCCTCGTCGCGGGCTGCCTATTCGCATTGGGAATGCTCCTCGTGCTGCGGAGGTGGCCGCGTCCCGGGCTCGTCCCGGGCAGCGTCGCCGTGGGTGCCGCCCTCTTCTTCATCGCCCTGCTCGTGACCGGGACCTCGATGAGCGAAGCGCGCTCGTTGGGCCTGCTCATGGAGTCGGTCCGCACCGGTCTCGGGCTGCCGTTCTCCGAGCTGGCGTCGGCCGACTGGTCGGTGGTGCGGGTTGCCTGGGGAGGTCTGGCCACCGTGCCCCTGGTGGCAACCCTCGGCATGCTCCTCAACGTCAACGCCCTGGAGATGATCCGCGGCGAGGACGCCGATCTCGACCGGGAGTTGCGGGCCGTGGGGATGGCCAACTTGGCCGGCGCCGCCAGCGCGATGCCGGCGGCGTACCACACGGTGGGTATCACGGCCCTCGGCTACCGGGTCGGTGTGCGCAGCCGGGCGATCCCGGTCGTCGTGGGTGTCGTGTGCCTGGTGGCGATCGTCGTCGGGGGCCCGCTTCTCTCCCTGCTCCCGATGCCCGTGATCGGCGGCCTTCTCATCTACCTGGGCCTCGACTTCATAACGGAGTGGTTCGTCGACCGGCGGCGTCACATGACCGGACCGGAGGTTCTCCTCATGGCCGCCATCGTGGTCGCCGTCGCCACCCTCGGCTTCCTCGTGGCGGTGGGTCTCGGGCTGGTGGCGTCGACGATCATCTTCGCCGTCCGCTACTCCGCGATCGACCCGGTCCGTCACGCCGCCACGGGCTTGGAGACGCGCAGTGTCGTGGACCGGCCCTCGACCGCGGCCGGAGTGCTCGCCGAGCGGGGAGACCGGATCCTGGTGGTCCAACTCCAGGGGTTCCTCTTCTTCGGCACCGCCAAGCTCGCCGTCGAGCGCATCGATCGTCTCGTCACGGATAGACAGCATCTGGAGGCCCTGGTCCTCGACCTGGAGAGGGTCAGTGGCGCGGACGCCACCGGCCTGTCGGTGATCGCCAAGGTGGCCGCCATGGCCGAGCGCCGCGGCGCGACACTCCTCGTGTCCTCGCCACCGGCGCCGATGCAGACGGAACTGGACGCGGTGATCGGAGAGCAGAAGGGGCTGGAGGTCATGCCCGACCTCGATCACGCCCTGGAGCGGGCCGAGAACATCGTGATCGGCGACATCACGTCACCCGACTCGTGCGACCTCGACGAGGTCTTCCCGAGCGGGATGTGGCGGCGGCTCCGCCCCCATCTCACCCGTCGGGAGATCGAGGCAGGCGATACGGTCATCCGGGAGGGCGAGTCGACCACCGGCGTCTTCATCGTCGAGGAGGGCAGGCTCGTCACGACCATTCCCACGGACCGCGGTTATCGACGCGTCCGCTCCTCCGGGCCGGGGTCCTTCGTCGGCGAGATGTCGATCTACCGGTCCGGGGGCCGATCCGCTCGGGTCACCGCGGTCGAGCCGTGCGTGCTGTGGGTCCTGGACGACCGTGCTCTCGCACGGATCGAGAAGGCAGATCCGCGTCTCGCGGTCGACGTGCACCGGGTGATGGCCTCGGCAATGGCCGAGAGTGTCGCCCGGGGCAATCTCGCGGTGGCGGCGCTGCTTCGCTAGGGCCGGCGGCGCAACTCGTCGCGGATCTCGGCGAGCAGGGCCACTTCCGGTGACGGCGCGACTTCCTCGACCACCTCTTCGCCCCGGGCCATGCGGGCGCGGAGGGCGTTCATCGGTTTGACGATGAAGAGGAACAGCGCAAGTGCGACGAGGAGGAACGCCACCAGGGCATTGATGAAGTTGCCGTACATGATCTCGGCGTCGCCGATCGTCACGGACAGGGCGCTGAAGTCGGGCTGTCCGGCGATCCCGGCGACGATTGGCATGACGATGTCGTCGACCAGCGAGGTGACGACGGTGGCGAATGCGGCACCGAGCACGAAGCCGACTGCGATGTCGAGGAGGTTGCCCTGGAGTGCGAACTCCTTGAATTCCTTGATCACTGTCGCTCCTTCGATGGGGGTCGGTCGCGGACACTACCCTCGCCGCGCGGCGGGGTGTTGGCCCGGCCGGAGGAGGAGGTGGTTCCGGTGACAATCGGCCGTGGGCCCGCATCGGGCGTCGAGGGCCGTGTCGCCGTCTCCCACCGGATCGCCGCGGCCGCATTCCGGTTCGCCGGTGTCTTCGGCGTCGTCGCCGTCATCTGGGCGCTGGTCGTCCTCATCCGCGGTGGCAGTTGGTGGGGCCCGCTCCACTCCTTCCTGGTGGGAACAGTGCTCTTCGCCATCGCCGGTGCCTCCCAGATGTTCACGATCACATGGGCGGCCGCCCCGCCACCGCCGGCGGCGGTCTCCGTCGCTCAGCGCAGGATCATGGGTGCCGGCGTGGCCCTGGTGTTGTGGGGCGTGGCCACCGACACGCTCTGGGCCGGCGGGGTCGGCGCCGGGGCGGTCATCGTCGGGCTGGCGCTCCTGGCCTACTCCCTGGTCACGGCCATCCGGCAGAGCCTGCTGCGCCGGTTCGACCTCGCCTCCCGTTTCTACATCCTGGCGCTGGCATGCGGGATCGTCGGGGTGGGCCTCGGTGGTGTGATGGCGATGGACCTGGCCGGGATGCGGTTCACCGACATCCGCACCGCGCACGCCCGGCTCAACCTGGTCGGTCTGGTCGGCTTCACCATCGCCGGGACGCTCCCGACGATCCTGCCCACCTTCGTCCCCTCCAAGGCGGTCTCCGGCACCGAGGCCAAGGTGGCGTTGTGGACGGCCCTCGCCGCCGCCGGCTTCATGACAGCGGGAGCGAGCCTCGGTGGTGTCGCCACCGGGATCGGAGTCGTCCTCGCCGGGATCGCCAGCCTCCTGATCGTCGCCGGGATCCACCTCCGGCTAGGGCGCAAGGGGCTCAAGGGCGGGCTTCCGTACCTCCAGGTGTCGATCGGCGTCTGTTGGTTCGTCGTGTGGGCGTTCGTCGACGGCGTCTCCCTCGTCGGAGGGGCGACGGCACTGCCCTTCACCGGGTGGACCGCGGCCGCCGCCCTGGTCGG
Source organism: Acidimicrobiales bacterium (assembly GCA_024103415.1). Classification (GTDB taxonomy): domain Bacteria; phylum Actinomycetota; class Acidimicrobiia; order Spongiisociales; family ZC4RG35; genus ZC4RG35. The sequence continues at coordinate 10,273 of JAGFIR010000231.1, forward strand.
GGTCGGCCAGGTGCTGCTCGGCTCGTTCGCCTACCTGATTCCCGTCCTCGCGGGGCCGCCGCCACGGCTCGGACGCAACCTGGCCCGCACCAAGGGCCACCCGTGGCTGCCGCTGGTGGCGGCCAACGCCGGTGGCTTCGCCCTCGTGGCAGGGGCCGGTGAGGTGGCCGCCGCGGCCATCGGCGTCTGGGTGCTCGACTTCGGCCTGCGTCTGGCCCGCCTGGAATGGAGGGATCGGGAATGATCTTCGACGACGGCAACCGGGAGATTCCCGCGGGTGTCGAGGGCTTCCCGGAGAGGGTGTTGATCGTGGGCGGAGGCATGGCCGGTATCGCCGCGGCCAATGCGCTGTCCACGGCCGGGGTCGACTGTGTCGTGCTCGAGGCGCGGGATCGCATCGGAGGCCGTGTCCACAGCGTCCCGGTTGGTGGTGCCATGGTCGACCTGGGGGCGGCATGGATCCATCACCCTGTCGGAAACCCGTTGACCCGGATCGCCGAGACGCTCGGCATCGACCGGGTGTCCGGGGAGTTCCGCTCCGAGGCCGTGTTCTTCGACCCATCGTCCGGCTCGCTGATCCGCCCCGAGCTCGATGAGGTCAACGGCTTGGAGGCGCGCTTCTACGCCTCCCTCGACGGGTTGATCGCACGTCTCGGCGCCGATGGCACTGTCGCCGACGCCGTCGAGGAGTTTCTTGGCCGCGAGAAGCCGGCGTCGTGGGCCCGGTCATTCCTGCGCACCTTCTCCGAGGCCGAGGGAGCCGCGCCCCTCGAGTCGATGGCGGTCGGCTCGTTCCCGCCCAGCACCCTGGAGTACGGGGGGTCGGGTATCGGCGACTTCCCGGTGGGTGGTTACGCCGGCATCGTCGGTGGCCTCGTCTCCGGTTTCGAAGTGCGGATGGGGTCCGTGGTCACCGACGTGGTGGTCGGTCCCGGTGGTGTCGACGTCCATCTCGCCAACGGCTCGGTGGAGTCAGGCAGTCACGTCCTGGTGACCGTCCCGCTCGGAGTCCTCCAGGCAGGGTCGATCCGGTTCGACCCGCCGCTGCCCGAGTCCAAGGCGTCGGCCATCGAACGTCTCGGATACGGCAGGTTCGAGAAGGTGGTGCTCGCCTTCGACGAGCCGGTGGGTGTGGGCAAGCCTCACCTGTACCCGATGGGTCGTGAGGAGTTCCGGTTGGTGCTGGCGATGGAGAGGTTCACCGGGCGGCCGGTGGTTGTCTCCACCGCATTCGGAAGCGCCGCCGACGTCATCCTCGGTCGTGACGAGCCGGCGGTGGTGGACCATCTCCTGGGTCACATCCTGAAGGCGTGGGGGCCGGTGCCGGACCCGGTCGAGGTGACCCGTTCGCGGTGGGCGCTCGACCCGTTCTCCCGCGGCGCCTACACCTACGTCCCTCCGGGGGCGACCCGGGCCGATCTCGAACTGCTGGGCGCGCCCGTGACCGGGCGTCTCATGTTCGCCGGGGAGGCGACCGGTTCGGAACGGACCGGCTATCTGGACGGCGCCTTCTCGACGGCGATCAGGGAGGCGAAGCGTCTGCTCGGTCGTCCGGAGGTCGAGCTCACCGTGGGTCGAGGGGACTGACTCAGCGGGGGGCGACCAGCCACCAGGTGCTCATCGGCCCCTTCCCCTTGACGTCGACGACCCCACGTCGCTCACAGACGAAGTGGTCGCGGACCAGTTCGTAGGTCGACTCGCTGATCTGGATCCGGCCCGGCTCACCGTGGGATTCCATCCGGCTCGCGGTGTTCACCGTGTCGCCCCACACGTCGTACTGGAACTTGGTGCGTCCGATCACCCCCGCCACCGCCGGACCCGAGCTGAGACCGAGGCGGAAGGCGAGAGGCTGGCCCAGCCAGTGCTCCAACGGGGAGCGGTAGCGGCACATCTCCAGAGCCATGTGGGCCACGACGATGGCGTGATCGTCGCGCTCGGTCGGGACGCCCGAGGCGACCATGTACGAGTCGCCCGACGTGTGAATCTTCTCGACGCCGTAGCGGTCGACGAGCTCGTCGAAGTGGGAGAAGACGTCGTTGAGCACCTCGACGAGGGTGTCCGGTGGCAGGCCCTCGGTGAGCGGCGTGAACCCGACCACGTCGGCGAATAGCACCGAGATGCATTCGAAGTTCGTGGCGATCGTCCGGTCGTCCTCCTTGAGTGCCTCAGCCACCTCTCTGGGGAGCACGTTGAGCAACAGCCGCTCCGACTTCTCCTGCTCCCGGTCGAGCTCGACGAAGGCGCGGTCCTTCTCCCTGACCAGGTGGTTCAGGGCGAAGAAGGCGACCCCGGTGGGAGCGATGATGTTGAGGACGAAGAACGCCTTGATGACGTTTCCGGGCAGACCGTTGGAGACGTCAAGAGACGGCTGGATCGCCTGGGCGGCCAGCACCAGGGCGATGTAGGCGCCGAACCAGAACATGGCCTGCCTGCGGCCGGACATTGTCAGCGCCCCGATCGGCGCCAGAAGGGCCCAGGTGATCACCGCACTCCCGCCGACGAAACCTCCGAGTGCCAACTGGAGGAGGAAGGGCAGGGTGAGGATGAGGAGGAGCTGGACGAAGCGGAAGCCGCGGTAGCGACCGGTGAGGGCGTAGACGACCAGGCTCACGGTGACCGAGGCGGAGTAGGCGAAGGGGATGAGCGCCGCGGTCGGCTCGTCGAAGATCGAGTACATGACGCCCCAGATCACGCCGATCACGGCAACGACCCCGGAGACCGTCACCAGCATGCG
>JAGFIR010000038.1 GCA_024103415.1 Acidimicrobiales bacterium
ATGCATCCCGATCGTCGGCAGAGACAGGAGCCCTATTCGGGTGAGGAACGGCGTCGGCATCACAAGTCTTCCAAAGACCCGAGACACACATCCGTGGGACGCCTGCTCCGCTCCTCACGGCTCGACGAGCTGCCCCAACTCTGGAACGTCGTCAAGGGTGACATGAGTCTGGTCGGCCCGCGACCGGAGATGCCATACATCGTCGCCAACTATGAGGAGTGGCAGCACCAGCGTCATCTCGTGAAGCCGGGCCTGACGGGGTTGTGGCAGATTTCGGATCAGAACGGCAAGCCGATGCACGAATGCACCGAGATCGACATCGAGTATCTGAGACGTATCGGCTTCTTCCAGGACATGAGCATCCTGGCCAGGACCCCGCTTGCGATGCTCGGCCGACGGAGAGGTCATTGATGGCGACCGGGACGCCGCCCCGCATCGCCCCGACCGCAGAGGTCCATCCCGAGGCCATCCTCGGTGACGGGGTGTCCGTCTGGGATCTGAGCCAGATCCGGGAGGGGGCCGAGATCGGGGACGACACCGTGATCGGCCGCAACGTCTACGTCGACCGTGACGTCCGCATCGGCCGCCGCTGCAAGATCCAGAACAACGCACTCGTCTACTGGCCCGCCGAGATCAGCGATGGGGTCTTCATCGGTCCCGGAGCGATCCTCACCAACGACAGGCACCCGAGGGCCGTCAACCCTCAGGGAGAGGTCAAGTTGCTCGACGACTGGTCACCCGAGGGCGTGACCGTCGGGGCCGGGGCTGCGATCGGTGCAGGTGCCGTGATCCTCGCCGGAGTGACGGTCGGCTCGTGGGCCCTCGTGGCTGCCGGAGCAGTGGTGATCAGGGACGTGGCCGCACACGCTCTGATGGCCGGCAACCCCGCGCGACAGGTCGGTTGGGTGGGCAAGTCCGGCCACCGTCTGGCCGAGGACGGGGGTCACCTGGTCGACCCTTCGGACGGCACCGTTTACCGGGTCAACAAGAACTCCCTGGAGGCGGTGGGGTGATCGAGCACACGCACCCGGTGATCGGCCCGGCCGAGCACGAGGCGGTGGAGAGGGTCCTCTCCAGCGGACATCTCGCCCAGGGCGCGGAGGTGGCGGCCCTCGAAGCAGAGTTCGCCCAAGTGGTAGGCGTGCCCCATGCGGTGGCCGTCGCCAACGGGACCGTTGCCATCGAGATCGGCCTCCAGGCAATGGGGATCGGCCCTGGTCACGAGGTGGTCGTCCCCTCGCTCACGTTCAAGGCAACGGCCAATGCGGTGCGTCGCGTCGGCGCCGAGCCGGTCTTCGCCGACATCGACCCCAAGACCTACTGCATCTCGCCGGAGACGGTTGGCCCGCTCGTAGGGCCCAGGACCCGAGCGGTGATCGTGGTCCACCTCTACGGGCACCCGGCCGACATGGAGGGCTTCGCCGAGCTCGCCGACGAGACCGGCATCGAGATCTTCGAGGACGCAGCCCAGGGCATAGGGGCCACCTGGCGGGGCCGGCATGTGGGCTCCTTCGGCAGCTTCGGCACTTTCTCCCTCTATGCCACCAAGAACGTCACCAGCGGCGAGGGTGGGATGATCACCACCACCGACGACGAGGTCGCCGCGATCGCCCGCTCGCTGCGGCAGCATGAGAGCCGCGTGGTACGCCGCAGGCTGCAGGTCGCCACCAACGCCAGGATGACCGACATGGCCGCCGCGATCGGCCGGGTGCAGCTGTCGAGGCTCTCCGAGATCCAGGCAGCGCGAACCAGGCTTGCTTCCGAGTACGACCGTCGTCTCGACGGCAGCATCTCCACCCCGCACGTGGCTGCCGAGGCCACGCACGGCTGGCACCAGTACACCATCCGGGTGCCGGATCGCGACGCGGTGGCGCGTCACGCTTCCGCGGCTGGAGTGGGGACGGCCATCTACTACCCGACTCCGGTCCACATGATGGAGACCTACGAAGGATCACCGGCCCTTCCGGAGACCGAGGCCGCGGCCAGGGAGGTCCTCTCCCTCCCGATGCGGCCCGACCTGACCGAGGAAGAGCAGGACGCCGTCATCGACGCCATAAATAGAGGGCTGGCATGAGCCCCCTACGGATCGGCGTCGTCGGTCTCGGTTCGATGGGCCGTCATCATGTGCGCATCCTGTCCCGCATGGATGGCGTCGAGTTCGTGGGAGGAGCCGATCCCGCCGGTGACGTCCATCGATCCCTGGGCGGGCACACTCTCTTCCATTCGCTCGACGACATCCTGGACGCCGGCGTCGACGCAGTGGTCCTCGCCACTCCGGCCGAGGACCACGAGAAGGCAGCCTGCCGTCTGGCCCGGGCCGGCATCCACACTCTCGTCGAGAAGCCCCTGGCCACGGACATCGGCGGGGCAGAGGCCGTGCGGGACTCGTTCCGCACCACCTCCTTGGTCGGAGCGGTCGGGCACGTCGAGCGGTTCAACCCCGCTCTGCAAGAGATGAAGCGGCGTCTCGATTCGGGGTTCCTCGGGAACGTCTTCGCCATCTCGACCACCCGGGTCGGACCGTTCCCGCTCCGTATCAACGGCGTCGGGGTCATCACCGATCTCGCCATTCACGACATCGACATCGTGCAGTGGCTGATCGGCCCGTTCGCCACACTCAAGTCTCAACTGGCCCACCAGATTGGCACGGATCGGGAGGACCTGGTGACCGCCGTGGGTCGGCTCGCCGACGACACCGTCGTGTCGATGTCGGTGAACTGGCTGACTCCGTCGAAGAGACGCGAGGTCACGGTGCTCGGAGAGAGGGGAGCACTGGTCGCCGACCTGCTCACTTCCGACCTCACCTATTACTCGAACTCGGCGATACCCGTGGAGTGGGACGAGATGGCCCGGCTCAAGGGTGTCTCCGAGGGAGACGTGACACGCTACGCGATCCGTAAGACCGAACCGCTCCAGCTCGAGCTGGAGGGTTTCCGGGATGCGGTGCTCGGCCGGGCCAGTGCTCAGATCGTGACTCTCGACGAAGGTGTCGAGGTGATGCGCGTGGCAGCGGCGCTCGCCGACGGGGGGTTGTGAGCATCCGCATCGCGGCGGTGGTGGGGGCCCGACCCGAGTTCGTCCAGGTGGGGACACTCGCCAGGGCGTTCCCCGCGTACACGGGGAGGATCGACCCGATCCTCATCCACACCGGGCAGCACTACGACGCCAACATGTCGCAGGACTTCTTCGATCGGCTGGGGCTGCCCCGCCCGGACCACACGCTCGGTGTCGGATCGGGAGGCCAGGGAGTGCAGACGGGTCAGATGCTCGCCCTGCTCGACCCGCTCCTCCAAGAACTCGAACCCGACGTCGTCATAGTGTTCGGGGACACCAACAGCACCCTCGCCGGCGCTCTGGCGGCGGCCAAGCTCCACATCCCCGTGGCTCACGTGGAGTCCGGTCTCCGCTCGTTCAACCTGCGGATGCCGGAGGAGGTGAACCGGCGCCTGACCGACCACATGGCCAGCATCCTCTTCTGCCCATCACCGAACGCCGTGGCCAATCTGGCCTCGGAGGGGATCACAGACGGCATCCATCTCACCGGCGACGTGATGTTCGAATCCCTCCAGCACACCCTGGCGCTGGTCGGCGACGGCCGGACTGTGCTCGACTCATTCGGGCTCGTGCCCGGGTCATATGCCCTGGCGACGGTCCACCGCTCCGAGAACACGGACGATCCGGAGCGTCTCTCCCAGATCGTTCTCGGACTGGCCGATGTGGGCGCCGACGGCCTGGAGGTGATCTTCCCGGTGCATCCACGGACACGTCAGCGTCTCGACAGGGGCCTCGCGGCGAGCGGGGTGCGAATGATCGATCCGGTCGGACACCCCGAGGCCATGGCCCTGGCGCGCGACGCCGCCGTGGTGCTCACCGATTCGGGAGGCCTGCAGAAGGAGACCTACTGGCTGGGCACGCCGTGCGTCACCATGCGGGACGAGACGGAGTGGGTCGAAACCGTGGAAGCCGGCTGGAACCGGCTCGCCGGAGCGGATCGCAACGCGATACTCCAGGCGACGCGTTTCATGACCGCCGGCAACCTGCCGGAACGGGTGGCGCTGTACGGAGAGGGGACCAAGGTGTCACATGCCATCCTCGACGCACTCATCGAGGATCTGGAACGAATGGAGAAGGCTTCGTGAACCACCGCTGGGGGATCGTGGGTGGCGGCATGATGGGCATGGCCCTCGGGCTCTGGCTGGCCGACCGCGGCGAAAGAGTCACCCTGATCGAAGGCGCCGACCACCTGGGCGGCCTGGCCGCGCCATGGCGGATCGGAGACGTCACCTGGGACCGGCACTATCACGTCATCCTCAACAGCGACTCCCACGTGCTCGCCCTCCTCGAGCGCCTCGGGCTGACCGATGAGATCCGATGGGTCGAGACCCGTACCGGTGTCCTCGCCGACGGCCAACTGCACTCGGTTTCCAACGTGGTCGAGTACCTCAAGTACCCCGGGCTGAGCATGATCGACAAGCTCCGCATGGGATGGACCATCCTCTATGGCTCGAGGCTGCGGGACTGGAGGGCGCTCGAGCGGACATCTGTCGAGTCCTGGCTCCGACGGCACTCCGGGGATCGGGCGTTCGAGAAGTTCTGGCTCCCCCTCCTCCGCTCCAAGCTGGGAGACAACTACGAGCGCACTTCGGCCGCCTTCATCTGGACCACCATCCAGCGTCTCTACGCGGCCCGGAGATCCGGGCTGAAGAAGGAGATGTTCGGCTATGTGTCGGGCGGCTACGACCGGATCATCGACGAGTTGGAGAAGGCGTTGATCACATCCGGGGTGGAGATCCACACAGGAGAGAAGGTCGGCTCGGTGACAGCCACGGAAGCTGGCGTGCAGGTGACGACCGACACGATGGAAGAGACCTTCGATCGGGTCGTTCTCACGACGGCGCCTCCCCTCACCGCGCGGCTCGTCCCCGGGCTCGACGATGACGAGCGGGCGAGGATGACCGGTGTCGAGTATCAGGGAATCGTGTGCGCCTCTCTCCTCCTGGATCGACCACTCGGGGGCTTCTACGTCACAAACATCACCGATCCCGCACCATTCACCGGG
>JAGFIR010000043.1 GCA_024103415.1 Acidimicrobiales bacterium
TCAAACCCCTCGACCAAAGACGAGGGGCTTCGGAGAAGCCAACCTGCGCTGGTGGGATCTCTCCCATTAGGTCCGTGACGCCAGCGGTCTTCGGTCGGAGGTATTGGAGTTGCAGCCGGAATGGTAACGGTTGTCGGGCGGTACGGCGAAATGGATGGGACCCCCTACCCCCGGCCGTCGGCCGGCTGGACCCCCTACCCCCGGCCGTCGGCCGGCGGTACCTTCCCCCCTCGCTTCGCTCCGGGGGACTCATCCTCGCTCTCGCTTCGCTCTGGGGGACTCATCCTCGCTCTCGCTTCGCTCCGTGGGACTCATCCTCGCTCTCGCTTCGCTCCGGGGGACTCATCCTCGCTCTCGCTTCGCTCTGGGGGACTCATCCTCGCTCTCGCTTCGCTCCGGGGGACTTATCCTGGCCCTCGCTTCGCTCCGGGGGACTCATCACGGGGGCTTCCAGGTTTTCCCTGGACACCGGTCGGGGGTTCCGCGACACTTGCCTCGTTGACAATTGGGGGTTCCGTGAGGCGGTGGGAATCACCTGACCGCTCCCACCCCGGACCCAGAGAAAGAGGGCCACGAGGCCGACAGCGACCAGCCCCTACCCTGGTCCACAGAGAGCAGAGTCGGCCGCGTGTGGACGGTGGACCTGGCAACCGATGCCCTCTCCCCGCGCCGTCCGGCACTCCGGAGCCCCCAGTCGCACAGGAAGAGCCCCCTCTCGGGGGCTCTTCCTCGTTGACGACGATCCGTTGGAGATCAGCGTGCCAGGGCGGTCAGCTCCTCGATGCGACCGACATCCACCTTGACCCCGGGGCCCATGGTCGATGACACGGTCAGACCCCGGACATAGCGGCCCTTGGCTGCGGCCGGCTTGGCCCGGACCAGTTCGGCGGCAACCGCGGCGAGGTTCTCCAGCAGTTGGGGCACCTCGAACGAGGCCTTGCCCACGGTGACGTGGACGTTGCCGTACCGGTCGTTGCGGTACTCGATGCGGCCACCCTTGAACTCGGTGACGGCCTTGGCGACGTCCGGAGTGACCGTGCCGGCCTTGGGGTTCGGCATCAGGCCACGGGGACCGAGGATGCGCCCGAGCTTTCCGACCTCGGCCATCATGTCCGGCGTCGCGATGGCGATGTCGAAGTCGAGCTCACGGCCGCCCTGGATGGCCTCGACGAGCTCCGCGCCACCGACGACGTCGGCGCCAGCCTCGGTCGCCTCACGCTCCTTGTCGGGGGAGCAGAACACGGCGACACGGACGGCCTTGCCGGTTCCGTGGGGAAGGGCAACCGTGCCACGCACGTTCTGGTCGGCCTTCCGGGGGTCGATGCCGAGACGGAACGCGGCATCGATGGTCTCGTCGAAGTTGGCCGAAGCCAGGGTCTTGACGAGCTCCAGCGCCTCGGACGCGGAGTACGGGGTGTTCTTGTCGTAGCGCGAGGAGGCCTCGCGGTACTTCTTGCCTGCTGGCATTTTCTCTCCTTGTGGTCCAGTCGGCCCTCTCGGGCCTCCCACTACGGCAGCGGCCTGCGACCGCTGCGTACCTGGTACCTGGTACTGAGTACCTCGATCAGCCCTCGACGGTGATGCCCATCGATCGGGCGGTGCCCTCGACGATCTTCATCGCCGCCTCGATGTCGTTGGCGTTGAGGTCCGCCATCTTGACCTCGGCGATCTCGCGCACCTGGGCGGAGGTCACCTTGCCCACCTTCACCTTGTTCGGCTCACCCGAGCCCTTGTCGACCCGGGCTGCCTGCCGGAGCAGACCGGCCACCGGCGGGGTCTTCGTGATGAACGTGAACGAGCGGTCCTCATAGATGGATACCTCGGCGGGGATGATCTGGCCCCGCTGGTTGGCCGTCGCATCGTTGTAGGCCTTGACGAAGTCCATCAGGTTGACCCCGTGCGGGCCCAGCACCGTGCCGACGGGGGGCGCGGGGGTCGCCTGCCCGGCGGGCAGCTGGATCTTGACGGTGGTCAGCAGTTTCTTCCTAGCCATCGAAATTGCCTCAGTTCTTCTGAATGTCGTCGAAGCCGAGCTCCACGGGCGTGTCCCGGCCGAAGATGTTGACGAGGACCACGACCTTCTGCTGGTCGATGTTGATCTCCTCGATGACCCCGTTGAAGTCGGCGAATGGGCCGGTGACCACGCGCACCTGCTCGCCGACCTCCCACTCCGGCTTGAACCGGGGCTTGGTCTTCTCTTCCTCTTCCTGGACGCCGAGGAACCTCTCGACCTCGCGGCGGGAGAGTGGTGTCGGCTTCTGGGCGTTGCCCGCGACGAAACCCGTCACGCCGGGGGTGTTGCGCACGGCGTACCAGGAGTCGTCGTCGAGGATCATCCTGACCAGGAGGTAGCCGGGGAAGACCTTGCGCGGCACGGTGACCTTGCGGCCTCCCTTGAACTCGACCACGTCCTCCATGGGGATGTGGACCTCGAAGATCTTGTCCTCCATGTGCATGGACTGGATGCGGGTCTCGAGGTTGGCCTTGACCTTGTTCTCGTACCCCGAGTAGGAGTGGATCACGTACCAGTCGCCGGGGAGGTCGTACGGGCTGAGGGGCCGGGGCTTCTCTTCCGGCTCATCGCTGGCGGCCGTCTCTTCGTCCGCCGACGCGTCGGCGATGGGTGCGGCGCCGGCACCAGCCGCCCCCGCCTGGTCTTTGGTGGGCTCGGTGGCCTCGGACGCCTCGCTGGCCCCCGCCTCGGTGGTGGCTGCGGGGCTCTCTACGGCGGTCTCTTCCTCGGCGGCGGTCGTCTCCTCGACGCCCTCCGCCTCCATCACTGGATCCGGTGCCTGGGTCACGTTCCCCTCTCGATCAGCCAGATGACTGCCTGCTTCGCCCCCACGTCGAGGGCGAACACGACCGCCGTGAGGACGAGGGTCGTGATCATGGTGACGGTGGTGAAGGCGATCATCTGCTCGCGGTTCGGCCAGTGGACCTTGCGGAGCTCGACCCTGACCTCGTGGAGGTAATCGGCGATGCGTCGCGGAAAGCTCTTGCGCTCACCCGTCTGGGCACGCGCCTGAAGTGCCGCGGCGCGGCGCTGCGCCCGGCTCATGCCGGACGACTCTTCGGCCTTCTTGCGACGCCGCTCCTCGGCCTCCTGGAGGCGACGCATTTCTCTGTTCATGTTCTCCCGTGGGTGGGTTGGCAGGGGCGGAGGGACTCGAACCCCCATCCTCCGGTTTTGGAGACCGGCGCTCTACCAATTCGAGCTACACCCCTAGGGGGTTCGCGGGACACTCAAGTATAAGAGCGGCCGGGCGATTGCGTAAATGCCACCTCCGTCAGCAGGCGGCCCTGGACGGGGTGGCCGGAGCCTCCGCTTCAGCCCCGCAGTTCGGGCACGGATCGTTCGGGCCCCTGTCCTCGGCAATGGTGCCGCAGTCCATGCAAACCTCGTGCATCCAGCACGCCGAATCACCCATTGAGTCAAGCTACTGCGTTCGTTGGCCGGATGCATGGGGTTGGGCACTTTCGACCTCGAGCGACAACACCGTTCGATACGCAGCGAGGAGACCAAGGATCCCCAACAGCACGATGATGATTGCGATCATCTCGAGTCCCTCCTGGATTCCCACGAGGAGCAGGTCACCCTCCTCCCTAGACATTCCACTGGTCATGGGCAAGGTCCCGATGTGATTCATGTGCTCGAACTGTTCGACACCGAACGCAGCAAGCCAGAAGAGCGTCAACCCCGAGGCCATCAACAGGCCCGCGCGCCGCGGAACGGAGCGAAGGAGCGCCCAGATCACAGCGACGAACACAGGAGCGATGGCCAGCCCGATCATCACGGTTCCCACCATGCCGTCGTTCTCGAAATCGGCTGCCTCGGCGGCGGTCGAACCTAGTCCTTCATGGACCATGGCAACCTCGTCGATGGCGTAGAGGATCATCCCAATGCCCAGAACTGCGACAGCGAGGAAGGGCCTGCCCTCCTTGCGTGCCGACATAGCCGCCCCCAGCGCCAGCAAACCCGCGACGACGCCGAGGATCGAAGCGAACGAAGTTCCAAACGAGCCCTCGGCACCCAGATTGAAAAGACGAAAGCCATCCCATTCCCGGCCTGCCAGGAGAAAGTGACCGATCATGAGTAGGACCGCGATCGACATCAGGACGACCGCCACCCCTCTTATGCGGATAGCCAAACGCAAATCCCCGCCTCCTCTGGGCACTCCGAAAATAGCAGTGCCACTCGGGCCGTGACCCCTCACATCAAGGCAATGTTCGGAGGTAGGTCCTGGCGACAACTTGTGAACGTGCTCAGCTGGCTCTCGGGCGGAGCCGCCAGATGAGGATGGCTGCGGCCATCGAGACGAGGGTGGCCGCCACCGCCACGGGCCGGCGCCACGAACGCGGGATGGCAAGTTCGCCATCGAGGGCGGACATGACCCGCCATTCCAGGTCCACCGGGGCCTCGTGACGCTCCTCGGCCAGCGCCCTGAGCTCCCGGGCCGTGCGGCTCATGGCAGCAAGCCGGGCCTGACAACGGAGACAGGAGGCGACGTGGCCCCGGAAAGGCCCGGCGACCTCGGTGCCCTCCACCGCGCTGTTCGCCACGAACGGGGCTGCGATCTCACAGACGATCCTCATGCGCTCTCCTCCAGGTCCCTCGCCAGCCTGGCCCGTGCCCTGTGCAGCCGGACCTTGGCGGCAGTGACGCTGATCCCCATCGAGTCGGCGATCTCCTGATGGGACCAGCCGTAGACGTCCTTCATGACGACGACCTGGCGCTGTCCTTCCGGCAGCCGGTCGAGAGCGGTCCGGAGACGTCCCCTGAGCTCGAGGAGCTCCCCCGCCACCTCGGGGTCGTCGGGGCCCGGTATCGAGGGCTGCTCCCTGACGTCCTCGAGCGCGAGCGCCGCATTGCGGCGGGCGCGGTCACGATGGGTCCAGGCGGTGTTCACGGTGATGCGATGCAGCCAGGTCGACAGCTTGGAGTCGCCCCGGAACGAGGGCAGGGCGCGCCACGCCCGGACCAGCGTCTCCTGGGCGATGTCCGCCGCCATGTGGGGGTCGCCGACCAGCCGTCTCGCCAACGTGAACACCTCGTCCTGATGGGCCCGCACCAGGGCGGCGAAGGCGGCACGGTCGCCGCTCTGCGCCCTGACGACGAGCTCCTTCTCTCTCCCCTCTTCGACCGGATCGCGGTCTTCGCGGTTACTCATCGGCGAGCTCGATGCGGGCGCTGAGGTACTCCTGCCGGTCGTCCGAGACGGAGACGGCCACGACGGCGTCGTCGACCTCGCCCTTCACTGCGACGGGTCGGGCAGGCAGGAGAGGTGCCCTGAACCGGAACCGTGCCGAGACGATCGGCCGATCGCCATCACGATGACGCGCTGCTTCCTGCAGTGCCCATGCGGCCTGGAGGAGCCCGTGGACCACGACGCCAGGGAAACCGGCAGCGACGGCCGAAGCGTGATCCCAGTGCACGGGGTTCCAATCACCGGTGGCCGCGGCGTATCTGACGAGGGTCGCCCGTGAGGCAGAGCGCTCATCCTGACCCGGGGTGCCCGCGTCGTGGGGTGGGGGCTCGTCGACCTCCCCGGCCGCCTCGAGAGGGGCGGAGTCACCGGAGAGGAGAAAGAGCGAGGACCCTGTCATCACGTCTCCCGATGCGTCACCCGCGGTCACGTCGAATCCGACGTAGACCACTCCCCCGCGTTCGCGATAGCGGGCGACGGTCCCGTTGACGGTGAGCCGGTCACCGGTCCTGAAGGGGCGATGCCAGGTGAAGGTCTGCTCGCCATGGACGACCGATCGTCCGGCAAGTTCGGAGAGGAGATCCGGCGCCACGACGAAAAGCGCCGCCGAAGCGAAACCGGGTGGTGCATGGTCGACCCAACGTCGCGGGTCATCCCCCGTCGCCTCCACGTAGGCGGCCACCCGGTCCTCGCTGACGGCGAGCGACCCCGGCCCGAAGGTCCGCCCTTCCAGATCGGTCATCGGTCTTCGCCCTCGCCGACCGCGTCCTGTTCCGCTTCGACTGCCACGGCCTGCAGCTCCTCGTACACGTGCTCGTACTCGGGCTCGAAGACCTGCTCGAAGCCGAGGCCTCCGACCACGTTGCCCCTGGTGGGCGCCCCTCCCCGTGGATAGACCCAACCGCGCCCGGCCGCCCGATCCCGGGCCCGCCGGAGCGCGACCACCAGGACGCAGAGGGCAATGAAAAGGAGCAGCCACCTCACAGGCAGATCATTCTGCCAGCGATCGGTGGCTGCTCCAGTGTCGATCGGTTCAGCGAGTCTCCCGATGGACGGTGTGCTGACGACACCAACGGCAGTACTTCTTGAGTTCCAGCCGCTCCTGGGTGTTCGACTTGCTCTTGGTTGTCACGTAGTTCCGCCGCTTGCACTCGG
>JAGFIR010000044.1 GCA_024103415.1 Acidimicrobiales bacterium
CCCAGATGGTGATGCCGGGAGACAACACCGAGATGACGGTGGAGTTGATCGCTCCGATCGCCATGGACGAGGGTCTGCGGTTCGCCATCCGTGAAGGCGGCCGCACCGTAGGCGCCGGCCGCGTCACAAAGATCACCAAATGAGCGAACAGAAGATCCGCATCCGCCTGAAGGCCTACGACCACAACGTGGTCGATGAGTCTTCGAAGAAGATCACGGAGACCGTGCTCCGGACCCAGGCCCGCATCAAGGGCCCGGTTCCGCTGCCCACGGAGATCCATCGCTACTGCGTGATCCGTGGCCCGCACGTGCACAAGGACTCCCGTGAGCACTTCGAGATGCGGATCCACAAGCGTCTCATCGACATCCTCGACCCGACCCCCAAGACGGTGGACTCGCTGATGCGTCTCGAGCTCCCCGCCGGTGTGGAAGTGGAGATCAAGCTGTGACCTTTCCCAGAGCGATCCTCGGCACGAAGCTGGGCATGACCCAGGTCTTCGACGAGCAGTCCCGGGCGATCCCGGTGACGGTCGTCAAGGCCGGCCCGGTCAAGGTGACCCAGGTCAAGACCGTGGCGACCGACGGCTACAACGCCATCCAGATCGCCTACGGCGACGTCAAGAAGGTGAACAAGCCCGCCGAGGGCCATTTCGCCGCCGCCGGTGTCGAGCCCGCCCGTCATCTCATCGAGATCCGGGTCGACGACCCCGCCCAGTACGAGGTCGGGCAGGAGATCACGGTCGCCGAGGTGTTCGAGCAGGGTGTCAAGGCCGACGTCTCCGGTGTCTCCAAGGGCAAGGGCTTCGCCGGTGTGATGAAGCGTCATGGCTTCTCCGGTCAGGGCGCCTCGCACGGCAACCACAAGAAGCACCGTGCCCCCGGTTCCATCGGCGCCTGCTCCACGCCCGCCCGTGTCTTCAAGGGCATGCGCATGGCCGGCCGCATGGGCGGCGAGAAGGTGACCACCCTCAACCTCGAGGTGGTCGGTGTGGACGCCGAGCGGAACCTCGTTCTCCTCAACGGTTCCGTGCCCGGTCCCAAGGGCACCGTGGTACTGCTCAGAGAGGCGGTGAAGGCTCGTGGCTGAACTGACCGCACCCCTTTTCAAGTCCGACGGCACGAGCGCGGGCGAGATCTCCCTGGATCCAGAGGTCTTCGGGATCGAGCCCAACCTCGACGTGCTCCATCAGGTGGTCACGGCGCAGCTCGCCGCAGCCCGCGCCGGCACGCACAGCACCAAGACCCGCGGCGAGGTCCGCGGTGGTGGCCGCAAGCCCTGGCGCCAGAAGGGTCTCGGTCGGGCCCGTCACGGCTCCATCCGCGCCCCGCAGTGGACGGGTGGTGGGGTCGCCCACGGGCCGAAGCCCCGTGACTACGCGCAGCGCACGCCCAAGAAGATGAAGCGTCTCGCCCTTCGCAGCGCCCTGTCCGCCCGTGCCTCCGAGCAGGCGGTGATGGTGGTCGAGGAGTTCGACTGGGCCGCCCCCAAGACCAAGCAGGCGGCCACGCTGCTCGGCGCCATCGGCGCCACCGGGAAGACCCTGGTCGTGATCAGCCAGATCGACAGCGTCGCCGGGCGGTCCTTCCGCAACCTGGCCCACGCCCGCGTGGTCGAGCCCGGTCATCTCACGGCCTACGACGTCCTGTGGTCCGACAACGTCGTCTTCACGTCGCACACCGTCGGCGCCGCCGGAAGATCCAGCAGCTACGAGGTCAGCGACAGCGACTTCGTCAAGGATGAGGGAGCCGCCTGATGAAGAGCGCGTACGACGTCATCCTCGCCCCCGTCGTCTCCGAGAAGACGTTCGATCTGATCGAGCGTCTCAACACCTACACCTTCGAGGTCGACCCGCGGTCGAACAAGGAAGAGATCCGCGACGCGGTCGAGTCCATCTTCGGGGTCAAGGTGCTTCGGGTGAACACCATGAACCGCACGGGGAAGAAGACCCGCTTCGGCTACCGCTGGGGCAAGCGCAAGGACACCAAGCGAGCTCTGGTCACGCTGGCCGAGGGCGACGAGATCGATCTGTTCGGGGTGTGATCTAGATGTCTGTCAGGAAGAGAAAGCCGACTTCGGCGGGCCGCCGGTTCCAGACGGTCTCGGACTTCTCCGAGATCACGAAGACCGAGCCCGAGAAGTCGCTGCTCGACAACAAGTCCAAGACCGGCGGGCGCAACGCCAACGGCCGCATCACCAGCCGTCATCGCGGCGGTGGCCACAAGCAGCGCTACCGCATCATCGACTTCCGTCGCAACAAGGACGGGATCCCCGCCCGCGTCGCCGCCATCGAGTACGACCCGAACCGGAACGCCCGGATCGCCCTGCTCAACTACGCCGACGGCGAGAAGCGCTACATCCTCGCCCCGGTCGGTGTGAAGGTGAACGACCGGCTCAACTCGGGCCCCCGTGCCGACATCCGGCCCGGGAACGCCCTGCCGCTGCGCAACATCCCCGCCGGCACGGTGGTTCACGCCATCGAGCTCCGGCCCGGTGGCGGCGCCAAGATGGCCCGGTCCGCCGGCGCCGCGGTGCAGCTGATGTCGAAGGAGGGCGACATGGCCCTGCTCCGGCTCCCCTCCGGTGAGATGCGCCAGGTCCCGCTGGACTGCCGCGCCACGGTGGGCCAGGTCGGCAATGTCGAGGCGGAGCTGATCAAGCTGGGCAAGGCCGGCCGCAGCCGCTGGAAGGGCGTCCGCCCCCAGACCCGCGGTGTGGCCATGAACCCGATCGACCATCCCCTGGGTGGCGGCGAGGGCAAGTCGTCCGGTGGCCGCCATCCCGTGAGCCCCTGGGGCAAGCCCGAGGGCCGCACCCGTAGCAAGAAGAAGGCCTCCAACCAGTACATCGTGCGGCGTCGCACGAAGAAGGGACGGCGCTGATGGCGCGTTCATTGAAGAAGGGCCCCTTCGTCGACGACCACCTCGCCAAGAAGGTGGACGAGCTCAACCGCACCGGCCAGAAGCGCGTCATCAGGACGTGGTCGCGACGCTCCACGATCATCCCCGAGATGATCGGGCACACGATCGCCGTCCACGACGGACGCAAGCACGTGCCGGTCTACATCACCGAGTCGATGGTGGGCCACAAGCTGGGCGAGTTCGCGCCCACCCGGACCTTCCGGGGTCATGCAGACAAGAAGGCGGCGAGACGATGAAGGCCAGAGCTCAGGCCAAGTTCGTCCGTCAGTCGCCGTACAAGGTGCGACGCGTCCTCGACCTGGTCCGGGGTCTCCCGGTGGGCGAGGCCGCTGACGTGCTCCGGCTCACGCGGCGGGCCGCCGCCGAGCCCGTGGCGAAGGCGCTGGCCTCGGCCGTCGCCAACGCGGAGCACAACCACGCACTGGACGCCGACGCCCTGATCGTGGCCGAGGCGTTCGCCGACGAGGGCCCGACCCTCCGGCGCTACCGCCCGCGGGCCCGGGGCCGTGCCACCCGCATCAACAAGAGAACCTGCCACATCACCATCGTGGTCGCCGAGAAGAACGGGGAGGTGAGCTGACATGGGTCAGAAGGTAAGCCCCTACTCGTTCCGGATCGGGGTCGCCACCGATTGGAAGTCGAAGTGGTTCACGCAGCGTGAGTACGCGGACTTCGTCAACGAGGACTGGAAGATCCGCGACTACCTGAACGGGGAGCTGACCCGTGGCGCCGTGTCGCGCATCGACATCGAGCGCACCAGGGACCGTCTCATCGTGGACATCCACACCGCCCGTCCCGGTGTCGTCATCGGGCGCAAGGGTGGCGAGGCCGAGCGTCTCCGCGAGGGTCTCGAGAAGCTCACCGACCGTCGGGTCAAGCTCAACATCATCGAGGTCAAGGACCCCGATCTCGACGCCGCCCTCCTCGCCAGGGGCGTGGCCGACCAGATCGAGAACCGCATCGCCTTCCGGCGTGCCATGAAGCGTGCCGTCGCCGCAGCCCTCAAGGCCGGCGCCGAAGGCGTCCGCGTCGAGGCCAAGGGCCGTCTCGGCGGCGCCGAGATGGGGCGCCGCGAGTGGTACCGCGAGGGCCGCGTGCCGCTCCACACCCTCAGGGCCGACATCGACTTCGGGACCGCCACCGCCAGGACCACCGTCGGCGCCATCGGCGTCAAGGTGTGGGTCTACCGCGGTGAGGTCGTCGAGTCCCGCCCGGTCTCGGGCGAGCGCATCGCCGCCGAGGCCGACCTCGCCACCGGCGGGCCGGCCCGTCGCACCCAGAAGAGCATCAAGTCGCGGGCCGAAGAGGCGGCCGGCGAGCAGGCCAAGCCGCGTCTCATCGAGGCCGGCGGCGGCAAGCGCCCCGTCGAGTCGATCGAGGAGAAGCCCGGTCGTCGTCTGATCGAGGCCGGTGGCGGTCGCAAGCCGCCGACCGCAGCCGAGGCGAAGGTCGAGTACGAGAGCGCCCAGGAGGAGCAGGTCGTTGAAGAAGAGACCGGTGCCGTGACAGCGCCGGCCGAGGACACCGCTCCCGTGGAGGCCGAGGCTCCCGAGACCGTGGAGAGCGCCGAGGGCGCCGGGGAGTCTGCCGACTCGCCCGACAGCCCCGACTCGCCGGACAGCCCGGACAGCCCCGACAGCGTCGATTCCCCCGACACCGCGGAGGAGGAGTGACATGTTGATGCCCAAGCGGACCAAGCACCGCAAGCAGCATCGCGGCCGTCTCAGCGGTGTCGCCAAGGGCGGGACCCGGGTGAACTTCGGGGAATACGGGATCCAAGCCCTCGAGTCGGGCTGGATCACGGCCCGCCAGATCGAGGCCGCCCGTGTCGCCATCACCCGAACCATCAAGCGTGGCGGAAAGGTGTGGATCAACATCTTCCCGGACAAGCCCGTCACCCAGAAGCCGGCCGAGACCCGGATGGGCTCGGGCAAGGGCAACCCGGAGTTCTGGGTCGCCGTCGTCAAGCCCGGTCGCGTGATGATCGAACTGGCCGGTGTCCCCGAGGAACTGGCCCGTGAGGCGATGCGCAAGGCCGGACACAAGCTTCCGATCAAGACCAGATTCGTGACGAGGGAGGACGCATGAAGCCCTCCGAGTTCCGAGAGATGAGCAACGAGGAACTGGCTCAGGCGCTGGCCGAGGCCAAGGAGGAGCGCTTCAACCTGCGCTTCCAGGTGGCCACCAACCAGCTCGACAACACGTCGCGCCTGACCCAGGTGAAGAAGGACATCGCCCGCATCCTCACGATCATGCGCGAGCGAGAGATGGCGTCTTCCGGCGCCGAGGAGAGTGCCTGATGAGTGACAACCAGGTTCGGGGTCGCCGCAAGGTGCGCGTCGGGGTGGTCGTCTCCGACTCCCGGGACAAGACGGTGACCGTCGAGGTCCCGGAGCAGGTCAGGCACCCCCGCTACGACAAGATCGTGCGGCGGAGCACCAAGTTCCACGCCCACGACGAGGCGAACGACGCCCGCGTCGGCGACACCGTCCGGATCATGGAGACCCGCCCGATGTCCAAGCAGAAGCGCTGGCGGGTGGTGGAGATCGTGGAGCGTGCCCGATGATCCAGCAGGAGTCGCGTCTCAAGGTGGCCGACAACACCGGCGCCCGCGAGGTGCTCTGCATCCGTGTGCTCGGTGGGTCGCATCGCCGGTACGCCGGTGTGGGCGACGTGATCGTGGCGGCCGTCAAGGACGCCACCCCGGGCGGCACCGTGAAGAAGGGTGACGTGGTCAAGGCAGTGGTGGTGCGGACCCGTAAGGAGTCCCGCCGCCCGGACGGGACCTACATCAGGTTCGACGACAACGCCTGCGTCATCATCGACAACAACCAGCAGCCCCGCGGCACCCGAATCTTCGGGCCCGTCGCCAGGGAGCTGCGCGAGCGCCGGTTCATGAGGATCGTCTCGCTGGCGCCGGAGGTTCTGTGATGAAGCTGAAGACTGGAGACAAGGTGATGGTGATCGCCGGCAAGGACGCCGGCAAGGAGTCGCGCATCGCCCGTGTCTTCCCCGACAAGAACAAGGTCCTGGTCGAGGGTGTGAACACCGCCAAGCGGCACACCAAGCCCACCGGGCAGACCATGCAGGGCGGGATCATCGACAAGGACATGCCGATCGATGCCTCCAACGTGATGATCATCTGCGAGAAGTGCGGCCCGACCCGTATCGGTCATCGGATCGACGACAAGGGCAAGCACCGCATCTGCCGGAAGTGCGGGGGTGACCTGTGAGCTACCAGCCGCGTCTCAAGATCAAGTACCAGGAAGAGGTCGCGCCGAAGCTCAAGGAGCAGCTGGGCCTCGACAACGTGATGCAGGTCCCGCGCTTCGAGAAGATCGTGCTCAACATGGGCCTGGGCGAGGCGATCAACGACAAGAAGGTGATCGACGACGCCCTCGAGGAGCTGGGGCTCATCGCCGGGCAGAAGCCACGGGTGAACCGGGCCCGCAAGTCGATCTCCCAGTTCAAGCTGCGCGAGGGCATGCCGATCGGGGTCAGCGTGACCCTCCGCGGCGCCCGGATGTGGGAGTTCTTCGATCGTCTCCTCGCCGTCGCCATCCCCCGGGTGCGTGACTTCCGGGGCCTCAACCCCAGAGCGTTCGACGGGCGGGGCAATTACAGCGTGGGCGCGTCGGAGCAGCTGATCTTCCCCGAGATCGACTTCGACCGGGTCTCCCAGACCAGGGGGCTCGACATCACGATCGTGACCACGGCCGAAAACGACGAGCACGGGAAGGCGCTACTCGAGGCGTTCGGGTTCCCGTTCCGCAAGGTCTCGGCTGAGGTCTGAGGAGGATTCATGGCCAAGAAATCGATGATTGCAAAGGCGAACCGCAAGCCGAAGTTCAAGGTTCGGGCCTACAACCGCTGCAGGCGGTGCGGCCGGGCGCGCGCCTATCTGCGTGATTTCGGGATGTGTCGCATCTGTGTTCGGGAGCTGGCGTCCAAGGGCGAGCTCCCCGGAGTTAGGAAGGCATCGTGGTGAGCACGGGCGTGGTCACAGACCCCATTTCGGACATGCTGACCCGCATCCGCAACGCGGTTGCGGTCGGTCACGAGCGCGTGAGCATGCCGTCTTCGAAGATGAAGGTCGGCATCGCCGAGATCCTCGTCGCCGAGGGTTTCATCGACCGCTACGAGGTCAAGGGCGAGGGCCCGTCGAAGACGCTGGAGCTCGTGCTCCGGTACGGCGAGCGTCGCCGCCCGGCCATCCTCGGTCTGCGCCGCGTGTCCCGTCCGGGTCACCGCGTCTACCGGGGCGCCGCGGAGCTGCCGCGTGTCCAGGGCGGCATCGGCGTGGCCGTGGTCTCCACGAGCCAGGGTCTGATGCCGGACCGTGAGGCGCGTCGCCGTCGTCTCGGTGGCGAGATCGTGTGTGAGGTTTGGTGAGATGAGCCGTATCGGGAAGATGCCGATTGCCGTGCCCAGCGGCGTCGACGTGACCGTCGAAGGCGCGACCATCAAGGTCAAGGGGAGCAAGGGCGAATTGTCCCGCACCCTGAGCGACCGTGTCTCCATCGACCTCGCCGACGGCACCCTCACCGTGAACCGGGTGGACGACTCCCGTGAGGCGAGGGCCCTGCACGGCCTGACCCGTGCCCTGGTGTTCAACATGGTCACCGGTGTCGCCGAGGGTTACACCAAGTCCCTCGAGATCCAGGGTGTCGGCTATCGCGCCGCCATGAAGGGCTCCGACCTGGAGCTGCAGGTCGGCTTCAGCCACCCCGTCGTGGTCGAGGCGCCCGAGGGCATCACCTTCGAGGTGCCGGAGCCCACCCGCATCAACGTCAGCGGCATCGACAAGGAACTGGTGGGCCAGGTGGCCGCAGACATTCGCAAGATCCGACCCCCCGAGCCCTACAAGGGCAAGGGCATCCGCTACGTCGGCGAGTACGTTCGCCGCAAGGCGGGGAAGGCAGGTAAGTGATGAGGGCCACCCGTCAGGTAGCCCGCGATCGACGGCACCGCAGGGTCCGCAAGCGCGTGCGAGGCACGGCGGAGCGTCCCCGTCTCGCGGTATACCGCAGCAACCGCTACATATACGCCCAGATCATCGACGACGTCCAGGGCGCCACGCTCGTGTCCGCCTCGTCCGTGGAGCCCGAGCTCCGCTCGGAGAGGCTGACCGTGGACACCGCCGCCAAGGTGGGCTCCCTGCTCGGCTCCCGGGCCAAGGAGGCAGGCATCGACGCCGTCGTGTTCGACCGGGGCGGTTACAAGTACCACGGCCGGATCAAGGCCCTCGCCGACGCCGCCCGTGAGGCAGGACTGGAGTTCTAATGGCACGCCAACAGAGACCGAGCTCGGAGCAGAACCAGTACGACGAGCGCGTCATCCAGATCAACCGCGTCGCCAAGGTCGTCAAGGGTGGCCGCCGGTTCAGCTTCACCGCGCTGGTCGTGGTGGGTGACGGCAACGGCCGCGTCGGCATCGGCTACGGCAAGGCCCGTGAGGTCCCGGCCGCGATCCAGAAGGCGTTCGAGATCGCCCGGCGCGAGATGGTCGACATCCCGATGGCGGGCAGCACCGTCGTCCACGAGGTCCTCGGCATCCACGGCGCCTCCAAGGTGATCGTCAAGCCGGCCTCGCCCGGTACCGGTGTCATCGCCGGTGGAGCGGTCCGCCAGATCCTGGAGGCCGCCGGCGTCAAGGACGCCCTCGCCAAGTCGCTGGGCTCGCCGACGCACCTCAACGTGGCCAAGGCCGCCATGAACGCTCTGATCAGCCAGCGCCGCCCCGACGAGGTCGCCAAGCTTCGTGGCCGTCGCGCCGAGGACTTCGTCCCGCCGCGTCTCCTGGCCGCCTACAACAGCACCGAGTCGATGCGCGCGGAGTCGAACTGAGGTAGACGATGGCAGCCAAGGACAAGACCGTGAAGGTGACCCTGAGGCGCTCGCTGATCGGCGAGAAGCCGAAGACCCGGGCGACCGTCCGCGGGCTGGGTCTGCGACGCATCAACCAGACGGTGGAGCAGGTCGACGGACCGGTCCTCCGCGGGATGCTGGCCAGGATTTCACACCTCGTAGAGGTGGAGGAGAGTTAACGCCATGCCCGAAGAAAGAGAACAGCTCAAGCTGCATCACCTGCAGCCGGCCGAGGGATCCAAGAAGAAGAAGATTCGCGTCGGTCGCGGGTACGGCGCCCGTCGTGGCGCCAAGGCCGGGCGCGGGACCAAGGGCCTGCTGGCCCGCAACACGCTGCGGCCCGGGTTCGAGGGCGGTCAGACGCCACTCGCCATGCGTCTCCCCAAGCTCAAGGGGTTCCGCAATCCGAACAAGGAGACCTTCGCACTCGTCAACGTCGGTGCGCTCAACGTCTTCGACGCCGGCACCGAGGTGACTCCGGAGACCTTGCGAGAGCGGGGCATGATCCGCCATCGCGGCCGGGTCAAGGTCCTCGCCGAGGGCGACATCGACCGCGCCCTCACCATCAAGGCCCACAAGTTCTCCGCATCTGCGATCGCGAAGATCGAAGCGGCGGGCGGAACCGCCGAGGTGATCTCTTGACCCTCGTCAGGCCGTACTCGACTTTGGAACCGACCCCCTCCCCCTCGCTCCGCTCGGGTACTCCCCCACGAGTGGGGGAGAAGTTCTAAGTAATGCTCGCCATCTACCGCAACATGTTCAGGATCCCGGACCTCCGGGCCAAGATCCTGTTCACGCTTGCCATGTTCGGCGTGTACCGCCTCGGCGCCACCATCCCGGTGCCGGGCATCGACCTCGAAGCCGTCGAGTTGTGGCAGAGCCTCCAGGAGGCCGGCGGCATCTACGGTCTGCTCAACCTGTTCTCGGGCGGCGCCCTCGAGCAGTTCTCGGTGTTCGCGCTGGGGATCATCCCCTACATCACCGCGTCGATCATCATGCAGTTGCTCACCGTGGTCATCCCGCGCCTCCAGGCGCTCCAGGAGGAAGGTGAGTCCGGCCGCAAGGTGATCACCCAGTGGACCCGCTATCTGACGATCGTCCTGGCCCTGATCCAGTCGACCGGCTTCACCTACATGTTCCACTCGGGTCTGTTCACCGGGAACATCGACCTGATCCCGAACTACACGCCGAGCCGTGTTGCGCTGATCGTCCTCACCATGACCGCCGGCACGGCGATGGTGATGTGGCTCGGAGAGCTGATCACCCAGCGTGGCATCGGGAACGGGATGTCACTGCTGATCTTCGTCTCGATCATCAGCCAGTTCCCGTTCATGTTCGGCCAGCTCTGGGCCCAGACCGGGGCCGTGTGGCGCCTCACCGGCGACATCGAGCGCCTGATCCCGTTCATCGTGATCACGATCGTGTTCCTGGTGATGATCGTGGCGATCATCTACATCGACCAGGGACAGCGACGCATCCCCGTCCAATTCGCCAAGCGGGTCAGGGGTCGTCGCGTCCTCGGTGGCCAGTCCACCTACATCCCGCTGAAGGTGAACGTCTCGGGCGTGATTCCCGTGATCTTCGCCACGTCGGTGCTGCTCATCCCGGCCCTGATCGTGACCGCCATCCCGTTCGAGGCACCATGGCTCCAGTCGATCTTCCGCTGGATCAACGAGAACCTGGGGACGGGTCAGACCGGCGTGTCCTGGTGGTACATCGTCGTGCTGTTCGGCCTGATCGTCTTCTTCACCTACTTCTACACGGCGATCCAGTTCAACCCCGAGCAGCAGGCCGAGATCATCCAGCGTCAGGGCGGCTTCATCCCCGGCGTCCGCCCCGGCCGCCAGACCGAGCGGCACCTGGCCCACATCCTCAACCGGATCACGCTGCCCGGATCGCTCTTCCTGGCGACCATCGCGGTCTTGCCGTCGATCGCCGCAGCCATCTGGAACCTCCAGATCGCCTTCTCGGGCGTCTCCCTGCTCATCGTGGTGGGCGTGGCGCTGGAGACGATGAAGCAGATCGAGTCCCAGCTCACGATGAGGAACTACGAGGGCATCCTGACGTGAGGCTCCTCTTCATCGGTCCTCCGGGTGCGGGGAAGGGGACCCAGGCCCAGCGTGTCGCCGAGCGGTTGGGCATCCCCCACGTCTCCACCGGTGAGATGTTCCGGGCCCACGTCGATGCGGGCACCGAGCTCGGCCAGAAGGTCGACGCCATCATGCGCGCCGGCGAGTACGTGCCCGACGCGATCACGGTCGAGATGCTGAAGCAGCGGATCGCCGAGCCCGACGCGGCCGGCGGGTTCATCCTCGACGGCTTCCCCCGCACCGCCGGTCAGGCCGTTGCCCTCGACGAGTTGCTCGGCGCGGGCGGCCTCGACAGGGTCGTGGTCTTCGAGGTGGACGAGGAGGAACTGGTCCAGCGGATGCTCGCCCGGGGTCGCGCCGACGACACCGAGGAGACGATCCGGCACCGGTTCAAGGTCTATCTCGACCAGACCCAGCCCCTGCTCGACCTCTACGACTCGAGAGGCCTCACGATCCGGGTCGACGGTGTCGGCGGCGTCGAAGAGGTCACCGAGCGCATCCTCGCGGCGCTCGACCCGCAGTGAGCGGCCGCTCCGCCGTAGCCTGTCATCTCGTACCCGAGACATGATCACGATCAAGAGCAGACGCGAGTTGGAGAAGATGGCCCGCGCCGGGGCCTGTGTCGCCGCGGTCCACGAGGCCGTGCGTGAGGCGGCGCGCCCTGGCGTCTCCCTGATCGAGCTCGACCGCATCGGCGCCGAGGTGATCGCAGCCCACGGCTGCACCCCCTCCTTCCTCGGCTATCTGGGATACCCGGCGAACCTCTGTCTGTCCCCCAACGACGTGATCGTCCACGGGATCCCTGACGGGTACCGGCTCGAGGAAGGCGACATCCTGGCCGTGGACGCCGGCGCCATCTACGAGGGATTTCATGGTGACGCCGCGTTCACGATGGGCATCGGCGAGATCTCGACGGAAGCCCGGAAGCTCATCGAGGTCACCGAGGAGGGCATGTGGGCCGGCATCCGCCAGGTCCGAAAGGGCAGCCGGCTCGGTGACATCGGTGCCGCCGTCCACGAGGTGGGCAGCGCCCACGGTTACGGGGTGGTCGAGGAGTACGTCGGTCACGGGATCGGGCGGGCGATGCACGAGGAGCCCCAGGTGCCCAACTACGGCGAACGGGGCAAGGGCCTGAAGCTGAGGGTGGGAATGGCCCTCTGCATCGAGCCGATGTTCAACATCGGGACCCGTCACACCAAGGTCGACCCCGACGGCTGGACCGTGCGGACCGCCGACGGCTCGCTGTCGGCGCATTTCGAGCACACCGTGGCGATCACACCCGATGGGCCGATGGTCTTCACCGCGGCCCGTGAGCCGGTTCCCGTCGAGGCCGGGGTGGGCTGAGCCCACCGGGGCGAACTTGAGTAGCACCGGGGGCATGGGTATCATTCAATGGTCTTTGCGGCTCCTCCTGTGGCCGGAGGAGCGGCTTGTCGACCAGGGCCGATGTGCCTGCAACCACTACATGCTCCGGTTGCGTGGCGAACTGCCCTGGGATCACACGCGTCAGCGTGTGGAAACACGAGAAGTTTGGAGTGCATGATGAAGGTGCGACCTTCCACCAAGAAGATGTGCGAGAAGTGCCGGATCATCCGGCGGCACGGTCGCGTCTGGGTGATCTGCCCCAACCCCCGACACAAGCAGCGGCAGGGTTGATTCGATGGCACGTATCGCCGGCGTAGACATCCCCCGCGACAAGCGGCTCGAAGTATCACTCACCTACATCTACGGGATCGGTCAGACCCGGGCGCGTCAGATCTGCGCCGAGACCGGGATCGACCCCGACACCCGGGTTCGCAACCTCACCGACGACGAGGTCGCCAAGATCCGTCGTCACATCGAGGCGAACTACCAGGTCGAAGGTGACCTCCGACGCGAGGTCCAGCAGAACATCAAGCGGAAGATCGAGATCGGCAGCTACCAGGGCATCCGCCACCGCAGGGGTCTCCCCGTGCGCGGCCAGCGGACACACACCAACGCCCGCGCCCGCAAGGGTCGTCGTGTGGCCATCGCCGGCAAGAAGAAGGTCACCAAGTAACCATGGCGAAGCAGCAGCAAGGCCAGAAGCGGGTTCGTCGCCGGGAGCGGAAGAACATCTCCCACGGTCAGGCCCACATCAAGGCCAGTTTCAACAACACGATCATCAACATCACCGACCAGACCGGGGCCACCATCGCCTGGACCTCGGGTGGCTCGGTGGGCTTCAAGGGATCCCGGAAGTCGACCCCGTACGCCGCCCAGGTGGCTGCGGAGGAGGCCGCTCGCCGCGCCGGCGAGCACGGCATCCGCAAGCTCGACGTGATCGTCTCCGGCACCGGCTCCGGTCGTGACACTGCCGTCCGGACCCTGCAGAACATGGGCATGGAGGTCACCTATATCAAGGACGTGACCCCGTTCCCGCACAACGGCTGTCGTCCCAAGAAGAGGAAGCGCGGCTGATGGCTCGTTACACCGGTCCCCGTCATCGCGCCTGCCGTCGGGCCCGCACGCCGCTCTGCCAGTCCAAGCGGTGCCCGGTCGATCGTCGTCCTTACCCGCCGGGGCAGCACGGCCGCGGCCGCATCCGCGAGAGCGACTACCTGATCCAGCTCCGCGAGAAGCAGAAGCTGCGTGCCATGTACGGAGTGCTCGAGAAGCAGTTCCGCCGCTACTACGAAGAGGCCGACCGTCGCCCGGGTGTCACCGGCGATCACCTGCTCCAGCTCCTGGAGCAGCGTCTCGACAACATCGTCTGGCGCGCCGGCTTCGCTGCCACGCGGCCTCAGGCCCGGCAGCTCGTCAACCACGGCCACTTCCTGGTGAACGGCCGCAAGGTCGACATCCCCTCCTACCAGGTCCGTCCCGGCGACGTGATCACCGTGAAGGAGCGGAGCCACGACCTGCTGGTGATCCAGCACTCGATCGACACCCGTGACCGGGTCGTCCCCGAGTGGATCTCCGTCAA
Source organism: Acidimicrobiales bacterium (assembly GCA_024103415.1). GTDB lineage: Bacteria > Actinomycetota > Acidimicrobiia > Spongiisociales > ZC4RG35 > ZC4RG35. Next base: position 13,820 of record JAGFIR010000044.1, read on the forward strand.
TGACGACCAGCGGCGCATCGAAGTCCTCGCTCATCCCCGACGCGACCAGATCGACACCGACATCAACGAGCAGTTGATCGTCGAGCTCTACTCGAAGTGAGGTACCCAGGTTGTTGATCGTCCAACGCCCACAGATCCACGAAGAAACCATCGACGACAACCGGTCGAAGTTCGTTGTCGAGCCGCTCGAGCCGGGGTTCGGTTACACCCTGGGCAACACGATGCGGCGGACGCTGCTCTCCCGGATCCCGGGTGCGGCCATCACCCGCATCCAGATCGAGGGTGTGGAGCACGAGTTCTCCGCCATCGAAGGGGTCAAGGAAGACGTCGTCGACATCATCCTGAACCTGAAGCGGGTCGTCGTCCGCATGGACGGAGTCGACGAGCAGACGCTGTACCTCTCGGCCAAGGGCGCCGGCGAGGTCACTGCCGGTGATCTCAAGGTCCCGGCCGGTGTCGAGATCGTCAACCCCGATGCCCCGATCGCCACGCTGAGCAGCAGCGGCCGTCTCGAGATGGAGCTCACCGTCGCCCCCGGCGTCGGCTATCGCACCGCCGAGGGCAACAAGGCAGGCATCTCCACCATCGGCGTCATCCCGATCGACTCGATCTTCTCGCCGGTCCGCAAGGTCGCCTACCGGGTGGAGAACACCCAGGTCGGCCAGATGACCAACTACGACCGTCTCGTCATCGACGTCGAGAGCAACGGGGCCATCACGCCGGCCGAGGCCATCTCCTCCGCGGGCAAGACCCTGAGTGAGCTGATGAGCCTGTTCGCCGACATGGGCGAGGGCCGCGGCCTCGAGTTGGTCGACGTGGTGCCGGACACGGTTTCCTCGCCCGACCTGGAGCTGCCCATCGAGGCCCTCGACCTGTCGGAGCGTCCCCGCAACTGCCTGCGCCGCGCCCAGATCAAGACCGTGGGCGAGCTGGTGCAGCGCACTTCCGAGGACCTGCTCAACATCACCAACTTCGGCCAGAAGAGCCTCGACGAGGTCATCGCCAAGCTCGACGATCTCGGTCTGAGCCTGGCCGACGCACCGACGGGGAGCGGCAGCTGATGCCACGCCCCCGTAAGGGCCCGCGTCTCGGGGGCTCCCCCTCCCACGAGCGGTTGCTGCTCGCCAACCTGGCGACCGACCTGTTCAAGCACGGGAAGGTGGTGACCACCGCGGCCAAGGCCAGAGCCCTGCGTCCGCTGGCGGAGAAGATGATCACGACCGCCCGCAAGGGCGACGTGCATGCCCGCCGGATCGTCCTAAAGACGATCTCCGACAAGGACGCCGTCCACCACCTGTTCTCGGAGGTGGCTCCGCGGTACGCCGACCGGCCCGGCGGCTACACCCGCATCACCAAGCTCGGCCCCCGTCGCGGCGACGGCGCCGAGGAAGCCATCATCGAACTGGTCTAGACGCAAGACCTGAGAGGGAAGAGGGCGGCCATCCGGCCGCCCTCTTCCTTTGTCCGAACGCTCGCTCCCGGAGGACGGAGCTAAGCGATCACTCCCAGCAGGACGCCCAGGAGCACGACGAGCACACCGAACAGGAGGACATGCATCGGGGTCATGCGGCCCGGGAGCCAACGGGTAGCCAGCATCGTGTCGGTGTAGACCACGGCGCCGAACATCACCGTGAGCAGACCGGCGATGAGAAGCACGAGCGAGACGATGTTGGGGACGAAGAAGGCGGCGGCGACCATGATCAGGAGGACGGTCAGGGTTCCCTTGGTGAACACCCACGACGGCAGGAGACCGCCCCATTTCTCCTCGGCGGCGGTGAGAACCGCGTCGAGTCGTCCGGCTGTCTTCTTGGAGCTCACCGCAGCCGGCGCCCCGGTGACGGCGACGCTGCGCTTCGGCTTCGCCTTCGGCTCCTTCGTCTTGGGCCCGGGCCCGGACTTCGCCTTCGCCGGCTTGGGCTCGGTCGGCTTCTTGGGGCGATTCCCGCGGAGCTTGATCCGGCTCCGCATGCGCGATCTCGAGTCGAGCAGGTCACGGAACGTGCCGGCATCTTCGAAGTCGATGAGGATGCGGTCCCCGTCTACCTCCAGGCGGTAGACGGACTCACCGGTGGGCTCGAGCACCACCTCGTCGATGTTCCACGAGCCGATCTCCTGGTCACCCGCCTCGATGCTGATCCGCTCTTCGACGACAGTGACCGTGGCAGGGACACCCCGGCTGTCCCCGAGGGTGCGCAACGACGCGTTGAACTTGCCCATTGGCTCAGTTATCGGCAGGTTCCGCGCCGACTTTTGCGCGTTCTAGAAGGTCCGGAATCCCAGGAGGGAGACCAGGATCACTATCACGATCACCCCGACGACCGCCACACAACATCCGACGATCCCGAGGATGCGCGCGGTCTGCGCGGTCTGGAGATTCACGGGATCCCGACGACCTTCCTGGATGGCGGTGATCTCCCGTTGCGCCATCACCCATGCGAACGGCGCCAGGATCTGTGCGAACAGGCCGATGATCCCCAGTGCCAGGGCCGTCGACGCCTGGCTGGGCTCGGGATACCCCCGGTCGGACGGGAACTGGAGCTCGGTCAATGTTCGGCGGAATCTAACGGGCCTCTAGGCTCGCTGTCGCATGTCCCATCCGTTCTACCTCGACTTCGACCTCGAGTCCTGGGCGCGCCTCCGGGCTTCGACGCCTCTGACGCTCGCCGAAGAGGACATCGCCCGGCTCCGCGGCATCAACGACGGCCTCGACATGGAGATGGTGGAGAAGGCCTATCTGCCGCTGTCCCGTCTCCTCAACCTCCACGTGCAGGCACGACAGCAGCTGGCCGTGGTCACCGACCTCTTCCTCGGGACACCGGCCAGCCCCGTGCCTTTCATCATCGGCGTCGCCGGGTCGGTGGCGGTGGGGAAGTCGACCACGTCGCGGGTCCTCCAGGCCCTGCTGGCCCGCTGGCCCCATCACCCGTCCGTCGAGCTCGTGACCACGGACGGGTTCCTGTTCCCGAACGCGGTCCTCCAGGAGCGCGGGCTCATGGAGCGCAAAGGCTTCCCCGAGAGCTACGACCGGGCGCTGCTCCTCGACTTCGTCTCGAGAGCGAAGGCCGGTGAAGCGGAGCTGGAGGTGCCGGTGTACTCGCACGTCCGCTACGACATCGTTCCGGGGGAGCACCGGGTCATAGCGCGGCCCGACATCCTGATCGTGGAGGGTCTCAACGTGCTGCAGGCCGGGGGCTCGGGGGCCTTCGTCTCGGACTACTTCGACTTCTCGATCTTCGTCGACGCCGACGTCGCCGACATCCGGGAGTGGTACGTCCGCAGGTTCCTGACCCTGAAAGAGACCGCTTTCAGGGAGCCTGATGCCTATTTCCGGCGCTATTCAGGGCTGACCGACGAGGAGGCAAAGGAGATCGCCCTCGACATCTGGACCCGCATCAACGAGGTCAACCTCGTGGAGAACATCCTGCCCACGCGGGACCGCGCCGACCTGATCCTGGAGAAGGCGGGCGATCACTCCATCAGGAGGGTGCGTCTCCGCCGCTGAGGTTGTCGCCGCCCGGCGTCAGGAGGCGTGTTCTTCGAGGAAGGATCGGTACGTCCGCTCGATGCCGTCGCGGAGTTCGATGCGGGCAGTCCAGCCCATGTCGGCGAGTCGCGAGACGTCCAGGAGCTTTCGGGGGACGCCGTCGGGCATCGAAGGATCGAAGACGTATTCGCCATCCCAGCCGAGTACCTCGCCGATCAACCGAGCGAGTTCGAGGATGGACAGATCCTTGCCGGTTCCGACATTGAGGTGCTGTTCTCCGCTGTAGTTCTGCAACGTGAAGAGAACCGCGTCGGCGAGGTCATCCACGTGGAGGAACTCCCGCTTGGGCCGGCCACTGCCCCACAGGGTGATGTGCTCCCGCCCTTCCACTTTGGCCTCGTGCGTCTTCCGGAGCAGGGCGGGGAAGACGTGGGAGGTCTCCAGGTCGTAGTTGTCGCCGGGCCCGTACAGGTTCGTCGGCATCAACGAGATCACGTCCATCCCGTATTGCCGGCGGAGCATCTTGCCGTACTCGAGAGCGGCGATCTTGGCGACGGCGTAGCCCTCGTTCGTGACCTCGAGGGGGCCGGTGAACAGGTACTCCTCCTTCATCGGCTGCGGTGCCATCGCCGGGTAGATGCAGGAGGACCCGAGGACGACGACCTTCTCGACTTCGGCCAACTGGCAGGCGCGCAGGGCATTCGCAGAGATCATGACATTGTCGTAGAGGAAGTCGGCTTGAGCGGAGCGGTTGGCGTGGATGCCTCCGACTCGGGCCGCGGCGATGATCGCCACCTGGGGTCGCTGGGACAGCACGAACTCCTCAGTCTCCCTTTGGCGCCTGAGGTCGACCTCGGAGGACCTGGCAGTGACCAGCTTGCCGATGGGCTCCTCCTCCAGGCGCCGGACCACGGCACTGCCCACCATGCCGGTGTGGCCGGCGACCCAGACGTCCTTGCCGGTGATGTCGAACTGCGTGCTCACAGCGTGGATTCGGGATAGCGGGCGGGGGCCTGCTTGCGTGCCTCTTCGAGGCTCAACCCGACCTCGGCCAGGTCCGACACCACCATGAGCTCGACCAGCGCCTCGAAAGTGGTTTCCGGTTTCCAGCCCAGCACTTCGCGTGCCTTTGTCGTATCGGCCTGCAGGTATTCGACTTCCGTCGGTCTGAAGTAGCTCGGATCCACCTCGACGAAGGCCTCCCAGTCGAGCCCGACGATGGAGAACGCGCGCTCGCAGAACTCCCTGACCGTGTGGGCCTCTCCGGTGCCGATGACGTAGTCGTCAGGCTCATCCATCTGCAGCATCCTGTGCATGGCTTTGACGTAGTCCCTGGCGTATCCCCAGTCACGTGCTGCGTCGAGATTTCCCAGGAACAGCTTGTCCTGTTTCCCGGCTGCGATGTGGGCCACCGCCCGGGTGATCTTGCGTGTGACGAAGGTCTCGCCCCGTCTCTCGCCCTCGTGGTTGAAGAGGATGCCATTCACCGCGAAGAGCCCGTACGCCTCCCGGTAGTTGGCCACCATCCAGTGTGCGTAGACCTTGGAAGCGGCATAGGGCGATCGCGGCCGGAATGGTGTCTTCTCGTTCTGGGGCGGAGGAGAATCGCCGAACATCTCCGATGTGCCGGCCTGGTACAGCCTGGTGTCGATCCTCGCCTCCCTTATCGCCTCCAGTAGCCGGATCACACCCAGGGCATCCACGTTCCCGGTGTACTCGGGCTGCTGGAAGGAGACCGCGACGTGCGACTGGGCGGCGAGGTTGTAGATCTCGTCCGGTTCGACCGTGCGGATGAGCCTGGCGATCTGAGACCCGTCCGTCAGGTCGCCGTAGTGAAGACGAAGCCTGACCTCTTCCTCATGCGGGTCCTGGTAGATGTGGTCTAGCCGATTGGTGTTGAAGGTGGATGCGCGTCGGATGACGCCGTGCACCTCGTAGCCGAGCGAGAGCAGGTGCTCGGCGAGAT
>JAGFIR010000009.1 GCA_024103415.1 Acidimicrobiales bacterium
GCACCGCCGCCTTCGGCAGAGGCATTCATCAGTTCCTACTACGACCCTGAGACCGAGGTCTGGTCGGCCTACCCGATGGACGACCCGAGACTGAACGACATGGACGAGTGGTATCGCCTCAACGAGGTATGCCCTCAGAACCCGCCGAACGAGGAGCTGTTCGGGCCGGATTGAACGTGTCTGCTCAGGGCACCCTGAGAACCCGGACCGGATCACGGAAGGCGGCAACCAACGCCGGGGGGATCGACGCCACCAGGACGGCAAGAAGGACGAGTGCCCCCACGGCCAGCGTGAACGGAACGTCCGGGAGCTGTCCGGTGAGCCGCCACACGGCCAACGAGCCCGCCACGACGCCGAGGGACACACCCAACAGTGCGACCAAGCCACTCTGGGCCCCGACCAGCGCAACGACGTCGGATCGCCGGGCTCCGAGAGCGCGACGGCGTCCGAAGTCCTGTCGGCGCAGGGTCACTGATCCGTAGACGACCAGGCCGACCAGCACCAACGAAACCCCAAGCGCCACGAGGACCAGGTTCCTGCTGAAACTCCCCAACTGTCCTGCCACCGCGATGCGGACGTCGGCGAGCACCTGCGATGTCTGCAGGCCAAGAGCCAGCGGGTCCGCCGCACCGATGACTGACAGAACCGACTGAGTCACGACTCCCACCTGCGACGCGGACGAAGCGAGAACATGAACTGACCTGAGCAACGCGTCCCGGTCATCGACGTCAGGCCGGACGATGACCCCACTGGACAGAAACTCGAGGCCGGGGGCGGCGACGAAACCGCCAACGATCGCGACCTGGCCCTGCTCGACGTCCAGGCTGCCCAAGGGTCCCTCCAACCCGGCCTCGCCGACGGCCTCGTTGCCGATGAGCCCCTCCCCGGGCCGCGGCACACGCCCGTTGACCACGAAACCGTCGGGCAAAGCGCCCCACAGGTCCCGCACCGGGATCCGGTTCCCCCCGTCGCCGACCGCGGAGTTGACGCCGTCCTGGACTGTGCCGACCCCTATCACCCAGTCCACCGACGAAACCCGCCCGATCCGGTCGACTGCGGATGCCGGGATGCGTGCGGTGCCGTCAGAGTCGGTCACGGTGATCAGCCGCGTGCCTGCATCGTCGATCCGCGCCAACACGCTCTGCTCGGCTTGGACCGTCTGTCCAGTGGTACCGAGCACGAAAGCACAGACGCCAGCAGTGAGGAGGAAGAGGATTGCCGAGGAGACCGGCGACGCCAGGACGACGCGCCACGCCTCGGAGACGAGCCCCCCGAAGCCGATTCCTTTCTCAGAGGGCGAGGACGTCATCCGCTGCCTCTACGACTCTCGGATCGTGACTGGCGATCACGACAGCTGCGCCGGCATTGGCGGCGTCGCGCAAGGCGGCGAGGACGACGTCCGCCGAGTCTGCGTCCAGGTTCCCCGTGGGCTCGTCGGCCAGCACGATGCCCGGCTCTTTCAGAAGCGCCCGGCACAGGCCGACGCGTTGCGCCTGACCGCCGGACACCTCACCGGGCTTGCGATCCTCTCGCAGGGTGACCCCAAAGCGCTGGAGCAACTCCCGTCCCCGAGATTCAGCCCGCTTGCGGCCGATGCCCGCGTAGATCCCACCCTCCACCACGTTGTCGATCACGGATCGGGTCGGGTCGAGAGCGGCATCCTGGAAGACGAAACCGATCGTGCGCGACCGGATTCGGGAGCGCTCGCCGTCGCCCAAGCTACTGACGTCGTCACCATCGATGGCAATTGATCCCGCGCCCGGTCTCACGAGCAGACCGAGGAGGTAGAGCAGGGTCGACTTGCCCCGCCCGGATGCCCCAGTGACCACGGAGACCGCGCCCGTCAGGAACTCGTGGGTCAGTCCGCCAAAGAGCTCGTCGGACCCCGCCGAGTAGCGGAACTCCAGGGCTTCGATCGAGATCATGAGGATGTCGTCGGCAACAGGATCTCGGCGCCAACATCCACGCCGTCGACGATGGCGATCCCGTCTGAGGCGGCTCGGACCGAGACGGCGACTTCGCTGCCGTCGGCGAGCCGGACGAAGGTTGATCCGTCCGGTCGGGAGAGCACCGCGGCCACGGGGATGCCGGGTCCGGTCATTTCCGGGATCACCACAATCTCCACCGGGAAGAGCGTCCGCTCGCCGAGCGGCACGGCTTCGACGCAATCGTCGCCACACACCGGACCGCCCGCTGAGCCCTCCAAAGTCAAGATCAACTCGCCTGTCAGCGGAGAGTCGGCGGCCGAGACGATTCGACCGGGCCATTCAGTGTCGCCGTATCGCACTCTGACCTCCGCGTCGAGGGGCACCAGGTTGGCCTGCCCCGACGCCAGGGTGACCGTGAAGTCCACCTCGCCGAGCACTCGCCGCAAGATCATCTCCCCGCCGATCAGCTCCGTCCCGACCGTCACCGTCGGGTCGACCACCACGCGGACCGGCAGGGTGTCGACGAACACGACGTCGCCTCGGCGCACCACCCCGTCCACTGGGATTCCGAGGGAGTCCTGCCACTCCCGCACCGCGTTGCGCACGCCGGCATCGAAGACGCCGTCAGCGTCCGCCGCGTAGAACCCGAGATGTGACAGCAGGGCCTGGAGTTGGGCCACATCGGCACCCCGGAAGCCGATGGTCATGTCGCGGAACGACGGTGTGGTCCCTGAGGCGATCACCGCCGGACGTAGGTTCACCGCGTAAAGGAGATCGCCGGTGTCCACCTCCGAGCCGTTCTCCACGGCGATCGAGGTGACCACCCCAGAGGCCCCGTTTCGCGCCAGGTCGGCCAGTCGCCACTCCCCGCCCGCAGCGAAGTTGAGGGACCGCCCCACCGTCTCTTCGGCAACCACGAATGTGACGGGCTGGCGATCAGCAAGGGGGTCTTCCGGGGGCGCCATTGCCTCGCGCCCCGCCCACCACCCGAGGGCCACCAACGCGGTGGCCCCAGCAACCACGAGCGCAACCCTGAGAAAGCGCCTCATCTTCCCGACAGATTACGAGAAGCAGTTACCCGCGGGGCCTCATCCTTCAGGGCTCGGGCCAGCTCTCGGTCGATCGGGGGCAAGCCGCCAGCGCCCGTTGGTAGTCCAAGCCGTGCCCAACGTCTCCCACCGGGTCCCACCCGCCCGTTTCCTGATTGTTGTAATTCTCAAGCCACCATTCCAAGGTTGGAGGCTCGGCGATGTCGAATCCTGCGTTCACCAGACAGCGCCGTTGTCCGAGAAGCCATTCGTAAGTGCCCTCCAAGTCCTCCCGCGTCGGTGCTGGAAACCGTCCAATTTGGTCACGGCAATCAGCGCTGTCCATTGCGAATACGCGTTCTTGATCGGGAGGAACCACCACTTCGAAGGTTCCTTCTCCTTCAGACTGATTGCCCAGCTTGATTTCCCACCCGCGCTCACGCAGGCACTCTCTAAGCAAGGTGCTGTGTTCGGCCGGAGTCCCCGTGAAGACAGGCACATCCGCCTCGGCTGCGGCGGTCTCGGAGTTGGCAGTTCCCGCTTCGCAAGCCGCCAAGAACAACGAAGCGCCAAGGACTAGCGGGAACCGCCATCGCATCATCTCGTTACCTAAGGTCAGCCGAACGCTTGGCAGTGCCCATACGTTCCGGGGTCGCTCAGCCATCCATCGTCAACCGCGACCGCCCAAGAGCCCCCGTACTGACTCCCGAAGGTATCACGATGTACCGGGTTCACCGTGAAGTTGTAGAACACGTACGTGGAACTCCCGGGTCCTCTGACGTCGGTCCAACCTGACGAGTGACTGTGGGTGTAAGCGAACGGCGTCGCTCCCCCACAACTCTTACTGCCGAACTTCCACACCGTCCCCAGGGCAGGCAGAGCGATCGCAACCATCAGGGCAATCACCAGGACCGCCATCAGAGCCCGCTTCTGTGAAATCGAGGCTGCAGGTCCCATGTTCACCTCCTTGCCCTCATGGAGGGCTGTTGGTCCCAGCGAGCCACCGGCACAATCAACCCTATCACTCGCTACAAGCTCGTGCAGGGCTACAGGATCTGGCTCAGGAACAGTTTCGTGCGGTCTTCCTGCGGGTTGGTGAAGAAGTGCTCCGGGGTCCCCACCTCCACGATCTGCCCCTGCGCCATGAACACCACCCGGTCGGCGACCTCACGGGCGAAGTTCATCTCGTGAGTGACCACGATCATCGTCATGCCCCCGCGCGCCAGGTCCTTCATCACGTCGAGCACCTCGCCGATCATCTCGGGGTCGAGAGCGGAAGTGGGCTCGTCGAAGAGCATCACCTCGGGGCGCATCGCCAGCGCCCGGGCGATCGCCACCCGCTGCTGCTGGCCGCCTGACAGCTGACCCGGGTACTTGCGGGCCTGCTCGGGGATCCGGACGCGCTCGAGGAGCTCCATCGCCTCCTGCTCGGCCTGGGCTTTGGGAAGGCCGCGGACGAGCCGGGGGGCGAGGGTGATGTTGTCGATGACCGAGAGATGTGGGAAGAGGTTGAACTGCTGGAACACCATCCCCGTCTCCCTGCGGATCTCCTGGATGGCCTTGATGTCCTCGGACAACTCGACGCCGTTGACCACGATCCGCCCGGCGTCGTGCTCCTCGAGGCGGTTGATGCACCGGATCATCGTCGACTTGCCGGAGCCCGACGGGCCGATGACGACCACGACCTCCTGGCGGCCGACCCTGAGGTTGATCTCCTTCAATGCCTGGAAGTCGCCGAAGAACTTGTCGACGCTCTCCAGTTCGATGACCGGATCGTCCACCGCCGTGGCATCGGCGAACACCTGGTTTCTGGTCTCTGTCATCGTGTGCCCACTCCCAACTTCCTCTCGAGTCTCTGGCTCTCACGGGACATCGTGTAGGCGCCCACCCAGAACAGGAAGGCGGTGAAGGTCAGCGTCTCGACGATGAGCCCCTGTCCGCGAAAGGCTGACTGCTGTGTGATGGCGCTGGCCACCTGGGCCATGTCGAATATGGACATCGCCAGGCCGGCCAGGACCGTGTCCTTGAACAGCGAGATGAACTGGCCGATCTGGGCCGGGATCACGTTGCGAAGGGCCTGGGGCAACACGATCCGGCTCATCACCGAGAAGGGCGAGAGGCCGACCGCCCTGGCCGCCTCCTCCTGGCCGCGGGGCACCGACTGGAGGCCGCCCCTCACGATCTCGGCGAGATATGCGGCCGTGAAGATGGTGAACACGACGATGGCCCGCACCGGTCGGCTGGGGGCGATCGAGGCCGGCACGAAGAACTCGAGCGCGACGTGGGCCATGAGCAGGAGGACGAAGAAGGGGACGCCACGCACCAGCTCGACATAGATCGTCGACATCCCGCGAATGAGGGGCAGCTTGGAGCGTCTTCCGATGGCGATGAGCACCCCGAGCGGGAAGCAGAGGATGATGCCGGCGGCCGCCGAGGAGAGGTTGAACCAGAACCCCTCCCAGCGGGCAAGGGGCACCGCGTCGACCAGGTAGAAGTAGAGGAGGAACGGAGTCGAGAGCATCAAGAGGACCAGGACGATCGCCACCGGCTTGGGGAGGTGGAGGCGACCCAGGATCCCGCCGACCACCCGGCCGGCGACACCGGCCACCACCACGCCGACCGCGGTGATCGTCGGTCCCCAGGTCGAGGTGAGGGCGAGGAGCAGGAGCACCGTGAAGAGGATGAGCCCGAAGCGGCGAGCCAGGTCGAGGATTCGCTCCCGACGGGACATGTTCAGGACGGAGGCGGTGCCCCGACGCACCTGCCGGGCGTGAACCAGGCCGGCGACGATCCCCCCAAGGAAACCGAACGCCACGAGCGTCACGGAGATCCGCGCCATGTGGTCGATCGGCCAGTTCCCCACCATCAAGAGCTTGAGGTTGACCTCGACGATCTCCCAACGGCCGGTGACGAACACGAACCGGGCCGCCAGGTAGAGGGCGTACAGGCTCAGGGGCGCCAGGATCAGGGTGAGGACGCTGTCCAGAGGCGTGCGGAAGAGGTTCTTCCGCAGCCACTGCGCCGGCGTGGTCGTGCGCACCGGACGGGTGGTCGCAGTCATCGCTCCACCAGCCTGAACCGACGGTTGGCCAGGTTCACCGCGGCCGAGGTGACCAGCGAGATGACCAGGTACACCCCCAGAGCCACGGTGAAGGCGGGAATCGCAGGCGACCCGTTGGCCACCGCGATTCGGGTGACCATCGTCAGCTCGAAGTAGGAGATTCCCGCACCCAGCGACGAGTTCTTGATCAGGTTCAGGTACTGGTTCCCGAGCGGCGGGATGGCGATGCGCATCGCCTGGGGGAGGACCACGTTCCACAGCCGCTGGAACGGGCTGAGGGCGACGGCGGTCGCCGCCTCCTCCTGACCCCTCGGCACGGCTTGGATCGACCCCCGTGTGATCTCGGCGATGTGGCTGGCGGTGTACAGCACCAGCGCGATGAGGAGCGCCATGTAGGCGGGGTCGACCCGGATCCCGCCCCGTACCTGGCGACCCACCACCTCGGGCAGGCTCACCGAGAAGCCGAGGGCGAACCAACCGGCCACGACGATGGCGAGGAAGACGATCGATCCGTACAGGCCCGCCCGACTCGGGTTGCCGGTGCGGTCGAAGACCCGCTTCCGCCAACGCGACACCAGCCACCAGGCGAGGACCGCGGCGAGAACGGTGGCCGCCAGTTGCAGACCGGTTCCGCCCTGGAACCAGGGGACTCCGATGCCGCGGTTGGAGAAGACGAAGAGCCCCGCCGGTGTCCAGGCCTCACCGATCGCGGGCATCCCCTGGAGCACGACACCGAAATAGACGAAGATGAGGAGGATGGCGAGGGGGATGTTCCGGAAACCCTCGACATAGACCGCGCTGAGACGGCGGACCAGCCAGTTGGAGGAGAGCCGCCCGATGCCGACGAGGATGCCCAGGACCGTGGCCAGGGCAATGCCCACGAGGGAGACGCGCAGGGTGTTGAGGAACCCCTCGACCAGGGCTCGCCGCACCGGGGCGAGCTGGGCCATCGAGTTCTCGGGGATCGTGAAGTTGGCGGGATTGTTGAGGAAGCCGAACGAGGTGGCGACGCCGCTTCGCCGCGAGTTGAGCTGGTAGTTGCCGTAGAGCCAGAGGACAATCGCCGCCACGACCGCGAAGACGGCGAACTGGAACAGCCACTTGAGTACGCGAACGTCACGCCAGAGCGGCGGACGGACGGTGACGGTCTCGGTGGTCATCGTGTCAATCGGAAGGTGCGGGGCGGCCGTGGCCGCCCCGCACCTCGCTCATTTCTTCCGGTTGTCGATCAGCCTCGGTAGGGCGGCGCGTACTGGAGGCCGCCGTCCTGCCACAGGGCGTTGACACCACGCTCGAGACCCAGCGGAGCGAGGTTGCGCTCGAAGATCTCGCCGTAGTTGCCGACCTGCTTGATCACCTGATAGGCGAAGTCGGTGGGCAGACCGAGACCCGGATCGAGGACCGCGCCCTCCGGGGGAGCCTGGCCCAGGAAGACCAGGATCGAGGGGTTGTCGGAGTCGAGGAAGTCGTCCACGTTCTGAGACGTGATGCCCCACTCCTCGGCCTGGATCGTCGCGATGATGGCCCAGTCGACCACCTGCGCCCACTTGCTGTCACCGTCGCGCACGGCGGGGCCGAGCGGCTCCTTGGAGAAGACCTCCGGGAGGATGGTGAGAGCGTCCGGACCGTCGGGGTAGGCGGACCGCAGACCGGTGAGCTGGCTCACGTCCGAGGTCCAACCGTCGCATGCGCCCTCCTGGAAGGCCTGCTGGAGCGTGTCCACGTCCTCGAAGGAGCGAACCTCCCAGTCGAGACCGAGTCGGGACGCTTCGGAGGCGGCGTTGCCTTCCGTGGTCGTGCCGCCGGCGGAGCAGACGACGACGCCGTCCATGTCTTCGATGCTGGAGAACTCACCGGCATTGACCATCATCCCCTGGCCGTCGTAGAACGTGGTGGTGAGGAAGGTGGCGCCTTCCTGCCCGTCACGCCCGGCGGTCCAGGTCGTGTTGCGGATCAAGACGTCGATCTGGCCCGACTGCAACGCAGTGAAGCGGTCAGGGGTGGCGAGGTCGACCAGGTTCGCCTTCTCGGCGTCCCCCAGGACTGCCGCGGCGACGACCTTGCAGAACTCGACGTCGAACCCGGTGCGGCTGCCGTCGGGGTTGACCACGGCGAAGCCGGGCAGATCGTCGCGGGTTCCGCAACGGACCTCGTCGTTGGACATGACGGTGTCGTAGACGCTGCCGGTCGCAGGACCGTCACTTCCGCCGTCGCCGCCGGCCGTGGTCGTCGTGCCGTCGCTGTCCGACGTACACGCGGCGGCCACGAGTGCGAGTACAGCCAGCAAGGCTGCCAGCTTTCTCGATGATTTCATTTTTCCTCCGTAACTGACATTGAGCTCATCCGCCAGAGCAGGTGAGCCCGGGGGCCGACCCTACTCGGAGGAAACGTTCAACGTACGGAGAAAGAGGGCTTCAGTGGCCGAGGACGGCGAGCGCCCGCTCCACGACGGAGTCGGTGTCCATCCCGGCTGCGGCGAGGACGTCCGATGCCGATCCGAACGGGAGGAACTCGTCCGGTGCCCCGATGCGCGTCACGGTCTTCGCCTGACCGTGCTCGGCGAGCAGCGCCATCACCGCGGAGCCGAGCCCGCCGGAGAGCACGCCGTCCTCGAGTGTCACCACGTGCTCGACCCCGGCTGCCCATTCGGCGATCCTCGGGTCGAGCGGCTTCACCCACCGGGCGTTGACGACACCTGCCGAGAGGTTGTGGGCGGCCAAGCCCGCCGCGGCCTTCTCGGCAACCTCGACCATGCGTCCCGCCGCGACCATCAACACGTCGCCGGCAGGCGCCAGCAGCTCCGCCTCACCGATATCGATTGGCTCCACAGGCAGCTCGGGAACCGCGGCGGCACCGCTCTTCGGGTACCGGATGGCGATCGGCCCGTCGTGATCGACGGCCGTCTCGATCATGGCGCACAACTCGGAAGCATCGGCAGGTGCGCCGACCACCATGTTGGGGATCATCGTCAGATAGGAGAGGTCGAACATGCCGTGGTGCGACGGCCCATCGGGACCCGTCACACCCGCGCGATCCACCAGGAACACGACCGGGAGGTCGTGTAGCGCCACGTCGGAGATGATCTGGTCGAAGGCGCGCTGGAGGAACGCCGAGTAGATGGCGACGATCGGCTTCTTCCCCGCCATCGCCATGCCGGCGGCAAGGGTCACGGCGTGCTGCTCGGCGATTCCGGTGTCGATCACCCGCTCCGGGAATCGCTGGGCCATCTCGCGCAAGCCGGCAGTGGAGATCATGGCGGCGGAGATGCCGACCACGTCGGGCCGGGTGACCGCGGCCTGGGCGATGGCGCGGCCGGCGACGTCGGTCAGCTTCAGTTCGCTCTTCAGCGCCTTGCCGGTGGCGATGTCGAAGCTCCCGACCCCGTGGAGCATCTCCTCTTCGTCCTCGATGGCCGGGCCATAGCCGTTGCCCTTCTGAGTGACGACATGCACGACGACCGGTTCGCTGTATTCCTTGGCCTGGGCGAAGGTCTCCTCGAGGAGTGGGATGTCGTGCCCATCGAGGACACCCGTGTACTTGAGGCCGAGGGCGTCGAACACGGTCGCCGGCTCCAGCATCTGCTTGACGGCGTCCTTGACCCGGCCGGCCAGTTCGTCGGCGGTCTCACCGACCAGCGGGATCCCCCGGAGGAGGCGGCCAACGGCCCGCTTGGCCTTCTCGTATCTGGGATCGATCCGGTAGTGGGCGAGCTTGGCGAGGGATGCGAGCCCGCCGACCGTCGGGGCGTATGACCGCTCGTTGTCGTTGAGGACGATGATCAGGCGCTCGGGCCGGGTGACGGCTATGTGATTGAGGGCCTCGTAGGCCATGCCACCCGTGAAGGCACCGTCACCGATGACGGCGACGGTCCAGCCGGGGTAGTCGGCGAGCGCGTGGCCCAGGGCGTAGCTGAGGGACGTGGAGGCATGGCTGTTCTCGACGAAATCGTGGGGCGACTCGGCCCGGCTCGGGTATCCGGAGAGCCCACCCGTGTGCCGGAGTCTGTCGAAGTCGGCGGCGCGGCCGGTGAGGATCTTGTGGACGTATGCCTGATGCCCGACGTCCCAGATGAAACGGTCCTGCGGTGAGTCGAACGAGCGATGCAGGGCGACCGTCAGTTCGACCACTCCGAGGTTCGGGGAGAGATGACCGCCGGTCATGGAGACCTTCTCGAGGATGAACTCCCGGATCTCCTCGCACAGCTCGACCAGCTCGTCTGGCGAGAGTTGGCGCAGGTCGGAAGGTTGGCTGATTCGTTCGAGCATGATCCGGGCCGCAGAGGCCGTCATCAGGGTAGTGCGCACAGGGAATTGACCCACCGGATCAGTCCCCCACGAAGTGGGGGAAGGTACCGCCGCCGAAGAGCGGGGGTAGGGGGGAAACGTCACGGTACCGCCGCCGGAGGCGGGGAGACCACGGACAAGTCCCCCAACCAGAGGTTGGGGGAAGGTACCGCCGCCGGAGGCGGGGAACCACCGGATCAGTCCCCCACGAAGTGGGGGAAGGTACCGCCGCCGAAGCCCGGCACAGCCGGGCGAAGAGCGGGGGTAGGGGGGAAACGTCTCCGTACCGCCGCCGGAGGCGGGGAGCCACGGACCAGTCCCCCAACGAGAGGTTGGGGGAAGGTACCGCCGCCGGAGGCGGCATGGCCACCGTCGTCCTCAGGCGTAGCTTGCCGCAATGAACACCAACGCGAAATTGGGGGCCGTCGCTCTCACGGCCGCCGGGGTGTGGGCCTCGCTGGCGTCGGGCGGGCTCCCCTCCTTCGTCCCCGCACTGATCCTGCTCGGCCTCGCCATCGTCTTGTTGAGGGATCTCCCGGGCTGGTGGCGGGCGATGTTTCAAGGCTTGCTTGCCGGCCTCATCGCAGGGATCGTCGTACTCACGCCTGGATTCAGACTGGCCATGCGCGCCGTGGCCATCGCCGAACCCACGAGGCAGCCGATGTTCGGCTTCGATGGGACCCTCGTCATCCTCCTGACGGTCGGGTGTCTCGCCGGCGCGGTTGTCGGCGCGATCGGTGCGGTCAACATCGAGGTGTGGCGTCTCCGGCCCGGAGCATCGTGGGCCTTCCCGGCCCTGCTGATGATGGCGTTGCTGTTCCTCGTCCCGGATCTTCGAAGAGAGCTGATGACGCTGGGTGCCGGCTCGTGGGCGAACATCGCCATGTTCGGAATGGTGTCCGCGGTCTACGGATGGCTGGCGATCCGGTTGATGACACGATTCGGCGCTCGCCGGGCTTCGCGTGTCGCGGCCCAGCAGGAACAGGTGCCGGCGTAGGGATGCCAGAACGAACCGCCGACCGACTGTCGGGGGCAAGGGGTCAGGGGTGCAAAGGCAGTTCCACCGTGAAGGTCGAGCCCTGGCCGAGCTCGCTGGCCACCGATACCCGCCCGCCATGGCCTTCCACGACATGACGAACGATCGCCAGCCCGAGGCCCGTCCCACCTGTCTCCCGGGATCGGGCCGTGTCCACCCGGTAGAACCTCTCGAAGACCCGGTCCAGGTCCGCCGTCGGAATCCCCTCACCGGTGTCCGCCACATCGACCACGGCGAACCCGTCAGAGGAGCCAACCCTCACGTAGATCGACCCACCCGCGGCCGTGTGCCGCACGGCATTGTCGATGAGGTTGCGAATCGCAGTGCGGAGGGCGGCGTCGTCGCCGGAAATCGTTACCGGGATCGTCTCCACGCTCAACGTCAGCCCGTTGTCCTCGACCCGCTGCCTTGCCCCTTCCGTCTCCTCGACCACGAGGGCACCCAGGTCGACCGGCGCGAGCACCGGGGACTCCTGCTCCAGACGCGAAAGGTCGAGCAGGTCGGCGACGAGTCTCTCGAGATGTCGGGCGGAAGCGGAGACCCGGGCGGCGAACCGCTCTGCGGAGGGGTCGTCCCGGCTGAGCGCGATCTGCAGCGCCTCCGCAGAGGCGATCGCGGTCGCCACCGGGGTCTTCAGCTCGTGTGAGGCGTTGGCAACGAAATCCCGACGCATCGCCTCCAGACGCGCCCGCTCGGTCACGTCACTGACGATGAGCACCACCCGGCCCGAGTCGTCGACCCGGCTGGCCACCGCGCGGAGCCATCGGGCCGGGAGGCCGTGCTCCATCTCCTGGGGCGCGACAGAGCCGGATCGAGCCGATCGAATCATCTCCTGAAGCTGAAGCGGGGCCAGGGACGCGAGCCGTTCGGGGACCCGGCCCAACATCTCGCCGGCCGCCGGGCTGGCGTACACCAGTGTGTCGTCACCGGAGAACAGAAGCGTTGCCTGCGGTAGCGAGGCGAGGACCGCCTCCAGGGTGGACGATGCCTGCTCCGCTTCGTCGATGCGCCCCCCGAGATCGCGGACGATCGAACCCAGGGCCACCGCCATCTGGTCGAGCTCGATGACACTCGACCGCTCCGGAACGACGGTGAGGTCGCCCGCCGCTACTGCTTCCGCCTGCGCGGCGAGCCGCTCCAGGGGACGCACCAGCCTGCGGGACGTCAGAACCAGAAGCCCGATGGCGAGCGCCGCCACCGTCACGCCCGCCATGGCAATGACTCGTCTGGTGTCCGACAACCGATCTTCGATCACTGAGGTGGGGGTCGACACCCGCACCACCAACCCGGGAAATGGCAAGGCCACATAGCGCTGGGCGAAGCCTGAGCTCTCGCTGAGCCGGGTGGCGTGGCCCACCTTCCCCCGGAGAGCAGCCACAACCTCGGGGCGGTCGCCGTGGTTCTCCAACTCCGCCTCTTCCTCGTGCGAATCGGCGACCACGAGCCCATCCGGAGCGATCAGGGTCACGCGGATACCGGTGCGGTTCGACACCTCTGTGATCCATGCGTCGTCGTCACCAGCACCCAGCCCGGCCGCGACCGACTCGCCCAGGTCCACCAGGTGTTCGTCGAGGTCGGCGAGCCAGATCGAGCGAACGGAGCGCTCGACCATCCCCATCATCAGCAGGACCAACGCCATGGCGACGATCCCGCCGGTCACCAGGACTCGACTGGAGATGCTCGACCGGCCAGCCGGGTCACTCATCGACGAACTTGTACCCGAGACCACGCACCGTGACGATGTGGGTCGGCCGGGAGGGCTCCCTCTCGATCTTCTCCCGCAGCCGCTTGACGTGCACATCGAGGGTCTTGGTGTCGCCGAAGTACGACGGGCCCCAAACCTCGGAGATGAGAGCGTGTCTCTCGGCCAGACGATTCTTTCGCCGCATCAGCGACTCGAGGAGGTCGAACTCCTTCGGGGTCAGGTCCACCGTCTCGCCGTCCACCCGAACCACATGGGCCTCGATGTCCATCTCCACAGCACCGCCCCGCAGCACCTCGTTGGCCTCGGCGAACTGACCGGTGCGGGCGAGCCGGCGGAGCTGCGCCCGGATGCGGGCTATCAGCTCCCGCATGGAGAACGGCTTGGTCATGTAGTCGTCGGCCCCGAGCTCGAGCCCGGCGACCTTGTCGGCTTCGGCGTCCTTCGCCGTGAGCATGATGATGGCGGCGTCGCTGAACGATCTGATCTCCCGACAAACGTCGAGACCGGACATTCCCGGAAGCATGAGGTCGATCAGGACGACGTCGGGGTTGTGCGACCGCGCGGCTTCGAGACCGGTGGGGCCGCTTCCTGCCGTGGACACCATGAATCCCTCGGATTCGAGGGCGTACCGGATCGACTCGGCGAGCGGCGCTTCGTCCTCGACCACCAGCACCCGGAAGGGACGCGCTTCAAGCATCTCGGAGCATTATCCCGCTTTCGTCGAACTCGACGCGCTCGCCGGTCACCAGGTATGCCGTCATCTCGCCGAGGTCAACGGCCTGATCGCCCAACCGCTCCAGGGCCCGGGACACCATGAGCATCTTTGTCGCCCACTCCAACATCCTGGGATCGCCGGCCACTGTGACCACCTCCTGGTACATCGAGGCATTGAGTCGGTCAACGGGCTCGTCCATGGAGGGCAGCAGCCTCGCCTCCTCCACGTCCTGGCGAATGTAGGCGTCGAGAGCCGTGCGGATCATGGGGCGGACGAGATCGCCCATCTCCTCGATCTTCCCGCAGATGCGGTCGACCCGAGGCAACCCCTCGTTGAAGCGGGCGATCTTGGCGATGTTGACGCACTGGTCTCCCATGCGCTCGAAGGTGGCGCTGAGCTGGAGAAGGGCCGCCATGCGCCGAAGGTCGGAGCCCAACGGCTGGTGGCGCGCCATCAATGTTGTCCACTGATGGTGGACGCCTAGGTAGTTCTCGTCGATCTCGTCGTCCATGGCGATGACCCGATCGGCGAGGGCCAGGTCACCTTGGGTGGCGGCCGTCACTGCCAGCCCCACCATCTCGTGCGCCCGGTCTGCCATGCCGAGCACTCGCCGCTCCAGAGCGGCCAGTTCGTCATGGAAGTGGACGTTTGCGTCGGCGGTCACCCGAACCTCCCTGTGATGTAGTCCTCGGTCTCCTTCTCCTTGGGAGTGGTGAACAGCTGATCCGTGGGCGAGAATTCGACCAGCCGACCAGTCCTCCCCGCCTGGGAGATCTCGACGTTGAAGAAGGCCGTCTTGTCCGAGACCCTGGCGGCCTGCTGCATGTTGTGCGTGACGATGATGATGGAGTAGGTCTCCTTGAGCTGGAGCATCAGCTCCTCGATCCTCGTGGTGGCGATCGGGTCGAGAGCGGAACAGGGTTCGTCCATGAGGATGACGTCGGGCTTGGTGGCGATGGCCCTGGCGATGCACAGCCGCTGCTGCTGGCCTCCGGACAACGAGTACCCACTCGCCGGCAGCTTGTCCTTGACCTCGTCCCAGAGGGCAGCCGACCGAAGCGCCTCTTCGACCAGGTCCTCGAGGTCGGACTTCGATCCCTTGAAACCGTTGACCTTCGCTCCCCAGGCGATGTTCTGGAAGATCGACTTGGGGAAGGGGTTCGGCTTCTGGAACACCATGCCGATGGTGCGGCGGACCCGCACCGGATCGATGTGATCGGCGTAGATGTTCTCCCCGTGGTAGTGGACTTCCCCCACGGTGCGGGCAGTTGGGATGAGATCGTTCATCCGGTTCAACGACCGCAGCACGGTCGACTTGCCACAGCCGGACGGTCCGATGAGTGCGGTTATCTCATTGCGCTGAAACCGGAGCGAGACGTCGGCGACGGCGAGGAAGTCCCCGTAGAAGACACTCATCCCCTTGGTCTCGATCACCGCCGGGGTCTTGGCCACCTGAGTGGCTCCGCCGGCAATGACCCGAGGGTTCTCGAGCACGGCTTCGGTTGGCATGTCATTGGTCACTCGACCCTCCTGCTGTACCGGTTGCGGAGTATGACGGCGGCGGCATTGAGAGTGAGAAGCAGCAGAAGGAGGGCGATGCTGGCTGCGGCGGCGATGTTGTGGAACTCGGGCTGCGGTCGCGACGTCCACTGGAAGATCTGGATGGGAAGCGCCGTGAATTTTGAGAAGGGACCGGTCGGGTCCGATGTGATGAAGCTGGCGGCACCGACGAGGATGAGAGGAGCGGTCTCTCCGACGGCGCGGGCTACCGCGAGGATGGTGCCGGTCAGGATCCCCGGTAGGGCCACGGGAAGCACCTGGCTGCGAACCGTCTGCCAGCGGGTGGCCCCCAGAGCCAATCCGGCGCTCCGAATCGAGTCCGGAACGGCCTTCAAAGCCTCCTGAGCGCTGATTATCACCACCGGCAGGGCGAGCAGCCCGAGCGTGAGGCCCGCTGACAGCACCGTCCTCCCGTTTTCCGACGGGGGTACACCGGCGGTGAAGAAGGCGCCGGAGGTGAAGGACTCGAAGAGCCTCACGAAAATCGCCAGCCCCAGCATCCCGTAGATGATCGATGGCACACCGGCCAGGTTGTTGATGTTGGTCTGAATGAAGCCGTTGAGCCGCGTTGGTCGGGCGTACTCCACGAGATAGATGGCGGCACCGACGCCTACCGGTACCGCGAAAGCCACCGTGATGATCACGAGCCACATCGAACCCAGGATGGCCGTGCGAATCCCGGCTATCTCCGGTGTCGCGTTCTGGGGCGAACGGACAAACGTCGGATTGAACCAAGCCCTCCACTCGATCTGCACCTGCTCGGGGCTGTACTCGGAGAAACGGCCGGACTCGAAACCGAGCCGGATCTCCTCGTCGAAGCCCTCCGGATCGAGGAGCGATGGCACCAGCGGATAGGAGGCGATGACGTCAGGCTGGACGACCCGCTCCAGAACCAGGGCGTAGACATCGTCGCGGCCCCGAGGGCCCCGACTGCACCCCGGCGTTGGTTCGCTCGAACTGCAGACTTCGTTCCAGACTTCGGGAGACTCGAACACGAGACGGTCGGCATAGAACCGCTGCTCGCGTTCCAGCCTCCGGCCGACGCCGCTCGTCACGTTGGCGGAGAGAAGACCGACCAGCTCGTCGAACTCGAGCTCACCCAGCGTCGTCACTGCGGGGTCGTGCCCCAGCCCGGCGACGACGTCTTCCGGTTCCTGCTGGTTGACCACGGCGACCAGGCCGAACGAGTCGTCGATGATCGTGTAGAGCAGCGTGGCCAGGGCGAGGACGGCCACCAACAGCGCCACGAAACAGGCGAGCTGAAACCACCGCGCCTTGAGGGTCCGCCACCGCACCAGTCGCCCGTACTCGACTTCCGTTGGGAAATGGGACTGGGTCTCTTCCCGCTCTGGAGCGTCGATCGTCACTGGTACTCCTGGTGGAATCTCTTCACCAGGCGCCGGCTCAGTGCGTTCAGACCCAGCGTCATGAAGAACAACGTGAGCCCGATGGCGAAGATCGAGTTGTAGTCGATGGTGTTGTAGGCGAGATCACCGGACGCGGTGACGGCCACGTAACCCGTCATGGCCTGGGCACCCTGAAACGGGTTGAGCACGTACCCGAACAACGGATCGACCCCGAGATCGAAGTTGCGGGGCGCGGCGCCGGCAGCCAGCGTGACCACCATCGTCTCCCCGATCGCGCGGGACATGGCGATGACGACACCTGCTGCGATGCCCGAGAGCGCAGCCGGAACGACGACCCGGGTGGTCACCTCCAGACGCGACGCCCCCATGGCGTAGGCGGCCTGGCGAAGCGAGCCGGGCACCGAAGACATGGCGTCCTCGGCGAGCGAGCTGACCAAGGGGACCATGAGCAGCCCAACCACGATCCCCGCGGAAAGCACGTTGAAGAATCCGACCACACTGGTGCCGAAGATGGCCCGCAGGAGCGGGGTGACGAAGGTCAAGGCGAAGAAACCGAAGACGACGGTCGGGATGCCGACCAGGGTCTCCAGAACCGGCTTCAGGATGCTGCGCACACGCCGACTGGCGTATTCGGACAGGTAGATGGCAGCCGCCAGTCCAACTGGAACCGCGACGACCATCCCGATGAGGCTGATGTACATCGTTCCCAGCACCAACGGCCAGATCCCAAAACTTCCGGCCTGGGGCTGCCAAACCGTCGTGGTCAAGAACTCGGCGATCGAGACGCGCTCGTCGGCAAAAAAGAGGAAGGACTCTGTGCCGAGCTCGTAGAGGATCCCGAACGTGACCGCGATCGAAAGAGCACCACAGGCGAAGAAGAACGCCCGGATCGCCACTTCCCCTGGGCGTCTGCGTCGGTGGAGTTCGGCCCCGGGTCGGTCTCCCGGAACTCTGCTCTCAGTGCTCACTGTCTTCCTCTCTTCGGGCCGGTCCAGGCAAGAACCCGGCCCGACGAGCGGTCGGACCGGGTCTCCTCGCCTCGAAGCGGCGTGGCTACCAGCCGGCCGCCTCCTTGATGTTGTCGGCGGCCTCCTGGAGGGCATCCTCCGGAGCCGGGAAGTAGCCGACGACTCCAATGACGTCGTTGACCACGGTGAGGTAGTAGGCCATGAACTCCGCCACCTGAGGCTTCGCCTCGATCACCGCTGCCGCCGTGTACATGTAGAGCGGTCGGGCGATCGGGTAGGTGCCGTCGTTGACCGACTCCGCGCTGGGAGTCACACCATCCACCGTGACGACCTGGAGCCGGCCAGCGTTCTCCTGGTAGTACGCGTAGCCGAAGTAGCCGATGGCACATGTCGAGGTGAGGTCACCCTCGGTGCACCCGTCCCCGGCGACGCCGCTCACCGTCAGGTTGTCGTCCTCGCCAACGATCTGGGCGATCGACGACAAAATCGGGGAAGGCTCGTCGGCCTCGTACTCGTCGGGAAAGACCACTTCGTTGAAGTAGTCGAAGGTCCCCGAGTCCTCACCAGGCGTGAACACTTGGATGGGATGGGCGGGGAAGTCGGGGTTGACGTCGGCCCAGGTGGCCGTCGGGCTGGTCAGCGAGAACGCGGTGGCGATCTCCTCCAGGGTCAGCTCCTGGGCGAAGTAGTTGCCCGGGCTGATGACGAGGGAC
Organism: Acidimicrobiales bacterium; assembly: GCA_024103415.1. GTDB lineage: Bacteria > Actinomycetota > Acidimicrobiia > Spongiisociales > ZC4RG35 > ZC4RG35. Next base: position 18,365 of record JAGFIR010000009.1, read on the forward strand.
AGGGCATCACTGCCAACCCGCACCTCGATCGGGGGCTCGCCCCAGGTGTCGGTGCACGCCTCGATCTCACCTTCGTTGATCCGGCGCGACGAATTGGCGATGTCGGAGCCACCTTCGACACAGAACCGGTCGAGACCGCCCCCGGAGCCGATCGATGCGATGGTGTACTGAGGGCCGCCCTCGTCGATCCACCGCTGCAACACGGCCTCGGACAACGGGAACACCGTCGACGAACCGGCGATGCCGATGTCCACGGACGCGTCGACGTCTATGGGGTCGATGATCGGAAGGCCGAGGTCGGAGGTACCACCCGGAACAGTGGTGGCTCCTCCGCCAGTGGTCGTGGTCTGTGATCCGGATGTGGTCGAGGTCGCGCCGCCGTCACCGCCACAGGCAGCGAGGACGAGTGCCATGACCGCGACCGCACTTGCGAGTCGTTTTGTCTTCAGCATTGACCTGGAACGTACGGAGCGCGTTTGACACGCAAGCAAGGTCGAGGTGAACGATCGGTGAACATCTGAGGATTTGATCTGTGGAGGTGAGTGGCGCGCCCCCTCCCCGGCTTCGCCGGTACTCCCCCACAAGTGGGGGAGACATCCTGAATGAAGCCGGCTACGCCTGAGAGCGCGCCAGCGCCAGTTCTTGGAGCGCGACGTGAGCGTCGAGCCCCACCCGCTGTGGCACCCTCCGCCACGTGCCGTCCGGGAGCATCTCCCACGACAGGTTGTCGTCGGCGAGGACGACGTCGAGGACTTCGTCGATCCGGAACTGGAGCGTCGGGTCGGTCACCGGCACCAGGGCCTCCACCCGGCGGTCCAGGTTTCGAGGCATCAGGTCGGCCGAGCCCAAGTAGTAGACCCGGTCGCTACCGCGGGGGCCGAAGCGATAGATCCGCGAATGCTCCAGGTAGCGGCCCACCAGTGATCGCACCGTGATGTTGTCCGACATTCCGGGGATGCCCGGTCGGAGGCAGCAGATACCACGCACGACGAGCTCGACCCGGGCGCCGCGCGCCGAAGCCTCGTACAGCTCCCCGATCATCCCCTCGTCGACGAGCGCGTTCATCTTCATCGTTATGTGTCCGTTGGGTCGTTCTGCCTCCGCCCGTATCAGTTCCGTCATCCGCTGACGGATGCCGTCGGGCGAGACCGCCAGCTTGCGGTAGGAACGCTGACGGCTGTACCCGGTCAGGTAGTTGAAGAGGTCGGTGAGGTCGGCGCCGATGTCGGAATCCGCGGTGAAGACCCCCACGTCCTCATAGGTGCGTGCAGTCCGCTCGTTGTAATTGCCCGTGCCGATATGGGCGTAGCGCACGACACGATCGCCCTCCCGACGGACCACCAGCGTCAGCTTGGTGTGCGTCTTCAGGCCGACCACTCCGTACATGACATGGACCCCGGCCTCCTCCAGGCGCTGCGCCCACTCGATGTTCCGCTCCTCGTCGAAGCGAGCCTTCAGCTCGACCAGCGCCACCACCTGCTTGCCGCGCTGCGCGGCTTCGATGAGGGCGCGCATGATCGGGCTGTCGGATGTCGTCCGGTACAGCGTCGACTTGATGGCGAGTACGTCGGGATCCCGGGCAGCCTGGGCGACGAAGGCCTCCACGGACGAGACGAACGAGTCGTAGGGGTGGTGTACCAGCAGGTCACCCTGGCGGATCACACCGAAGACGTCGACCGTCTCACTCAGCGGCACAGACAGCCGGGACGGGACGACGCCCGCCCACGGCTCGAACTTGAGTTCTGGTCGTTCGAGGTCGTACAAGCCCCATAGGCCTGCCAAATCGAGGGGCCCTTCGACCACGTAAACGTCCTCGTCGACCGCTCCCATCTCCCGTTTGAGGAGGTCGAGAATGTCGGCCGGCATGTCGGGCTGCACTTCGAGTCGAACCATCCGGCCGAAACGTCGCTGCGTGAGCTCGGATTCGATGGCCATCAGCAGATCGCCGCCCTCGTCCTCCTCGATCTCGAAATCGGCGTTTCGCGTCACTCTGAATGCGTGGTGGCGCTCGACTTCCATGCCCGGGAAGAGGGTGTCGATGTGGGCGGCGATGAGCTGCTCGAGTGGAACGAACTGCTCCCCATCAGGCAGGACCAAGAACCGAGGCAACACCGGCGGGATCTTGACGCGAGCGAACTTGGACAATCCGGTCTCAGGGTTGCGGACGACGATGGCCAGATTGAGGGAGAGATTGGAGATGTAGGGGAACGGGTGGGCCGGATCGACAGCCAGCGGGGTCACCACCGGGAACACCAACTCATGAAACTGCGAATCCAGGTAATCCCGGTCCTCGGCGTCGAGGGTGGGGTAGTCGCTGAAGACGATTCCCTCGGCCGCAAGGGCCGGAGCGATCTCGGACAGGAATTTCTTGGAGACCGTCTCGTATTGGCCTATCACCTCGGCGCGGATGGCGGCCAGCTGCTGACTCGGGGTGAGCCCGTCAGCGGTGTGAGACCGGAGGCCGTGGGCTTCCTGCTCTTTGAGCCCGGCCACGCGGACCTGGAAGAACTCGTCGAGGCTCCCGGCCCAGATGGCGAGAAACTTCGCTCTCTCCAGGAGGGGGACGTCGTGTCGGCCGGTCATCGCCAGGACGCGACGGCTGAAGTCGAGCCACGAGAGCTCCCGGTTCAAGTATTGCTCCGGGGTCAAGGTGTCCATGTCGCCTTGTTCTACGGCACGTATCCGAGCCCACCCAAGAGGAAAGCCCGGACGTGCTCGGCGGCCTCCCGGCGGGAAGCCGCACCATCGATGAGGAGCCTGGCACCGGCCATCAGGGTGTCGCCTATGAGCCTCCCCGCCACCCGCGGTGGCATGGGACGCAAGAGGCCCTCCCGGACGCCTCTCATATGGAGAGCGGTCAACTCGGTGGCGAGGCTGGAATGCGCCTGGCGAATCCGCTCTTGGGCGTCGGGTCCCATGCGCCCGACCTCCCGGTGGAGGATCACCCCGAAGACCCTGTCGTCGGCGACGAATTCCACCGTCCTGACCGCCAGTTCAGCCAGTTGCTCCACCGGCGGAAGGTCCGTCGAGACGGCGGAGATGATCGATTCGATGACGTTCGGCAGCTCCTCTTCCACCAAGGAGGCGATCAGGTCATCACGGTCGGTGAAGTAGTCGTACAGCGTCGTCCGGCCCACCCCGGCCAGGAACGCCACATCCCCGAGGGGAATGTCGGCACTTCCCTCGGTGTCGATGAGGTCCCGCGCCGCGCCGAGAAGAGCCGACCTGGTCAGGCTCTTGTGCTCGTCGATGGTGGCGGCGCGGATTCGCGGCACGCGGACAGGGTACCCCCGGTCCGGGGGCGTGTGGGGGGCCCGAGAGCAGTTCATTTTGTTTCGCGAGCCCAGCCCGACGACACTTGACGATGTGAGCACACGGCCTGCTGCCGTCGGCGTAGAAGCCGGATGGAAGGTGAGGGCCGCTTGTGCCGGCATCTCCTTCCCGCTCTTCTTCCCCACGACCGACACCCCGTTGGGCCAAGTGGAGAAGGCCAGATCGGTATGTTCGGCCTGCCCGGTCGTCTACGACTGCCTCGAGTACGCCCTGGAGACCAATCAAGTGTCGGGAATCTGGGGCGGAACCACCGAAGAGGAGCGAAAATCACTTCGACGCAAGTGGCTGGCGGCGCGCAGACGCCCTGCCTAGAAGGAGCTCGATGAGCAAGCAAGCCGAATACGTGCTCAGGACCGTCGAGGAGCGGGGGATCCGGTTCGTCCGACTCTGGTTCACCGACGTCCAAGGATTTCTCAAGTCGGTGTCGATCTCCCCGGCCGAGCTGGAGACCGCCTTCGACGAAGGCATGACCTTCGACGGTTCCGCCATCGACGGCTACGCCCGGGTCCAGGAGGCGGACATGCTGGCCAAGCCCGACCCGTCCACGTTTGCCGTGCTCCCCTGGCGCACCGAGGAGCAGGTCGCACGGATGTTCTGCGACATCTTCACCCCGGACGGGGAGCCTTTCCCCGGTGACCCGAGGACCGTGCTCAAGCGCAACCTGGCCGTCGCCTCCGAGTTGGGTTACACCTTCTACGCGGCTCCGGAGCTGGAGTTCTTCTACTTTGCCGACTCCGGCCCGGAACCCAAGGTCCTCGACCACGGCGGCTACTTCGACCTGACCCCGCTCGACGGCGCCCAGGAGTACAGGCGGAAGACGATCAACGCGCTCGAGCAGATCGGGATCCCCATCGAGCACTCCCACCACGAGGTGGCCCCGAGCCAGCACGAGATCATCGCCCGCTACACGGACGCGCTGACGATGGCGGACAACATCATGACCTCGAGGCTCACCGTGAAGGAGATCGCCCTCCAGCACGGCATCTTCGCCACCTTCATGCCCAAGCCTCTGGAGGACTACGACGGGTCGGGCATGCACCTTCATTTGTCGCTGTTCGAGGGCGATGTGAACGCCTTCCACGAGCCGGGTAGCCAGGGCGGGTTGTCCAAGGTGGGCCAGGCGTTCATCGCCGGACTCCTCCGTCATGCCCCCGAGATCACGGCTATCACCAACCAGTGGGTCAACTCCTACAAGCGGCTGGTCTCGGGCTACGACGCACCCGTCTACATCTCGTGGGCCCGCAACAACCAGTCGGCTCTGGTGCGGGTCCCGTTCGTGAAGAAGAACAAGCCGGCGTCGGTCCGGGTCGAATACCGGGCCCCGGACGCCGCCTGCAACCCGTACCTCGCCCTCTCGGTGCTCCTGGCCGCCGGCCTCAAGGGGGTCAAGGAGGGGTACGAGCTGCCGCCGGAGATCAACGCCGACGTGGGCCGCCTCACCCCCGCCGAACGGGCCGCGGCGGGGATCAAGCGCTTGCCCGACACACTGGCGGAGGCCCTCGACCTGATGGAAGGCTCCGAGTTGGTCGCCGAAGCACTCGGGGAGCACGTCTTCGACTGGTTCCTGCGCAACAAGCGGGCCGAATGGGACAACTACCAGCGCCACGTCTCCAAGTTCGAGCTGCAGACCTACCTGCCCATCCTGTGATCGCGGCCGTCTACCCGAACCCTCCGTCGGAGCCTGTGGCCGATGGACTCAGCCTCGCCGGAGCGGAGGTTCTCGGTTTGGTCGACCTCGCCACCGAGAGTCTGGCTATCGCCGAGGCCGACGTGTTGGTGGTGGAATTGTCCGAGCAGCCGATGCGACGCATCCGCGAGGTGGCCCGGATCGTCGAGGTTTTCGCGGTGCCGGTCCTGGCGGTCGTCGACGGGCCGACCCTGGCCATGATCGAAGGCGCCGACGGGATCACCGACTTCATCCTCGAGCCGGTGCACGCCGTGGAGATGAGGCTGAGGCTGAAGAGGCTCACCGCCATCGGGGACTCCGATGAGACCGTGGTGTTCAAGGATCTGGAGCTCAACCCGCTCAACTTCCGGGCGACACTGGCCGGCGAGCCGATGGACCTGACTTTCATGGAGTACGAGTTGCTCCGCTTCCTGATGCAGAACCCGGGCCGGGTCTGGTCGCGGGAGCAGCTGTTGAGCAAGGTGTGGGGATACGAGTACTACGGGGGAGCCAGGACGGTCGACGTCCATGTCCGCCGCCTGCGCTCCAAACTCGGCGAGGAGCGCTCCTCGTGGATCACCACCGTCCGCTCGGTGGGCTACCGATTCGGGTAGAAGGCAAGGATCAGTCCCCTGCGACCGAAGGGGGCGGGGGAAGGTACCGCCGGCGAAGCGAAGCGGAGTCGGGGGTAGGGGGTGCCGAACCCGTCGAACCCCCTCCCGCACGCGGAACCGAGAGCTAGCCTCCGACGTCGAATCGACATGAGCGCACCGATGGACCGGAACTGGACCATGACGTTTCCCATCGAGGCGGCGGTGTTCGTGGTCACCCTTGTCGCCATCGTCGTCATCGGCGCCGCGAGCTTCTTCCTGTCGTGGGGGACGTCAGTCTCGATGCAGGGCGGGGGCTTCGACGGAGTCGAGCAGGAGTTCCGGGAGATACCGGTGATCACCACCACGGTCCCCTGATCCCGATGCGGCCGACCAGGCTTACCATCACCCCCATGGGCTTTCGAACCAAGCAGATCCACGCCGGCGTCACGCCTGATCCCGTCACCGGGGCGATCCTCACCCCGATCTACCAGTCGACCACCTTCGTCCAGGACTCCGTCGACGAGTACATGTCGAAGGGCTACTCCTACT
>JAGFIR010000058.1 GCA_024103415.1 Acidimicrobiales bacterium
TCCTCGAAGCCGGCTTCGCGGCCAACATCGAGCACCTCAACCTGAACCAGACCGATCCGAGCAGCGATCCGCCCTCGGAGTGGATGGACGGGAACAACCCGCACCCGGTGTTCCACAACAATCCGGACTTCGCCAAGGCCCTGTCCCTGGCGATCGACCGGACCGAGCTGACGGAAATCGGTTACGGCGTCGCCGGTCAGCCGATCTGCAGCATCTGGCCACCGACCAACTCCCCGACCCACAACTGGTGTCTGACCCAGGACATCGACGAGGCCAATTCGATCCTCGACGGTCTGGGCTACACGGACTCCAACGGTGACGGGATCCGGGAGCACCCGGAGTTCGGTGATCTGGTGTTCTCGTTCCACACGTCGACGAACGCAGTCCGTCAGACGTTCCAGGAGCTCATCCAGAGCTACTGGCAGCAGATCGGGATCGGTGTCGAGCTGCTGAACACGGATGCCAGCGTCTTCTTCGGCAACGAGGACGGCGCCGACAACATCAACCGGTTCGTGCACGACATCCAGATGTACACCTTCGTGCCGCTGCCCGATGGCAACTCGCACTTCGTGCAGTACACGACGGATGACATCACCGGTGCGTTCAACAACTACTCCGGCGCCAACCTGCTCCGGTACTCGAACGAGGAGTTCGACGCCCTCTACGAGGAGCTGACCCGGACGGCCGATCTCGATCGCCGTGCGGAGATCATGAACCAGCTCTCCGACATCATCGTCGGCGACGGTGCTGTGATCCCCCTCGTGTGGCGTGCCTCGGTGTCGGCGTTCAAGAACGACATCAAGGGTTACGACACCCTCAACGGTTGGGACTCCGAGTTCTGGAACATCGCGGACTGGTACCGCGAATAGTTCCCTGACGGAGGAAGTCCACAACCGACGGAAGTGAGGAGGGCCTCCCGGGGAGACCCGGGAGGCCCTCCCTCTCACCGATGGACCGGACCTAGGAGACCATGGGCCGCTACCTGATTCGTCGCCTGTTGCTGGCGATCCCGACGCTGCTCGCGATCGGGTTCGTCATCTTCGCCATCCTCGACCTGGCGCCCGGCGACCCCACGGCCAACCTGCCCCTCAACATCCCGCCAGAGACCCGTGAGCAGATCCGGAGGGCTCTCGGTCTCGACGAGCCGTTCCTCATCCGCTGGCTCAAGTGGATGCAGCTGATGTTCATCAACGAGCCGCTCCACGTCATCGAGTCGATGTTCAACGTGTGCATCGGCGACTGCGAGAACCGTGTCCGCGTCGTGTCGTGGGCCGGCCGGGCGCCCGCCCTCGACATCATCTGGGGCCGTCTGCCACAGACGATGTGGGTGCTGGGCACCGCGTTCGTCATCGGCATACTGATCGCCATCCCCACGGGCATCCTGTCCGCCTACCGGCAGTACTCGTGGTTCGACAACGTGGGCACCTTCTTCTCGATGGTCGGCTTCTCGGTTCCCACCTTCTTCACGGGTCTGGTCGCCATCGTGATCTTTGCCGTCAACCTGAAGTGGTTCCCCTCGTTCTACGACACCACCCACTCCGTCGATTGGACCAGTTGGGAGAGCATCTGGAAACAGATCAAACAGATGATCATGCCGGTCGCCGTGCTGTCCCTGTTCAACGCGGCCGCGCTCACCCGGTTCACCAGGGCATCGGTTCTCGACAACCTCAATGAGGACTACGTGCGGACCGCCCGTGCCAAGGGTCTCGGGGAGAGGCCGGTGGTCACCGTCCACGTCCTTCGCAACAGCATGATCCCCGTGATCACCCTGATCGCACTCCAGATCCCGGGCATCTTCGCCGGGGCGATCATCACCGAGCAGATCTTCCGCATCAACGGGATGGGGGCTCTGTTGATCACCGCCATAGGCCAGGCCGACGTGCCGATGGTGCAGACCCTGACGTTCATGTTCGCCGT
>JAGFIR010000099.1 GCA_024103415.1 Acidimicrobiales bacterium
CCTCTCGGCGACCCTCTGAATCAGGCCGAGATTGCCCGGAGGATGAGTCCTTCCATCGTCCGGGAGATGTGAATCGGATCGCGGCCTGCCTGAACCAGGCGATAGCCCGACCCCAGCATGTGGAACACGATCTCGGCGAGATCATCCGGATCGAGCTCGGGTCGGAAGGTCCCGTCGTCGATTCCCCGTCTGATGAGATCGGCGAGATGGCCCTGCAATGGCTCGAGCATCTCCATCACCTGGCGCTCCGCGTCGGCCGACATCCCAGTCATGCCGGCGATCGCGGTGTCATCCGGGTTGGTCAGCATCCCCCGGATGTAGATCGACAACGCGGTCCGGACGTCCGGGGCGGCGGCCATCTGGGCGGCGATGATCTCGGACGCCTCGGCGATCCGGATGCGTGCCGCATCGAGGACTATCTCCTCGAGATCCGGGTAATGGTTGTAAAGCGTCTGGCGACTGACGCCGGCTTCCTCGGCGACTGCGGACATCGTCGTGTGCGGCATCCCCTTCTCGTGGATGAGACGCAGCGCGGCGTCCTGGATCCCCCGGCGTAGGGCGGTGCGCGCGTCGGCGAGATGTCGGTCCCACGAGCTCATGGTCCCAGCTTAGACGCTTAGTCCACTGATTTGATACTATGTCGAGATACATGACAGAATGTCCATATGATCTGGTTTCGTGAGATCTGGCGGTCGAAGCTCAAGTTCGGGCTTCTCGCCGTCGCCGTCGGTCTCCTCTTCTTCTTGCTGCTCTTCGTGAACACCGTGAGCACCACCCTGCTCGATCGTTTCGTCGGGGCGGTGGCGTACAACTCCTCCGATCTCCTCGTCTTCCAGTCCGAGGCCCAGGCCACCGTCCAGGCGAGCCGTCTCACCACCGACGACGTGGCTCGCGTCGAAGAGGTCGATGGCGTGATGGCGGCCGCGCCGATATCGGTGATGTCGATCGAGGCCACAATCGCCGGCGACACCGCCAACGTCTCCCTGTGGGGCGTCGAGGTCGACGGCCCCGGGAGCCCGACCGAAGTGGTCGGAGCGCTCCCCGGTCCCGGCCAGGCGGTCGTGGACACCACCGCGGTCTCCGACGCCGGCCTCGACATCGGATCCACCTTCGAGATCTCGGGGGTCGACATCGAGGTCGTCGGGGTCGCCGACCGAGCCACCTACTCGGTGCTGCCCACGATCTACGTGCCGTTCGAGACCTTCGAGGAGGTTTTTGCCTCCGAGTATCCGGGAGCTCCGATCACACCCGTGAACATGGTCGGTGTCAGCGTCGACGGCGATGCCGGGCGCGTGGCCGCCGCCATTGCGGATCTCGACCACCTCGAGGCGCTGACTCCCGCACAGGCCGCCGACGCCACGCCCGGAGCCTCGTCGATCACCCAGTCCTTCACGCTGATCACCGGGATCACCTTCGCCATCGTCGTGGTGGTCGTCGCCTTCTTCTTCCTCATCCTCACGGTGCAGAAGCTCAAGGTGTTCGCCCTCCTCGAGGCCGTCGGAGCCCGCGGCAGGTCGCTCGCCGGGTACGTCTTCAGCCAGATCGGGTTCCTCGTCGTGATCGGAGTGGCTGTCGGTGTCGGCATGCTGGCGGCGGCCATCCCGGCCACCAGGGAAATCTTCTCGATCTCGATCGACCCGGTGCTCGTGGGCACTCTCGGAGCCGCCGTGCTCGCGGGATCGCTGGCCAGCGGCGCCTTCTCGGTCCGGCGGATCTTCAAGCAGGACGCCGCCCAGGTCGCCACGGGGGGCAAGCGATGAACCTCGGCCTCTCCGAAATCCGGCGGACTCCGGGCCGGTTCGCCGCCATAGCCGGCGCCGTTGGGTTCATCGTGTTCCTCGCCCTGATCCTGGCCGCACTGTCCGACGGTCTCTACCTCGGATCCACCGGCGCATACCGGACCACCCCGGCGCAGTACTGGGTCTTCTCCCCCACTTCCGGGCTCGAGCTGTCCCGCTCGACCATCGACGGGGCCAGGCTCGAGCAGGTCGCAGCGACGGATGGAGTGGAGACGGCCGGACGACTGTCGGTCTTCAACACGACGGCCACCTCCGAAGGGCAGGACCTGCAGCTCTCCCTCCTCGGCGCCGACGCCAACACGATGCCGGTCGAGATCATCGAGGGCCGCCTCCCCGAGCCTGAAGCTCTCGAGGTGGTCGTCGACAGCCAGGTGACCCGCAAGGGCATCGGGATCGGCTCCCTGATCACACCCACCAACGGGCCCGACCTCGAGGTGGTCGGGGTCGCCGGGGACGCCGGGTTCGGCTTCACCACGGCATGGGCACAACACGACACCTTCTTGGAGGTGCGGGTGAGCGTGCGACCCGAGCTGGGAGCCTTGGAGGGCACCTCCCAGGCGCTCGGCATCACCACCGACGGCACCACGGCAGACCGGATCGCCGAAGCGACGGGCCTGTCCGTCGCCACACCACAGGAGGCAATCGACGCCCTTCCCGGCGCGTCCCAGCAGAAGATCACGCTCAACGGGATCGTGTACACCACATTCGTGGTGGCGGCGATCGTGGTCGGGCTCTTCTTCGCACTGGTGACGCTGGAGAAGCGCAACGAATACGCGGTCCTGAAGGCCATCGGCATGCCCAACCGGAAGCTGGTGGCGGCGATCTTCGTCCAGGCGCTCATCGCCTCCGCCGTGGGCTACGTCTTCGGCCTCGCCCTCTCCAGGGTCGTGGGCCTGCTGCTGCCCTCCACCGTCCCCGCCCTGTTCCTCGGCGAGACCGCCATCGCCCTCCTCGGCGTCGCCCTCTTCATGGGGTCCCTTGGAGCCATCTTCAGTTTCCGACGAGTCACCCGAATCGATCCCGCCAATGCCCTAGGAGGTCCGGCATGACCAGCAAAGCCCTCGAAGTCGAGGGGCTCACCAAGATCTACGGCGAGGGCCACACTGCCGTCACCGCCGTGAGCGAGGCATCCCTCGACCTCGCCGGCAACGAGTTCGTCGGGCTGTTGGGCCCGTCCGGCTCGGGCAAGACGACCCTGATCTCGATGATCGGGGCGCTGCTCACCCCCACCGATGGTTCGGTGCGGATCGGCGGTGAGGACATCTCGGGTATGTCGAAGAAGGAGCAGACCCGCTTCCGGGCCAACCGGATCGGGTTCGTGTTCCAGTCGTTCAACCTGGTCCCGTTCTTGACCGCACGCGAGAACCTCACGGTCATGGCCAACGTGTCCGACCTCTCCAAGAAGGAGATCGGCGATCGCGCCGACCAACTGCTCGAGGAGCTCGGCCTGGCCGATCGCCGTGACAACCTTCCCGAGCAGCTCTCCGGCGGCGAGCGTCAGCGTGTGGCCATCGGGCGCGCCCTGGTCACCGACCCCGACCTGATCCTGGTCGACGAGCCCACCGCCAGCCTCGACACCGAGTTGGGGAAGGCGGTCGTCGAGATGCTCGCCAAGGAGATCAAGGAGCGGAACAAGGCCGGGATCATGGTGACCCACGACCTCCGCATGGTGGAGTACACGGACCGGACGATCGAGATCGTCGACGGTCGCCTCCGCATCTGATTGCACCTGACCCGAATCGGGAACTGACCCACCGACGTCACGGCGCGCAATCCGCCGCGTACTTTGGAAGGGGTCCGAAGCTGCCGATAAAGGAGCAAGTGCACTCATCTCTCCTGTCGCTGCGCCGCTGGCAGATCGCCGGCCCGCTCGCCTTTGTGCTGATAACTCTGGCGATCGCTCTCATCTACTGGCCCACGCATGCCGCCACGCTCGGGCCCGCGGGGATGTTCGTCGGCATGGGAACCGCGGGGTGGATCATGTGGGCGCGGTCGGTCGACCTTGCCCCTCATGAGCGCAAGGCCTGGCGGGTCATGGCCCTCGGGCTCCTCAGCGCGGCAACGGGAGTCCTGCTCACCGCGACCCTGGTGACCTTCGGTGTGTCGGTGCCGGCATTCGGCCCGATGGACATCTTCTTCATCACGACTTATGTGCTGCTGGTCGCCGCGATCTGTCTCCTGGCGAGGGCCGAGGCGGTCGGGCGCGACTGGGTGGCGACCCTGCTCGACGCGTCCGTGGGCGGGATCGCCCTGATCGCCCTCGTCTGGACCTCCATCGAGGCGAGACTGATGGAGAACATAGACCGGGTTCCCGGCTGGGAACTCGGCATCGCCCTCACCTACCCGTTCATCGACATCATCGCCATCGTGGCGCTGATGATCCTGGTCCTCCGACGGAGCACATTCCGGCTCGACATCCGGCTCTTGTTCGTCGCCCTGACGCTCGGATTCCAGTTCGCTGCCGACCTCTCCTATCTGGAGGCCGGCCTCGGCCAGACGTTCGCCCAGTCCGAGCCGTTCTATCCCTTCTTCGTGATGTCGGCCGCCTGCAGCGTCCTCGCCTCGGCGGTGGTCGACCGGACCCCTCTGCTTCGTGAGTACCCGGAGCGCTCCACTCCGCTGCTCATTGTCATGTGGCCCTACCTGCTGGTCCTGGCGCTCCTCGTCACCCATGTGATCCGGTTCCACAGCCTTGTCGACGAGGGGACGAGAGCCATCGGGCTCGATGCCCTGGTGATCATCTTCGTGCTGGTGTTGTTCCGCCAGGTCATCGTCTTCCAGGGTCATCGCACCCAGATCGAGGATCAACGGTCCCAACTGGTTGCCTCGGTGAGCCACGAGCTGAGGACTCCCCTCACCGCCATCGTGGGGTACCTGGCTCTGCTGGAGGACGACGACGAAGACAGCATTCCGGACGACCTCAAGGACGAGATGCTCTCCGACGTGTCGGGCCAGGCCAAGCACATGGCCCGGCTGGTCTCCGACATGATGCTCCTGGCCAAGGGATCAGATAGGAGGGTCCCGCTGAAGATCGAGCAGACGACGGTCTCGGGGTTGGTCAAAGAGACACTGGCCAGCCTGCCCGGTGCGCAGGTCTCCGTTCAGCTCCCGCATGACAGCGTCGTCCGGATCGACTCCGACCGCATCCAGCAGGCCTTGATAAACATGATCACCAACGCCCAGAAGTACGGCGGTGGCGAGATCCTGCTCCGGGTCTTCGTCCGTCACGAACGGACGCTGGTCATCGAGGTCCACGACGACGGCGAGGGAGTGCCCACTCGCTATGAGAATCAGATCTGGGAGCGCTTCGAGCGGGGAGCCCGGCGTCTCGATTCCACCACCCCGGGGATGGGCATCGGCCTGGCCATCCTCCGTGCCGTCGCCGAGTCACACGGCGGGTCGGCGAACTACCGGCGGTCCGAGTTGCTGGGCGGCGCCTGCTTCTCCCTGCTCATCCCGGGGGCCGTCGTCGCCCGCCAGGTGAAGCTGACCGAGCCGGGTCGGCCTGCCCTGTCCCGCAGGGACCGCTGACGACTCATCGGGTCGGCTCGTCGAACCGCCGGACCCGCCAAATGACGTCCCGCCTCGCATCACCCGACGGGCTCGGCTCGATCCGGTCGACGACGTACCCCTCCCGTTCGTAGAAGGCACTCGCCCTGGTGTTGGCGGCGAAGTGCTCGATGTAGAGCCGGTCGACCCCCGCGGGCAGTCGGGCCGCGATTGCGTCGAGCAGTCTCGGACCTATCCCCCGCCCGCGATGCTCCGGGTGCACGTAGAGCTTGTAGACGACGTGGTCGTTCCCGTGCCGCCCCCGCTGGGCGACACCGACGACGTTCCCTCCCGTCTCGGCGACGACGACGAGACCGGACTCCACGGCCTCCGTGATCCGATCCCGGTTCCACCAATCGCGCACCTGTGCGGCCGCCGCCTCCTCGCCGATGAGTGGCCGGTAGTGATCCTCGACGACTTCCTCGCCGAAGCGACAGATGGCGGGGACATCTTCGGCCACTGCGGCGCGCACCACCGTCTCATCCGTCACGCTGCGCCTCCTCCAGAGCGTCCAACAACACCCTGGCCCCGGAGTGGGGCACATCCCTGGTCGCCGTGAGCAGGACCACCCGGCGGTCTGCGGCGAGCCTCTGGAGACGGGCCACGACCTCCGACGCCGGAGGCTGTTCGAGCTCCGCCCGATAGCGACGGGCGAACTCCTCGAAACGATCCACCACGTGCCCGTACCACTTGCGCAGCTCGGGGCTGGGAGCAACGTCCTTGAGCCACTCGTCGATACGGGCCGCCTCCTTGCTCAGGCCCCTGGGCCACAGGCGATCGACGAGGACCCGGTAACCATCCGATGAGTCCTCGTAGACCCGGCCGACCGTGAAACCACTCTCTGTCATTCGAGGACCTCCGGTGCTGAGCCTAGGTCTCAGGAGGTTGGTTACCGTGCGGGCCGTGCAGACACCCGAGCGGGCACGCGTGGTGATCATCGGTGGGGGCGTCATCGGAGCGAGCGTCGCCTACCACCTCGCCCATCTGGGCTGGACCGATGTCGTCCTCGTCGAACAGCACCGGCTGACGGCCGGCACCACCTGGCACTCCGCCGGCCTCATGGTGACGTTCGGATCGACTTCCGAGACCTCCACCTCCCTGCGGCGCTACACCCGTGACCTCTACTCACGCCTGGAGGACGAGACCGGTCTGGCCACCGGGTTCGCTCCCGTGGGCTTCATCGAACTGGCCACGAACCCCGACCGCCTCGAGGAGTTCCGCCGGGTGGCCGCCTTCAACCGCCACCTGGGCGTCGAAGTGGAGGAGATCTCCCCCACCGAGGTCGCCGAGGCCTTCCCGCTCGCCAGGGTGGACGACGTGCTCGCCGGATTCCACGTCGCCGGCGACGGCAGGGTGAATCCCGCCGACGTCACGATGTCGCTCGCCGCAGGAGCGCGAAAGCTGGGCGTGAAGATCGTCGAGGGTGTCCGGGTGACCGGCATCCGGTCAGACCGCGGCGCGGTGACGGGTGTCGAAACCGATGAGGGCACGATCGAATGCGAGTTCGTCGTCAACTGCGCCGGAATGTGGGCCCGTCAGCTCGGCGCCGCCCACGGGGTGTCCATCCCCCTCCAGGCAGCCGAGCACTACTACCTGATCACCGAGCAGATCCCCGGTGTGTCGCCCGCCTGGCCGGTGATCGAGGATCCCTCCTCCTACGGGTACTACCGCGAGGAGACCGGTGGTTTGATGATCGGCCTGTTCGAGCCGGTGGCCGCGCCCTGGAGAACCGAGGACGTGCCCGACGAGTTCGCGTTCGGCGAGATCCAGCCGGACTGGGACCGAATGGGCCCCTATCTCGAGACCGCCATGGCGCGGGTCCCGATCACGGCGGAGACCGGGATCAGGAAGCTCTTCTGCGGACCGGAGAGCTTCACCCCCGACCTCGCACCGGCCATCGGCGAGACGCCCGAGCTTCGCAACTACTTCGTAGCCGCCGGGCTCAACTCGATCGGGATCCTCACCGGTGGCGGCATCGGCAGGGTGGTCGCCGAGTGGATCGTCTCCGGCCACCCCCAGGTCGACATCACCGGGATGAACATCGAGCGGCTCAAGCCGTATCAAACCGACGAGTCGTACCGGCGGGAGCGGACCGCCGAGATCCTCGGCATGGTCTACCGGCCCCACTATCCGTTCTGGAGCCCACAGACCGCCCGCAACCAGATGCTCTCACCGCTCCATGAGCGGCTCGCCAAGGAAGGCGCACACTTCCGGGAGGTGAGCGGCTGGGAGTCACCCGACTGGTTCGGCGATCCGGGGACGACTCCAGATCCGGGACCGCTCGGCTGGGGCCGCCCCGAGTGGTTCGAGCGCTGGCGGGCCGAGCACGAGGCCTGCCGGCAGGCGGCCGTGATCATCGACATGTCGTTCATGTCCAAGTTCGACGTCGCCGGCGATGGCGCGGGAGCGTTCCTCGACCGGCTCTCCACGGCGAGCGTCGACGGTGACCCTGGTGTGATCACCTACACCCAGTGGCTCAACGAACGGGGCACCATCGAGGCGGACCTGACCGTGACCAAGCTCGCCGACGACCACTTCATGGTCGTGGCCACCGACACCGCCCATCGTCACGTGGAGACCTGGATGCGTCGCCGTGCCCCCGAGTCGGTGCAGATCACCGACGTGTCTGCCGAACTGGCCCAGATCAACCTGCAGGGACCCAACTCGAGGGAGATCCTCCAGCGGGTCACCGACGCCGACGTGTCCAACGAGGCGTTCGGGTTCCGTTCCGCCCGTCGCATCGAGATCGGCGG
>JAGFIR010000008.1 GCA_024103415.1 Acidimicrobiales bacterium
ACCCGGCTCATCGTGCTGGCGTCCTCCCAGACGGTCGCCATCTTCTGCGCGCCGGCAACGAACATCTCGGTGCCGGCGGTGGATGCGAGTTGGACGCATTCGACGAGCGTGTCGACGACTTCCCGCAGCGCCTCGTCCATGTCCTCGAGACGCTCGGACGGGATTCCGTCGATCGACCCGAGCTCGTCCCCCACCAGCTCGGCGGATGCGACGCGCTGGGCCGTCTCCAACTGCTCACTGGTGATGTGGTGCCGGATGCGGGCTCTCTGCTGGACGACCCGGCCGGCTTCGGTGATGACGACCACGAGCACCTGGTCGTTGGTGAGTTGAACGGCGTGTATCGCCCGGATCCGGTCCCGGCCCAGCCCCGGGGCGACGACGACCGCGGGTAGCTCCGTGAGCTCGGCGAGCAGGTCCGATGTGGCACGGAGGAGCTTGGAGAGCTCCATGTTCATCTCGCCGAACATGGCCGACATCTTGCGATGCGCCCGGGGCAGCGTCTTCACCTCGAGATGGTCGACGTAGTAGCGGTAGGCCCTGGCGGTGGGGACACGGCCGGCCGAGGTGTGGGGCTGGACGACATATCCGTCCTGCTCGAGAGCGGCGAGGTCGTTGCGGATGGTCGCCGCCGACACGCCCAGGCCCGAGAGCTCGGCAATCGTCTTCGAACCCACCGGCTCACCGGTGCGGATGTGCTCCTCGACGAGGACACGGAGAACTTCGGCCCTGCGATCTTCCAGCATCCTGCCTAGACGATATCCGCCCCGGCCGGTTCTTCCCATCCGCGAAGCGACAGCACGACGCGGTCCACCCAGTCGGTGAGTAGGGGGTTGACGACGACCAGACGGTCACCGGTGTCGGCGACGACACCGGCCTCCAGCAACCGCACACCATCGGGGTCACCCAGGAATGCCCTCGTCCCCGGGCCGTGTGCCACACCCACGGCCCGTCTCAATCCCACGAACAGCCGGTCCAACTCGGCATCCCATTCCGAGAGCGTCTCGGTGCCGGCGAGCGGGCGCTTCCCGGACTCGACCGTCTCCAGATACGTGTCGAGATGCCTGAGGTTCCGGGTCCGGACGCCATCCCGGAACCCGTGGGCGCCCAGCCCGTAGGCCTCGTACTCCCCCTGGGCCCACACCGTCAGGTTGTACCGGCACTCGAACCCCGGCCGGGACCAGTTGGAAACCTCGTATCGGGCCATCCCGGCCTCGCCGAGCAATCGGTCGGCGGTCTCCCAGCGGTCGGCCTGCACGTCGCCGTCGGGCGCAGGTGCCCCCGCCAGGATCCGGCGATGGAGCTCGGTTCCCTTCTCCACGGTGAGGGCGTAGCAGGAGACGTGGTCGACTTCCGAGGCCAGGGCTGAGGAGACCGATTGCTGCCACGACTCGTCTGTCTCTCCCGGCGCCCCGAAGATGAGATCGGCCGACACGTTGGCGAACCCTGCGTCCCGTGCAGACCTGACTGCGGAGAGAGCCGCCGGCGGGGTGTGTCGTCGTCCGAGGGAGACCAGCACCCGATCGTCGAGGCTCTGCACACCGAAGGAGATGCGGTTGAACCCGGCCGCGATCAGATCCCCGGCCCGTTGCGTGTCGATGTCCTCCGGGTTCGCCTCCAGGCTGATCTCGGAACCGTCGGCGATCCCGTGACGATCAGCTATGGCATCCAGGATGCGGGCCAGGTGGCCGGGCTCGAGACGACTCGGCGTGCCACCCCCGAAGTAGACCGACTCGACGGGACGCCAGGGCTCGGCAGATCGGATCTCGGCGACCACGGCGTCGACGTACCGGCCGGCCACATCGTCACGACCTGCCACCACGGCGAAGTCGCAATAGGGGCAGACCCGGGCGCAGAAGGGGATGTGCACGTAGACCGCGGGCGACGAAGCGAGGGCGTCGGCCTCGTCAGAGGTCATTTCTCGTCGTCGTCCACCCGCAGGGCCGCGACGAAGGCCTCCTGGGGCACCTCGACCGACCCCACCATCTTCATGCGCTTCTTCCCCTCCTTCTGACGCTGGAGGAGCTTCTTCTTCCGGCTGATGTCACCGCCGTAGCACTTGGCGGTCACGTCCTTCCGGCGGGCCTTGACGGTCTCCCGGCTGATGATCCGACCGCCGATGGCGGCCTGGATGGGCACGTCGAAGAGCTGGCGCGGGATCAGGTTGCGGAGACGGCCCGTCATCTTGGTGCCGTAGTCGTAGGCCTTGTCGCGGTGGACGATTGCCGAGAAGGCGTCGACCGGAATGCCGTTGAGGAGGATGTCCACCTTGACCAGGTCGGATGCCCGGTACCCGATCGGCTCGTAGTCGAGGGAGGCGTAACCCTTGGTCTTCGACTTGAGGAGATCGAAGAAGTCGAACACGATCTCGGCGAGCGGGATCTCGAAGTCCATCTCCACCCGCTCGGGGCCCAGGTAGTTCATGTTCCCGACTACGGCGCGCCGGCTCGTCGCCAACTCCATGATCGGACCCACGAACTCGGAGGGGGCGAGGATCATCACCTTCACGTAGGGCTCGGCGACCTCACGACGCTCGGTCGGCTCGGGAAGGTCCTGTGGGGACTTGATCGTGATCTCGGAGCCGTCGTTGAGCGTGACCTTGTACGCCACCGACGGGGCGGTGGCCACGAGGTCGAGGTCGTACTCCCGCTCCAGTCGCTCCCGGACGATCTCCATGTGGAGCAACCCGAGGAAGCCGACGCGGAACCCGAAACCGAGGGCTTTCGACGTCTCGGGCTCCCAGCTCAGCGAAGCGTCGTTGAGACGGAGCTTCTCCAGGGCCTCCCGGAGCTTCTCGTAGTCGTCTCCGTCGGTCGGGAACAGCCCGGAGAACACCATGGGTTTGGGCTCCTTGTAACCGGGGAGGGGGTCGTTGGCCGGGTTCCGGGCGAGGGTGATGGTGTCGCCGACCTTGATCCGGTCGATCTCCTTGACCCCGGTGATCAGATAGGCGACCTCGCCGGGACCGATCTCGCCCACCGGGACCGCCTTGGGGGTCAAGTAGCCGATCTCGTTGGCATCGTGAACCTCGCCGGTGGCCATGAATCGGATCGCGTCACCGGCCCCGAGCCTCCCGTCGACCACCCGGATGTAGCAAACCACTCCCCGGAAGGCGTCGAAGTAGGAGTCGAACACCAGTGCCCGCAGGGGGGCATCCGGATCGCCGGTCGGGGCCGGGACATGGGCCACTAGTGCCTCGAGCAGTTCGTCGACACCCTGACCGGTCTTGGCGGAGAGACGGAGCACCGAGTCGGTGTCCCCGCCGAGGATGTTGACCATCTCCTGGGCGACGCGCTCCGGGTCCGCGGCCGGGAGGTCGATCTTGTTGATCGCCGGGATCACCTCGAGACCGGCCTCGATGGCCAGATAGGCGTTGGCCAGGGTCTGTGCCTGCACCCCCTGGGCGGCATCGGCCAGGAGGAGAGCGCCCTCACAGGCAGCAAGCGATCGGGAGACCTCATAGGAGAAGTCGACGTGACCCGGAGTGTCGATGAGGTTGAGGACGTAGTCGTGGCCGTCCGAGGCCTTGTAGGGAAGCCTCACGGTCTGCGCCTTGATGGTGATCCCCCGCTCCCGCTCGAGATCCATGCTGTCGAGCAACTGCTCCCGCATGTCGCGCGCCTCGACCGCGCCCGTTCGCTCCAGCAGCCGGTCCGCGAGAGTGGACTTGCCGTGGTCGATGTGGGCGATGATGGAGAAGTTCCTAATGCGCGCTTGATCAGTCATACGAATCGAGGATTTCGGGCCTGAGGCCCAGTACCCGGCACCTGGTATTTGGTACGTGGATCTGGTCCCCGTACCCGGTACCCGGTACTCAGTACCTTTTTGGCATTGTATGTAGGGGCCGGAGCACTGCTACCTTTCTCGGGTCACATGGCGAACATCAAGTCCCAGAAGAAGCGCAACCGCCAGAACGAGGTTCGTCGCCTTCGCAACAAGTCGGTCAAGAGCGATCTGAAGACGGCCATCAAGAAGGCCCAGACCGCCGAGGGTGAAGAGGCTGCCGAGGCCTTCCTCGCCGCCCAGAAGAAGATCGACAAGGCGGTGACCAAGGGCGTGCTTCACCCCAAGACCGCGGCGCGCAAGAAGTCGCGTCTGGCGAAGTCGATCTCAGCAAGCTGAGATCGACCGGTACTTGGTACCCGGTACGCGGTACCGAGATCCTCATCCCGACCTAGGGTCGGTTCTCGCGCGCCCGCAGGCCGAGGCTTATCCCCTCCCGTGCTCCTTCCGCTTCCAAGTACCGAATACCCAGCGCCCTATCGATACCAGTGACACATTGCCACGGTGAGCCGCTCGAGGGTCACCCGGTGGGTCTCCTCGGGCTCGGTCTTGATGGCACGGTCGGCCCGCAGCAGCGCTTCCTGTGCCTTGCGGAGGGAGCTCTCCCTGATCCGGTTGCGTCGCTGCCACAGGATCGAAAGCTGACGATCGGACCCGCCGCCCACCCACTCCCGGAAGGTCGCCTCGTCAGGCGCAGCGCTCGCCAGTGAGCGTCGCCGAAGGTCGGACTCCAGAGTTGCCAGGTAGACCAGCGGGTGACCGTGGACGAGGAAGTCCGAGAGACGACGGAGGGCCTCCCCCGCTTCCCCCTTGGAGATGGCGTCTGTGATGTGCCACGCCGGCTCATCGGGTCTGTTGCGGAACCGATCCCGCACCATCTTCTCGGTGATGTCGGGACCCACCTCGACGAGCTGGTCGAGAGCGCGTCCGATGCTCCCGGTGTCGGTCCCGTAACGGGCGACCAATGCGCTGACCGCGCCGTCGTCCAGCTTCAGCCCGCGCTTCCTCGCCTCGGGGCCGATCCACTTCGGGACGTCACGCTCCCACATCCGACCGACCGTGACCGTGGTTCCCCGCACTTTCGCCACGGACGTCAGGGCTGACGGGAGCTTCCCCGCCGCCGCGAACACCACCTCGTTCAGGGCCAGATCCGCGCCATCGATCAGCGCCGCGATGACGGTCCCCTCGGCTGCCTGCAGGTTCTGGGCATCGACGATGAGCAGCCCCTGACGCTCTCCGAACAACGATCCCGACTGAAGGAAGGGAATGATCGGCTCGAGCTCCATCCGGAGGGCACCGTCGCCCTCTTCCCCGGCGCCACGACCGGGGACGTCGATCCGCACCACCTGGGAGCGGTCCACGTCATGCTCGGCGAAATGCTGTTGGGCGATCTCGAGCATCCGCTCGCGCTCGCCGGGCCCACCATCGGACGGCCCGGAGACGATCACCAGCGACATGTTCTCAAGGTAGCGGGGCCGACCGACCGAAAAGCTCGACGAGGTCGCAAGCCACTTCCACGTCGTGAACCCGGATGATGTCCGCCTCGTGCTCGAGGGCGAGAGCGATGTACGCCGTCACCCTGTGGAGTTGCTGTTTCCGCGGGATGGGAATGAGCAGCGGCCGCCCCAGCTTCTTGAGGTGACCCGAATCCATGATCACCTCGAGCTGCATCCGGGTGTACGCCTGATAGTTGCCCCGGTAGTTGAGGGCGATGCCGGGGTCGAGGATCACGTTCTCGATCCCCTCGCCACTCAGCTCATCGAGCAGACGCGCGAAACCCGCCGCGGTGCGCTCCGCCTTGTCCTGCCGGATCTCGACCGCGCCGACGTCATGAGGGTTTGCGCCTTCGACGTAGACCGCCACGGCGGCGACACCGGTGTCGGCGACGACACGACGCATCTGCGGGTCGGCGAGGCCACCGGTGTCGTTGACGATCACGGCACCCGCGCCGACGGCGGCGGCGGCCACCTCCGGCTTCCAGGTGTCGATGGAAACGAGATGACCCTCGGCGACCAGGGCCTCGACGGCGGGAATCGCCCGGGCGATCTCGTCCTCGACCGCAATGGTGGGGTTCTCGTAATGGGAGGACTGCCCGCCGACGTCGATGATCGTGGCCCCCCACTCCCGGTACTGCCCGGCCATACGCAAGGCCGCGTCGACGCCGTCGGCGACCGTGTGCTTGTTCCGGGAGTCGGGCGACATGTTGATCACACCCATGACGTGCGTCACGCCGCCGAGGGGGAGATCGGTTCCGCCGAGTGGGAGGGTCACCTTCGGGAGATTAGGACCGGGGCGGGGCGGTCTACCCGGCCGACACCAGGTCGACGGCCACGTCGCCGTCGAGGTCGGTGCGGAGCACCTCCGTCCCGCTGGTCTCCAGTGTGTCGATCACCCACCGGGCCGGGTGGCCGAAGGCGTTCGGCCCAACGGAGATCACCGCCTGATCCGCCCCCACTGCGGACAGCCAATCCGGATCCGAGGTGGCCGCTCCCTGATGGGGGACCTTGAGGACATCCGCGGTGAGACCTGACAGCTCCCGCTGGGCGACGACTTCGATGTCACCGGCGAGGAGCATCGATCGCGCCGGCCCACGCACCAGGAGGACGATCGACTGGTCGTTCGGCGAGGCATACCGGCGGAGAGGGCCGACGACCTCGAGCTCCAGCGCTCCCAAGTGCCACCTCTCCCCGACCGCCGGGGTGCGTATCGGGACGCCCGCTCGGGTCGCGGCATCGACGAGGGCCTCGGAGCCTGCGGTCGAGTGAGGTTCGAAGGCTGCCCACAACTCTCCAACCGACCACTCCCCCATCAACGCGGCAAGACCGGTGACGTGGTCGGCGTGCACATGGGTCGCCACCACCAGGTCGAGCTGACCGACGCCGTAGCGACGCAGCTTCTGGGTCAGAATCACGGGGTCCGGCCCACCGTCGATAAGGGCGAAGCGGCCATCACCGCCATGGATCAGGATGGCGTCTCCCTGGCCGACGTCCAGGACAATGGCACCACCGTCCGGGAGATCCGCGGAGCCTCCAATCGCCACGATGACGACCAGGGCGGCACCACCCAGCGCGATCGGCATCCGCGTCCAACGGAACCTCGCCGCCAGGAGAAGCAGGGCTCCGCCCACGAACATCTGGCCCGCGGTGGCCTGGGGCCAGATCGAGGCTCCTCTCGCCAGGTCGAGGACCATCCCGGCCAACGCGGATGCCACGTCGAGGGCGAGAGGCACCCCGGCGACACCTGCCGCTGCAGCAAGTGTCGCTCCCGACACGAGAGGGGCGGCCACGAGGTTCGCCAGTGGCGAGAACACCGGGACCGTGCCGAAGTGCATGAGCAACAGGGGGGCGACGGCGATCTGCGCGCCGAGAGTGACCAGCAGGCCGCGTGCCACCTTCCCGCCGACGGTGGGCCACCGACCGCCCACCAGCACCCCGGCGGTGGCTGCAACCGACAGTTGGAAGCCGACACTGGACGCGAGCGACGGGTCGGTCACGAGCAGGCCGACGACGGCCACGGACAGCAGTTGCCACGTCTCCAGTGCGATGCCAACGAGCCTCCCCGCCAGCGCGATACCGGCCATCACCGACGCTCGCATGACGGAAGGCTCGAAGCGAGTGGCGGCCGTGTACACCGGGAGCCCCACCAGCCCCACCAACGCCCGGCGTCGCGGACCCAGGGCGAGGGGACCCGCGGCCAAGAACAGCAAGCCCAGGAAGAGGGCGACGTTGGAACCGCTCACCGCCACGAAGTGGGACAGCCCGGCGAGTCTCATCGCCTCCTCATCCGACGGGTCCATCTCGCTGGTGTCGCCGATGAGGAAGCCGGCGAGCAGCGCCCGCCCGTCGTCGAATGGTGCGAGTTGCTCCATCACCCGGCCCCGAACCGCGTTCCCGACGGCGAGGTGGGGCGCCTCCGGCGGGGCGAGTCGTTCCAGGCGCCGCACCCGGATCGCGGAGGAGTGCCACGAGCCCCTCGCCCTCCCGACCCGACCGGTGGCGACACCCTCGACGAGCACCGTCTCGCCGACCACGAGATCGATGTCCTCGCCGAGGTCGAGCAACACGACCACCCCGTCGCTCTCCGCCAGCGCGTACGGACCGTGACGGCCGGCGATCGTGTCGGTGATCAGGATCGCCTGGATCTCGACACGACCGGGCGGCAACGGATCGGGCTGTGCCGGAGCGCCGAAGACGGCGGCGAGAACCCAGACCATCGCAGCCGTGGCCATCAGTGGCCACGACCCCGCCGGAGGCAGGGCCGGGTGGCTCACGGCACGGTGATCAGGTCACGGAGGGCGGCGAGCTTTGCCTCGCCGATCCCCGGGACCTCGAGCAGGTCCTCCACTGTCTCGAAAGGCCCGTTCCGGTCACGATGGGCGACGATTCGCGCCGCGAGCACCGGCCCGACCCCCGGAAGCGCCTCGAGATCGGATGCGTTGGCGCGGTTGATCGAGATCGGACCGCTCCCTCCACCCGGCGCCCCTTCGTTCGTCGCACCGGAGCCATCAGGCCCGGGCACCACGATCTGGGCGCCGGCAGACACCGGGGCAGCCAGGTTGATCGCATCGGCGAAGGCGCCTGCCCGGAGCCCCCCTGCCGCCGCCACCGCATCAGCGACGAGCGCGTCGTCCGGCACGGAAACGACGCCGGGTGAGGCCACCCAGCCGGCGACATGGACACGGATCGTCCCGGACGGAGCAGAGACCGGGATTGTGACCCGGCCAGAAGGCGCCGGGGCCGGTGTCTTCTGGACCGAGCCCAGCCAGCCACCGACCACGACGGCGGCTCCGGCCAGGCTCAGGCCCAGCTTCCAGGTGCGCTCCCCCACCCCCCGCTAACTAATGGGTGACGTGCGGCGCGACAAGGCCCATGCCGGGGCTCAGGAACCCGGCCTGGTGGAGATCTGGTAGTTGACCAGCACCGCCCCGCCCTCCTCGGGCGCGGCCTGGATCACGACCGTGTAAGGGCCCTTGTGGTACGGGGTGAAGATTTGGTCCTCGGCCTCGAAGCCGGCGTCGAGCAGGGCCTGGCCGGCCTCCTCCCGCACCTGGTCGACGGTCCCCTCGGCCCGCACCACGACGATCCAGATCCCGTCGGAGCCGCCACCCCGCACCACCTCGCCGATCAGGGGGATCTCCTCCGTGGGGAAGTCCTCCGGGAGATCGGTTCTGGCCTCGTCGGGGATGCGATTCAGGGCCGTGGTGGTGGTCCCGCCGCCACCGGTGCCATCCGCAGTGGTCGTCGGGTCACCGCCCGGCAGGGTCGTATCCGAGGACCCTCCCCCGCAGGCGGCGAGTGTCAGACCGAGCACGGCCGCGATCAGGACGAGACGAAACAGACGAGCACTCACGTTCAACCCTCCTCGATCACCTGTAATCACCCTAAACGGGATCAGATGAGGTTCCCGTACCGGTCCGCCACCTCCCGGGCCTCCGCCTCGTAGGGGTTGGCCCGATAGGAGCTCCGGTGGCCGAGCCCGCGCAGCACACCTCCCACGTATCGGGCCAGATAGCGGCGGAGGAAGCCAAATGGCCCGTAGTCCGACCACTGACGGGCGTGCACCAGTTCGTGGACCACGAGGCGCCCCAGTGGATCGGGCTGACCGGCCAGGATGTCCGGGCGCACGAACACCCGTGCCCCGATGGTCATGGCGCCGGTCCCGCGTCCCCAGAGCCGTGTCAGCCAGGAGGGCGCCGACCGGAGCGTGACGCGGTCAGGGTCGACGGGATGGATGGCCGCCCGGAGCTCCTCGGTGTCCAGGCCGGCGGCTCGGAGGGCTTCTCCGGCGATCACCCCACGACGACGTTGACCAGGCGGGGCGGCTTGGCGATGACCTTGCGCACCTCGTGCCCGTCGATGAACGCCCGGGCCTTATCGGACTCCAGGGCGATGCGCTCCGCGTCCTCGGGTGTGATGTCGGCGGGGACCTCGATCCGGTCGCGCACCTTGCCGTTGATCTGGATCACCAGCGTGACCGTCTCCTCGCGTGCCAGCTCCGGATCCCAATCGGGCCAGGCCTGCTCCGCCAGCATCCCCTCGTAGCCCCTCATCTCCCAGATCTCATGTGAGATGTGCGGTGCCATCGGAGCCAGCATCAGGAGCAGCATGCGCACGACCTCGTGGAAGGTCTCGTCGCGGGGCTCGTTGCCCAGGTAGTCGCCCATGGCGTTGGCCAGGATCATGAGGGCAGGGATGGCGGTGTTGAAGTGGAAGCGCTCGATGTCCTCCGTCACCTTCTTCAAGGCCCGGTGCGCCGCTCCGATCACCTCACGGTCCCGATCGTCTTCCGGGCGGTCGACGAAGTCCACCGACTGGGTCGTCATCCGCCAGACCCGGTCCAGGAAACGCCGGGTCCCGTCGATTCCGCCGTCGTTCCAGATGGCGTCTTCGGTGGGCGGGCCCAGGAACAGGTGGAACATGCGCAGGGCGTCGGCGCCGTGGCTCTCGTACATGTCGACGGGGTCGACGACGTTGCCCTTGGACTTCGACATCTTCGCCCCGCCCAGCGTGATCATCCCCTGGGTGAACAGGCGGGTGAAAGGCTCCTCGACCGACGACAGGCCCATGTCGTACAGGACCTTGGTGATGAACCTCGCGTAGAGCAGGTGCAGCACGGCGTGTTCGACACCGCCGATGTACTGGTCCAGCGGCATCCAGTACGCCGCCTTCTCCGGATCGAACATCGCCTCTTCGTTGTGCGGGTCGGTGAACCGGAAGAAGTACCAGGACGAGTCGACGAAGGTGTCCATCGTGTCGGTCTCCCGCCTGGCGGGGCCGCCACAGGACGGGCAGTCCGTGTTGACGAAGCTGTCCACCGCCGCCAGCGGCGAGCGCCCCTTGGGCAGCCAGTCCTCGACCTCGGGCAGCAGCACCGGTAACTGGTCCCGGGGCACGGGCACCAGGCCGCAAGACGGGCACTCGACGATCGGGATGGGTGAGCCCCAGTAGCGCTGGCGGCTGATCAACCAGTCACGCAGCCGGTAATTGACGGAGCGCTCGCCGATGCCCTTCTCCTCGAGCCAGCCGATGATGCGGTCCTTGGCCTCGTCCATGTACAGGCCGTCGAGGAAGTCGGAGTTGATGGTGGGCCCGTCACCGACGTAGGCCTCGCCCTCCCAATCGTCGGGCGGCTGGACCGTGCGGATGATCTCCAGCCCGTACTTGGTGGCGAAGTCCCAGTCACGCTGATCCTGGCCGGGGACGGCCATGATGGCGCCGGTGCCGTATCCCATCAGGACGTAGTCGGCGACGTAGATCGGCACCCGCTTGCCATTGACCGGGTTGATGGCGTGGGCGCCGGTGAAGACCCCGGTCTTGTCGCCCTCTGCCATCCGCTCCAACTCTGAGGCGCGAGACGCCTTTTCCTGATAGGCCCGGACGGCCTCCGCCTCGGGCTTGCCCTCGATCAGCCGGTCGACCAACGGGTGCTCGGGGGCCAGCACGCAAAAGGTCATGCCGAAGATCGTGTCGGGGCGGGTGGTGAACACTTCGAAGCTCCCACCACCGTCGACTTCGATGGTGAAGCGGGCGCCTTCGGACCGGCCGATCCAGTTGCGCTGCATGGTGCGCACCCGGTCGGGCCAGTGCTCAAGCTTGTCGATGTCGGCCAGCAGGCGATCGGCGTAGTCGGTGATCCGGAAGAACCACTGCGCCAGGTTGCGGCGAACCACGGGGGTCCCGCAGCGCTCGCACTCGCCGTCGACCACCTGCTCGTTGGCGAGCACGGTCTGGTCCTTGGGGCACCAGTTGACCGGTGCCTCCTTCTTGTAGGCCAGACCCCGTTCGAAGAGCTCCAGGAACAGCCACTGGTCCCACTTGTAGAAGGAGGGCTGGTGCGACGCGATCTCCCGGCTCCAGTCGTACATGGCGCCGAGCTGCTTCATCTGTGTCGCCATCGTGGCGATCTGCTTCTCGGTGTTGATCCGGGGGTGAACACCGGTGGCGATCGCCGCGTTCTCGGCGGGCAGGCCGAAGCTGTCCCATCCCATCGGTGACAGCACGTTGAAGCCGCGCATCGTCTTGTAGCGCGTGAGCAGGTCCCCGTACGTGTAGTTGCGGATGTGCCCCTGGTGCAGCGCACCCGAGGGGTACGGGTACATGCAGACGTTGTAGAACTTGGGCCGGGACGGGTCGGCTTCGACCTGGAAGACCCCCTCGTCCTCCCAGATCCTCTGCCACTTCGCCTCGATGGCCTTGTGGTCGTACGACATCGGACATGAGAGGGTACCTGGCCCTGGCATGATGACGATCGCGCACAGAGGAGGATCGTTTATGAAGAGAGTCGGAATCATCGGTGGCGGGCTCATGGGATCCGGGATCGCCGAGGTCTGTGCCCGCGCCGGTCACGGGGTGGTCGTCCACGAGATCGACATGGAGGCTGCGGAGGCCGCCCTGGCGAGGATTCACCGCTCCCTCGACAAGGGCGTGGAGCGAGGGAAGCTGACGGCCGAGGAGGCGGAAGCGACCAAGACGCGGATCGCCATATCCACCGACCTCGACGAGCAGGCCGACCGCGAGATCGTGATCGAGGCGGCCACCGAGAACGAGGACGTGAAGAAGGCCCTGTTCGCCGATCTCGACCGGGTCGTCGAGGACAGGAACGCCATCCTCGCCTCCAACACTTCGTCGATTCCGATCACGAGACTGGCAGCCGCGACCGAGCGGCCTTCTCGGGTGGTCGGGCTCCACTTCTTCAACCCGGTCCCCGTGATGGCGCTCGTGGAACTGATCACGACGGTATCGACCGATCCGGAGGTCGCCGACAGCGCTCAGGCGTTCGCCGAGGGCGTGGGGAAGACGGTGATCCGGGCCAAGGACCGGGCGGGTTTCGTGGTCAACATGCTCCTCGTCCCCTACATGCTGGCGGGTATCCGGATGTTCGAGGCCGGTGTCGCCACCAAAGAGGACATCGACACCGGCATGCGTCTCGGAGCCAACCACCCGATGGGCCCGCTGGAACTGACCGACTTCGTCGGCCTGGACACCACCAAGTACGTCGCCGACGTGCTCTTCGAGGAGTTCAAAGAGCCGCTCTATGCCGCTCCCCCACTCCTGGCACGCATGGTGGAGGCCGGCTGGTTGGGCCGCAAGAGCGGACGCGGCTTCTACGAGTACGGGTGAACTTCAGGCTCGCTGGGGCAGCGTGGGCCCTGCCCTCCCATCTAACCTCGCATCAGTGATCGGTGCCCGACCGGACGGGAGGAGAGATCAATGACCAACGACCCCACTTCCCCGGTGACGCCAGAGCCAGACGAGCCGTCTCCGGTGGCCGACGCCATGGCCGACGCCCGCGAGGCGTTCAATCGCGCCGGGTTCTCCACGCCCACCGGGTTGGTGGCGCTGGCCGGCTTGGTCATCCTCGCCGTCGAGGTTCTGTTCGGCGTCATCCTTAACGAGTTCCGCAATGACTATGTGCTCGTCGGATCCGGGATCGCAGCGGTTGCGCTGTTCTACGGAAAGGACCGGGGTGTCTCGTCCGCCGGCGCACTCAGACTCATCGGCTGGATCATCGCTGGCGTGGTGCTGTTCGAGCTGATCTACGACCTGCGATTCGCTTCGAGCACATACGACGAGGTGGCCGACGAGGTGGCCGACGTGTTCGGCATGCTCTTCACCTATGCGGCGGGCGTTCTCGCGTTCCTGGGAGCCCGAGCGATCAAATAGGGCGGAGTCAGGCCCCTGAAGGACTTGTCCCCCAAGCGCAGCTTGGGGGAAGGTCCCTGCGCCGAAGCAAAGCGGAGGCGGAGGTAGGGGGTCGGTTCCCGCCCGCGAAACCTCAGTCACCACCTAGTAAGTTCTCCTTTCGAAGGAGCAGCCCGTGCTGATCGACAAGATCCGTTCATCGGTGATCGGAGCAGACACCGCCGTCGCCACACCGTTCGGCATCCGCAGGGTCGTCTACGCCGACTACACGGCGTCGGGGCGTTCGCTCTCATTCATCGAGGACTACATCAGGGAGGCGGTCCTCCCGATGTACGCCAACACCCACACCGAGACCTCGGGAACGGGTCTGCAGACCACCCGTTTCCGTGAGGAGGCCCGGGCCACGATCCGTCGCTGCGTCGGCGGCAACGCCGAGGAGCATGCGGTCATCTTCGCCGGCTCCGGATCGACGGGAGCCATCGACCGACTCATCGGCATCATGGGTCTGCGGGTTCCCCGGCAGTTGGACGAGAAGTTCGGGCTCACCGAACGCATCCCCGCAGACCAACGGCCGGTGATCTTCGTCGGCCCCTACGAACATCATTCCAACGAGCTCGGGTGGCGGGAGACGATCGCCGACGTCGTCGAGATCGACGAGGACACCGACGGCCATATCGACCTGGGGGATCTGGAGCGGCGCCTCGTCGAGTACGCCGACCGCCCCCTGAAGATCGGAAGCTTCTCGGCGGCCTCGAACGTCACCGGGATCATCTCGGACACCTCCGCGATCTCCTCCCTCCTTCACCGCCATGGCGCCCTCTCGTTCTGGGACTTCGCCGCGGCAGCGCCGTACGTCGACGTCGAGATGCGCTCACCGGCCACCCACGGGCTCGACTACAAGGACGCCATCTTCATCTCCCCGCACAAGTTCATCGGTGGACCAGGCACACCCGGCGTGCTGGTGGTGCGACGGGAGTTGCTCGACAACCCGGTCCCGGCGGTGCCCGGCGGTGGGACTGTCAGCTACGTGAGCGGTGACCACCACCGTTATGTCACTCACCCCGAGCATCGGGAAGAGGGCGGAACCCCGGCGATCGTCGAGTCGATCCGGGCCGGGCTCGTCTTCTCGCTCAAGGAGAAGGTGGGGACCGACCTCATCCGCAAGCTGGAGCACGAGTGGATCACCCGGGCCATCGAGTCCTGGATAGATAACCCGAACATCCAGATTCTCGGAAATCCGGAGGCGGAGCGGTTGTCGATCGTGTCGTTCCTCGTGCGTGCCCCATCCCACCTGGGCGAGGATCGCTACCTGCATCACAACTTCGTCGTGGCTGTGCTCAACGACCTGTTCGGCATCCAGGCGAGGGGCGGGTGCTCGTGTGCCGGGCCGTACGGTCATCGCCTCCTGGGGATCGACAACGAGACCAGCGCCCGGTTCGAGGAAGAGATCCTGGCCGGCTGCAACCTGATCAAGCCGGGATGGGTGCGGGTCAACTTCAACTACTTCATTCCCGAAGAAGAGTTCGACTACATCGTCGGGGCCATCCATCTCGTCGCGAAGAAGGGATGGAGGCTGCTCCCCCTGTACACCTACGACGCGGAGTCCGGCGAGTGGTCGCACCGTGATGGTCAGCCCGTGCCCCCGCTGACCCTGGAAGGCTTCCTGGACGACACGGCCCGACAGCGAATGACCGCCGAGATCGGCTGTCTCGCCGACCTTCTCGCCGAGGCCGAGAAGATCCTGGACGCCCCTGTCGACCCCATCGATCCGGGGGACTCGCTGCCATCCGGTTCCGAAGCGCTCCGCTGGTTCCCCCTCCCCCACGAGATGAAGTCAGACCCTGCGTAGGGCCGTCACCGGCTGGAGACCGGCGGCTCGTGCAGCGGGGATCAGTCCGGCAAGGGCCCCGACCGCGCTCCCGATGACGATGGCCAACGGGATCAGGCCCGGTTCGAAGATCGGGCGCCAGTCGAGAAGGAGCGATGCCGCAAGAATCCCTGCCAGGCCGAGATAGCTGCCGACTACCCCGCCCAACGCTCCGAGGACAGTGGTCTCGATCAAGACCATGCGGAGGATGTCTGCCCTGCGCGCCCCGAGCGCTCGCCGCAACCCGTACTCCTCGGTCCGCTCGACGACCGAGGTCAGCGTGGAGGTGGCGATGGCGATCGCGCCAGCCAGCAGGGCAATGACGCTTCCCGCGATGAACGCCAGACGTGTGTCCCCCGAGATAGTGGCCCGCAGTCGCTCCGGTTCGGGAGGGACCAGCGCCGCGTACTTGTGTGGGGCGGTCGGGTCGATCAGGGTCGGAAGCACTTCGCCGACACCGGCCCCAGCGCCCGGCAAGACACGGACGATCAGACTCCCGTCTCGGGGACGGCCCCAGAACTCGCTCTGCGATTCCGGAACCAGCACTGCCCCACTCAGCCCTAGGTCGAGGCCGGACCCTCGAACGACACCAGTGACCGTGACCGGAAGGCCGTCGACCCACAGCTCGAACGGCCCGACGAACGGTCCCATGCTCAACTCGCGAACAACGGTCTCACCGATGACGGCAACGCGTGACTCCGGGCCGGCGCCATCCCACAGGGTCCCCGCGAGGACCTCGACGTCGAGTGCGTCCTGGAAGTCGAGGGAGACGGTGCTGGGCGAGATGCTGATCGCCCGCCCGTGGACCGGGACGAGTGTGGCGAGCCGGTTGCCCATCGCCATGATCCGGGCCGCCGAGGTCACGCCGTTGACCGCGCGGATCGCGTCGAGGTCAGCAACGTCGAGCACCTCGGGTTCGTCAGGCGAAGCCGCGTCGACCACAAGCCGCGTCGCGCGCAACTCGTCGAACCGGAGGGTCACCTGATGTGACGCGGTCTCGGAGAGCCCGACGATGGCAACAACGGTGGCGACTCCCAGAACCGAGCCGAGAGCCGACAGGACCGCGCGCCCGGGTCGCTGCCGCAGGGAGCGAAAGGCCTCACGAACCAGGTCGGTCAGCAGCACCTTCGAGCCTTCCTCGGGCCAGCCTCACAACACGTTCGGCCCGCTGTGCGGCCACCGAGTCGTGAGTTACAAGCGCAACCGTCACCCCGGAACGGTGGGCATCGTCGATCATGTCCAGGACGTTGCGGGCATTCTCTTCGTCGAGGTTCCCGACCGGTTCGTCGCAGATCAGCAAGCGAGGCTTTCGCACCAGCGCTCTCGCCACCGCAGTTCGCTGTTGTTCGCCTCCCGAAAGGGTGCGGGCCACCGCACCTGCACGCTCGGCCAACCCCACACTCTCGATGGCCCGGCTGACCGCGTCGTGACGCCGCGCCCGTGGCACCCGTTGGTGGATGAGACCGGTCTCGACATTCTCCCGGACTGTGCGATCGGGCAGCAGATGGAAGCTCTGGAAGACATAACTGATCATCGAGGAGCGCCGCTCGGAGCGTTCCCGATCGCTCCACCGGCTGGTGTCCTCACCCTCGATCCACACGCTCCCCGAAGTCGGGGTGTCCAGGAGTCCGATCAGGTTGGAAAGGGTGGTCTTGCCGCTGCCGCTCGGACCCATCAGCGCCACGTACTCCCCCGGAAAAATCGACATGTCCAGTTCGGCGACCGCGAACACGCCGCCCGGGTACGCCCGGGTCACACCCCGGCACTCGACCAGAGGAGTCACTGCGTACCCACGACCACCAGGTCGCCGGCCGCCAGATCACCGGCCACTTCGACCCTGCCCCCGATCGGAGTCCCGGCTTCGACAGGAACGGTTCGGGTCGAATCGCCGTCTCTGACCTCGACGAAGAACGACCCGTCGGCATTGGTCCGCACCGCCGAGATCGGCACCGAGAGCACCGACCCCCCAGAGGTCTGCGTCTCGATCTCGACAGCGAAGCGCTCGCCGGGCCGACCCTCCCCTTCCCAATCGAAGATGACGTCGACCATGGAGGGGTCGCTCTGGTTGGGGCGGGTCCCCGTTACCGACAAGGTCGCCGTCTGGCCGCCCACAGACACTTGCGCAGATTGGCCCACTGGAATCGCGGAAGCACGCGAGCGTGTCGTAGCGGAGACCAGCATCAGCCCCTCGGTCCGCACCTCGAGAATGGACGACCCGGGATCGGCGACCGAGCCGACGGGTGCGGATGTGCTGACCACGACGATCCGTTGGTGGGGCAGCCCCAGCATCTCCGACGAAGGGACCACGAATCTCGGCGGCCGGGACGACACCGACGCCGCGCCACGAGCCATCCGGAGGCGCTCCTCGGCCGCGGCGATCGCCGCCTCGTCGTTGCTGCGACGCGCTTCGTTCAGGACCGTTCGAGCCACATCCACATCTGCCCGGGCCGTTTCTCGAAGAACTCCCGCGTCCATCGGTTCGGCAGCCACCGGTGCAAACCCGGCACGGGCATAGAGGGCAATGACAGCGTTCTCGGTCGCCACGTCGAA
>JAGFIR010000148.1 GCA_024103415.1 Acidimicrobiales bacterium
CGCCGGTGTCCCGGTCGCTGGAGCCTGACCGGTGTCGCCGGGGACTTCGCCGGGCTCACCCACCACGACCAGGACCGCACCGACCGCGATGGTCTCGCCCTCGGCGCCACCGTGCTCGAGAACCACCCCGGCATATGGCGACGGGATCTCGACGACGGCCTTGTCGGTCTCCACCTCGACGACCGGTTGATCCTGCTCCACGTACCCGCCCACCGGGACCAGCCAGCGGACGATCTCGGCCTCGGTGAGGCCTTCGCCGATGTCGGGGAGTCTGAACTCTCGGGCCACTAGTCCTCCAATGCACTCTCGGCGGCGGCGACGATGCGATCCACCGACGGAAGGTAATGATGCTCGGAACGCTTGAGCGGGAAGACCGTATCCCACCCGGTCACCCGGCGCACCGGCGTCTTCAGCGAGTAGAGGGCGCGCTCCTGGATCGTCGCGGCGATCTCCGCGCCCAGGCCAGCCGTGAGCGGTGCCTCGTGCACGATCACCGCCCGGCCCGTCTTCTCCACGCTGGCCACGATGCCGTCGCGATCGAGCGGTGAGAGCGTCCGCAGATCGAGCACCTCGACCGACACCCCCGCTTCGGCCAGGATGCCTGCCGCCTGCCGGGTCTCACGCATCATCGCCCCCCACGATACGAGGGTGATGTCGCTGCCCTCCCGCTCCACGCGGAGCGGGCCGATGTCGACGGTGTAGTAGATGTCCGGGACGTGCTCTTTGACCGCGCGGTAGAGCCTGATCGGCTCGAGGAAGATCACCGGGTCGGGATCCTCGATGGCGGCCAGCAGCAGCCCGCGGGCGTCCTTGGGAGTGGAGGGGACCACGACCTTGAGACCCGGGATGTGGACGTAGACGGCCTCGGTCGACTCCGAGTGGTGCTCGGCGGCGCCGATGCCACCGCCGTAAGGCATCCGGATCACCATCGGTGACGTGTGACGGTGGTTGGTCCGGTTCCGGATCCGGGCCACGTGGTTGACGATCTGGTCGTAGGCCGGATACGAGAAGCCGAGGAACTGGATCTCGGCCACGGGTCTCATACCGGCGACGGCGAGCCCGAAGGCGGCTCCGATGATCCCGGACTCGGCCACTGGGGTGTCGACCACCCGCTCCGCGCCATACCTGTTCCGGAGACCGTCAGTGACGCGGAAGACACCGCCTGCCCGGCCCACGTCCTCCCCCAGGATGAGGACGCGGTCGTCTGATGACAGCGCGGTGTCCAGTGCCGAGTTGATGGCTTGTGCGATGTTCAGCTCAGCCACGCCCCGTGGCCTCCCGCTCCTGCTCGACGAGGTTCGGTGTCGGCTCGGCGAACATCCGCTTGAACATGTCGTCCGGCTCGGGCTCGGGGACCGACTCGGCCCAGGCGACGGCCTCCTCGATGCGGTTGGATGCTTCGGTCTCCAGGCTCTGCTGCCACGACTCGGTCCATGCCCCGGAGCGCTCGAGCAGCCGGCGCACCCTCACCAGGGGGTCGAGCTCCTCCCAGGCGGCCACCTCGTCGTCCTTCCGGTAGCGGCCGGGGTCATCGGCGGTCGTGTGGGGGCCGAGCCGGTAGGTGACCGCCTCGACCAGGCTCGGGCCCTCGCCCTCGCGCGCCCGCTCGGCGGCCTCCCGGACCGCCACGAGGACGGCGATGACGTCGTTGCCGTCGACCCGGACCCCCGGCATCCCGTAGGCGAGCGCCTTGTCCGCGATCGTCTCCGACCGGGTCTGCTCCTCCACCGGGTACGAGATCGCCCAGCCGTTGTTCTGACAGAGGAAGACCGTGGGTGTCTCGTAGACGGCGGCGAAGTTCATGGCCTCGTGGAAGTCGCCCTCGGAAGTGGCGCCGTCGCCGAATGAGGTCAGGGCGATTCGATCGGTTCCCTTCAGTCTCTCCGCCCACGCCAGACCCACCGCGTGGATCATGTGACCACCGACGGTGATCGAGGGCGGCATCACGTTGACGCCTTCGGGAACCTGGCCTCCGCGCTCGTCACCGGTGCGCCCCAGGATCAGCAGCTTCCACGGGTAGCCGGCCTTCCAGTTCAATGCAGCGTCCCGGTAGGTGCCGGACACCCAGTCGCCCGGGCGAAGGGCCGCAGCCGCCCCGATCTGAGCGGCCTCCTGGCCCCGGAACGGCGCATAGGTGGCGAGACGGCCCTGGCGCTGCATCGCCATCGACTTGTCGTCGTAGACCCGGGCCTCGACCATGTCGGCGTAGAGCGACTTCATCTCCTCCAGCGTCACGGGAAGCCGGTCGCGGACGGTCCCGTCCGGATTGATCAGTCTGAACATGGAGCTGCCATTGGCAGAAGTCTGCCCCGGCGGGCGCGACGATGTCGTCTCGCCGTGAATCGGGATCAGCGCTTCGAGCCCGCGGCCCAGCCCCGCCTTGCGTGAGGTCACGTCTGGATGGTCCTTTTCCTCTGCCCCTGGTGAGTCGCGAGCTTACCCGTCGCCGGTGTCCCCGAGTTCAGAGCCGGGACGACTCGGACTCGAGGATCTCCTCCAACTCATCCACGGTCATCAGGACCTCGCGGGCCTTGGAGCCCTGTGACGGCCCGACGACACCCTTGCGCTCCAGGGCGTCCATGACCCGGCCCGCCCGGGCGAACCCGATCCGGAGCTTTCGCTGCAGCATCGAGGTCGATCCGAGCTGGGACCGCACCACCAGCTCCATGGCCTGGCGGACCAGCTCGGCGTCCTCGTCGTCCTCCTCGTCCGCCTCGCCCGCGGCTGGGGTCGGAGGCTCGAGGACCTGCTCCTGATACTCGGCGTCCTTCTGGGCCTTGACCCAGTCGACGACGGCGTGGATCTCGCTCTCCCGCACCCAGGCGCCCTGGATGCGCTGCGGTCGCGGCTCCTTGGCGGTGACCACGAGCATGTCACCCATTCCCACGAGCTTCTCGGCGCCGGCCGAGTCGATGATGACCCGGCTGTCGGTCTGGGATGCGACGCTGAAGGCGAGACGGCTCGGGACGTTGGCCTTGATGACACCGGTGATGACGTCCACGGAGGGCCGCTGCGTGGCGATCACGAGGTGGATGCCCACCGCACGGGCCATCTGGGCGATGCGGACGATGGACTCCTCGACTTCGCGGCCCGCCACCATCATCAGGTCGTTGAGCTCGTCGATCACCACCACGATGTACGGGAAGCGGTCGAAGCCCTCGGAGTCGAGACCGCCCTTGTCCAGCTTCTCCCGGTAGCCCTCGATGTCCCTGACCTTCGCCTCGTTGAGCAGGTCGTAGCGGCGGTCCATCTCGGCCACCACCCACTTGAGGGCGTCGTTGGCCTTCTTGGGGTTGGTGATGACCCGGGTGAGGAGGTGCGGCACTCCCTCGTACTGGCCCAGCTCGACGCGCTTGGGGTCGACGAGGATGAGACGGACGTCGTCGGGGTGGGTGCGCATCAGCAGCGACGTCACGATCGAGTTG
This sequence comes from Acidimicrobiales bacterium, assembly GCA_024103415.1. GTDB lineage: Bacteria > Actinomycetota > Acidimicrobiia > Spongiisociales > ZC4RG35 > ZC4RG35. The sequence continues at coordinate 3,426 of JAGFIR010000148.1, forward strand.
ATGCACGACGACTTCCCGGCTCCGGTGGCGCCGGCGATGAGCACGTGGGGCAGCTCGGCCAGGTTCAACAGCTTCGGGCTGCCCGAGATGTCGAGACCGAGGCCGACGGTGAGCGGGGGCAGCGGCATCGCCGCCTCCGGGCTCGCCAGTATGTCGCCCAGGGAGACGAGACGACGCTTCTGGTTGGGCACCTCGACCCCGATCGCCTGCTTGCCCGGGATGGGGACGATGAGGCGGATGTCCGGCGTGGCCAGCGCATACGCGATGTCATGGGCGAGGTTGGAGACCCGGTTCACCTTGACACCCGGTGCCAGGGCGATCTCGTAGCGGGTCACCGTGGGACCGGGGGTGATGCGGGTCAGGGTGGCGTCGACACCGTGCTGGATGAGGGTCTCCTCCAGCTGACGGGCGGTCTCGTCGAGCATCTTGCGGTTGACGTCGCCGCCACTCCCGGGCTCGAGCAGGTCGAGCGGCGGGAGCCGATAGCCGCCGGGGCCGACCGGCTGTGGCACCGGCTTGGGCGTGGGCTTGGCGTGCTTGGGGGCCCGTGGGGCGGCCGCCTTCTTCTCGACGACCTTCCGCTTTGGCTTCTCGTGCCGGCCCCGGGGGACCTCGACGATCGGCGCAGACGGCACGGCGGCCAACTGCTCGGCCGCTGCTGGTGTGACCAGGGTCTTCCGTGAGAAGTCCCGCACCGCGCGGGCCATGGACGCCAGACCCATGAAGAGCTCACGCACAGAGGTCCGGGTCATCACGAGGACGCCGATGCCCACGGTGAACGACAGGACCACGAACGTTCCCCAATGCCCGAGGATGCGGCGCAGCGGGAAGGCGATGAGGGCACCGACGGCCCCGCCCCGCTCCTGGACCAGATCGATGTTGGGCTGGAGCGCATGGGCGCCGGTGAGCAGGTGGAACAGCGCCAGGGTCCCGATGAAGGTGGTGAGACCACCGAGGCTGAGCCGGCGAGCGCCGTCCCGCGGCTTGCCGACGATCATCGCCAGACCGATGCCGGCCAGGGCGACGGGAAGGACGAAGCGCCACACGCCGAAGAGGAACCTGCTCCCCTTCTCGATCCCCTCCCCGACCGGTCCGGCCAGGTCGAAGAACGACAGGGTGACGAGGATCCCGAGGACGATGAGGATGAGACCCCAGACATCATCGGTCTGGCGGCCAAGCGCCTCCCTCAGCCTGGTCCGCATCCCGGCCAGCGCCCGGCCGATGCGTGTGAGGAGGCTCTCCCGCTTCTTGGTGTTGGTCTTCTTCTTCTGGGACACCCGTCTCCGCCCGGACCCCTTCCGGGTGGGTGTCCTGCTTGGCATTGCTGCTGAGAATAGCCGTGAAACGCCCTAGTGACGGGATCTTTCTGGAGCAGGTACCAGGGTACCAAGTACCGAGTACGGCCAGGCTCTGCCTGGCCTCACAGTTCGATGACCACCGGGAAGATGACCGGCTTGCGCTGGGTCTCCCCGCGCACCACCCGGCCCACCGCCTGACGGACCGTCTTCTGCAGTTCGCCGAGATCGGCCCGGCCGATCTGGCCTTCGAGCGCCGAGACCACGGCTTGCGCCGCCTTCTCCAGGACGGAGCCCGGGTCGTCCATGAGACCGTGGCTGTCGAGGTCGGGGCCGTGGACGATCTCGCCGGTGCCGCGATCGATGCCGACCGTGACCACCACGACACCCTCGTCCGCCAGATGCCCACGGTCGCGCAGGACGCTTCCACGCACATCGCCGACCGAGGACCCGTCCAGGTAGACGTAGCCGGCGGGGACCGCTCCCCTCTCCACTTCGGTCTTCTTGCCGTCGAGGACGATGCGATCGCCGTCCTCGAGCACCGCCACGAACGGCACCCCGGCCTCACGCGCCAGCTCGGCGTGAGCGTGGAGATGCCGGTACTCGCCGTGGACGGGGACGAAGGCGCGGGGTCGGATCACGTTCATGAACGTGAGGAGCTCCTCGCGACGGGCGTGCCCGGACACGTGGACGTGGGCGTTCCCACCGTGGACCACGGTGGCCCCCCGGCGGATCAGGTTGGAGATCACCTTGGACACCGCGGTCTCGTTGCCGGGGATGGGGCGGGCCGAGATGAGGACGGTGTCGCCCTCTTCGATCTCCACGTGCCGGTGACGCCCATGTGACATCAGGGACAGTGCGGCGAACGGCTCGCCCTGGCTGCCTGTCGTGATGATCAGCTGCTCCTCGGGAGGCAAGTCGTTGATCTCCCGGATGTCACGGACGCGGTCGGGTGGGAGGTCGAGGACTCCCAGCTCCGTGGCGATCGAGGTGTTCTTCTCCATCGACCGGCCAATGAAGGCGATGGTGCGACCGGCGGCGAGTCCGGCGTCGACGATCTGCTGGACGCGATGCACGTGCGACGAGAAGCACGCCGCGATCACCCGGCCCGGTGCGTCGAGGATCACGCTCGTGATCGGGCGCCCCACCGAGCTCTCAGATGGCTCGTATCCGGGGCGCTCGGCGTTGGTGGAGTCCGACAGCAGGAGCCGGACGCCCCTGCGTCCGAGTGCGGCGAACGCGGGCAGGTCGGTCGGAACCCGGTCGATCGGCATGGTGTCGAGCTTGAAGTCGCCGGAGTGGACGATGATCCCCTCGGGTGTGTCGAAGGCGATGCCGCCGGCGTCGGGGACCGAGTGCGTCACGGGGATGAGCATGAACTTGAACGGTCCGTGCTCGACCCACTTCTTGAACGGGGTGGGCCGGAGGTCGGCCTCCACTCCCAGCTCGTCGATCCTGCCCCGCGCCAGCTCGATGGCGAGGCGCGACCCGTAGACCGGCACGTTGAGGTCGCGCAGGAAGTAGGCGAGAGCCCCCATGTGGTCCTCGTGACCGTGGGTGAGGACCACTCCCACCACGTCCTTGGACCTGTCGACCAGCCACGACCAGTCCGGGAACACCAGGTCGACGCCGAGCATCTCCTCCTCGGGGAACATCAGCCCGACATCGATGAGCATGATCTTCCCGTCGACCTCGACGGCGGCGCAGTTCCGGCCGATCTCGCCGAGCCCGCCGAGGAATGTGACCGAGACGCTCACAGGCCGCCGACCGCAGCCAGCGCCTTCTCGATGGCGGCCACGGTCTCTGCGGAAGCGTTCACGAGCGGGAGGCGAACGTCGCCCACCCTGCCCCAGAAGGTGTTGACCGCCGCCTTGACCGGAGCCGGGTTGGTCTCGAGGAAGCACGCCTCGAACACCGGGTAGAGCAGATGGTGGAGACGACGGGCCTCTTCGTGGTCGCCGTCGTGGAAGGCCCGGACCATGGCCTGGATCTGCCGGCCCACCAGATGGGAGGCCACGGAGACGATGCCTACCGCACCGACGGCGAGAGACGGCAGGGTCAGGCTGTCCTGACCCGAGTAGAGGATGAGGTCGGGCACGACGTTGATCGTCTTGGAGGTGAAGTCGAGGTCCTCGACGGCGTCCTTGACGGCCACGATGTTCGGGTGCTCGGAGAGCCGGGCGAGGGTGTCGACCTCGATCCTCCGGCCGGTGCGACCCGGGATGTTGTAGAGCATCACCGGCTTGCCGACGTCGGCGATGGCCCTGAAGTGGGCGACCAGGCCCTCCTGGGAGGGACGGTTGTAATAGGGGGTCACCGCGAGGATGGCGTCGACTCCGGCCTCCGCCGCCTTCTCGGTCAACTCGACCGAGTGACGGGTGTCGTTGGTGCCGGTGCCGGCCATGACGAGCGTGTCCTTCTCCTTCACCGCGTCGACGACTGTGTGATACAGGGCGATCTTCTCGTTGTCGTCCAGGGTGGGTGATTCCCCCGTGGTGCCCGTCACGACGAGACAGTCGGAACCGTTGTCGGAGAGGTGACGGGCCAGTCTCCAGGCTGCCTCGTGATCCACACCGCCGTCGGGGGCGAACGGGGTGATCATGGCGGTGGCCACGAGGCCGAAAGGCGTCTTGGGCATGACCCCAGGCTACCCCCAACTCGGTTTGGTGACGCGATCCACCCGGTTCGCTTCACCTCCCCGGCAGGTAGCCTGACCCCATGGCAGTCACTTCAACCATGCTCCCTCTGGGCACCGAGGCGCCCGACTTCACCCTGGTGGATGCGGTCTCGGGCCAGAAGGTGTCTCTCTCCGACTTCTCGGACAAGAAGGCGCTCCTCGTGGTCTTCCTGTCCAACCATTGCCCGTACGTCAAGCACATCCAGGAAGGTCTCGCCCGGTTCTCCGCCGACTACGAGGGCTCCGACCTGGGCATCGTCGGGATCTGCTCCAACGACGTCGAGTCCTATCCCGACGACTCACCGGAGCGGATGAAGGAGGTGGCCGAGAGCGTCGGCTACCGCTTCCCCTTCCTGTTCGACGAGGACCAGTCGGTGGCCGCCGCCTACAGGGCCATGTGCACCCCGGACTTCTTCCTCTTCGACGCAGACCGCAAGCTGGTCTACCGGGGTCGCTTCGACGAGAGCCGCCCCAACAGCGAGATCCCCGTCACCGGGGCCGATCTGAGGGCCGCCGTCGACGCCGCCCTCGCCGGCCAGGAACCGCTCGAAGAGCAGATGCCGTCGATGGGCTGCTCGATCAAGTGGCGTCCCGGCAATGAGCCCGCCTACTTCACCGGAGCCTGACCATGCACAAGCGTTACGACTCACCACCCGACTTCACCCTCGACCTCGACAAGAAGTACCAGGCGACCCTGGACACCACGAAGGGTGAGATCGTCATCGACTTCGAGGCGGATCGGTCTCCGACGACGGTGAACAACTTCGTGTTCCTGGCCCGCGACGGCTACTACGACGGGGTCATCTTCCACCGGGTGATCGAGAACTTCGTCATCCAGGGCGGCGACCCCACCGGCACCGGCCGCGGCGGGCCCGGGTACAACTTCCGGGACGAGCTGGAGGGCCCCGGCGAGTACAAGCGAGGCACCGTCGCCATGGCCAACGCCGGCCCCAACACCAACGGGAGCCAGTTCTTCATCTGCCACGCCGACGTGAGCCTCCCCCACGCCTACACGATCTTCGGTCAGGTGTCTTCGGGGATGGACGTCGTCGACGCCATCGCCACCACGCCGACCGACCCGGGTGACCGCCCCCGTGAGGACGTGGTCATCAACACGGTGACGATCACGGAGTCCTGAGGCGCCGGCCCCCTTGGGTTCTCAGGGGGCCTACGCAGGCAGCAGGCGCGGGTTCTGCGTGTACCTGCCCGTGATGCTCGCCTCGGCGAGGACGTGGCCTTCGATCGCCGCCAGCACGTCGTCGGCGGTGAAGGATTCCTCCGCCAGGTCGACGCTGTCCACGTCGAGTGCGTACACGGTGAACACGTAGTGATGGACGATCGAGTCGTTCCAGGGCGGAGCCGGGCCGTCGTACCCGTGGTAGGTGCCACCCATGTCGGGGTCCCCGGCGAACCAGCCCGTGTAGTCGTTGCGACCCTCGCGGCAGCCATGCGGCCCCCGGATGCCGCCGGGCTTGCCCTTCGGCGTCACCCCGGAGCAGAACTCGCCCTCGCGAATCTCGCGCAGGTCACCGGGCAGGTCGACCACGACCCAGTGATCGAAGGTGACCCTGGGCAGGTCGGCGGGGACCTCGCGGTCCTCCTTGTTGACGTCCTCGGGTGAGCTCGGGACGTCCCGATCCCTCATGATCAGGGCGAAGGATCTCGTGCCGTCCGGCACGTCGTCCCACGCCAGGTGCGGGTTGACGTTGTCCGAGAGCCGGACGTGGCCCTCCTCGGCCGCGGTGGCGAATGCGTTGCGGGGATCGATCCAACCCCCGTCCTCGAAACTGTCGCTCCAGAGCCTCATGGCCCCAAACCTAGCTCAGGCCGGCAAACCCTCGGTCTCCGAACGACGCTCGGCTTCCTCGATCCGGCCGGTGTTGAAGTGCGGGTAGGCGTACAGGAGCATGGCGATCTGGACCACACCGGCCACCACGAACGGAAGACGAAGTGACCACTCACGGCCGACGATCGGCCCGCTGATCGACACGAGGGCGCCGCCGAGGATGGCCCCGAGCGACATCATTCCCCACCCGAAGAACCGGTACACCGAGTTGACACGGCCCAGCAGCCGGTCGGGGATGATCCGCTGTCGGAGGGAGACGGTGATCACGTTCCAGACCATGGCGAAGAAGATCCCGATCACCATCATCGTCCAGGCCAGGATCGCGTCGGGGAACAGCCCGATGATCAGCTGCGTCACGCCGAACACGACCATCGCGAGGTAAAGCGTCGCCCCCCGCCTCAGCCTCTTCGTCACCTTCGAGGCAGCCAGTGCCCCGGCCACACCGCCCACCGCTCCCGAGGTGGTGAGGAGGCCGAATTGGGCGGCGCTCAGGGCGAGCACGTCCTGGGCGAAGAGGACGAAGGTGGTCTGCGCCATCATCGTCAGGCCGTTGACCACCCCGAGCGTGATGGCGAGTGGCCGCAGGAGCGGGTGCGACCAGAGGTACCTGAACCCCTCGGCCAGGTCCTTCCTGAACGCCGGCCGGGGAGCATCTGCCTGAACCGGGGTACGGAAGGTGCCGACGAGGGTGGCCAGGACCAGCGCGGAGATGGCGAAGGTCGCCGAGTGGAGCACGAAGGGCGCCACCAGGGCGAACCCGATTAGGACGCCGCCGAGAGGTGGCCCCACCGACTGGTTCATGAGCAACTCGGCGGCCCACAACCGGCCATTGGCGGTCTCCAACAGGTCGCGCTCCACCAGGGCCGGCATCAACGTCTGGGCGGTGTTGTCCCTGACCACCTCGGCGACGCCGAAGAGGAACGAGGCGCCGATCAACGCCGCGAGCAGGAAGGCCTCGTTCGAAGGGGTGACCCCGGTTTCGGCGGCGATGTCGAGCACGCCCGTGTTGGCCAGCACCAGGGCCACGACCCCGGCGGTGAGGATCGCACGGAACAGGTCCATCACCACGACCAGGCGTCTCCGGTCGAACCTATCGGCGAGCACGCCGGCGGGCAGGCTGAAGAGCAGCCACGGGAGCCGCCCGGCCAGCACGACCAGACCGAGCTTGAACCCGTCGCGGGTGATCAGGGAGGCGAGCCAGGGATAGGCGATGACGGCCACGCCGTCGCCCAGATTGGAGACGGCAGAGGCCGACCAGAGCTTCCAGTAGTTGGGACCGAGTGGCTTCTTCATTTGATGTATGGCCTCTGTGTCGGGAAGAGGGCGACCATCAGGCCGTAGACCCGGTCTCCTCCTCGGGGCTCTTCGAGGAACTCGTTGACGAGTGCGACCAGCTTCTCCTGCCACTCCCGGGCCCGCTCCTCGGGGATCCGCACGTATCGCACGGTCGACATGCCCGGCAGATCCAGGTTGGGCTCGTTGGCGGCCATCTCCTCGATGGCCCTGGCGATGTGCACGCCGACCAGCTCCGCGTCGACGGCCCCGCTCAGGTCGAAGGTGCGTGCGGTCCGCCCGTAGTACTTCGCCTCCACTGCCCGCACCTTCTCGGTTCGGACGACGCGGACCAGGCCGTTGTCCTCCAGGATCTTCATGTGATAGCCGACGGTTCCCTTGGGCTTGCCCAGGGTCTCCGCGATCTGGCTGACGGTGGCGGCCCTGTCGTTGAGGAGACCGATGATCAGGTTGCGGGTCTCGTCGAAGATCGCCGCCATCTGCTCCGGCCGCTCGAGACGGAGCACGTCCTCGAGCTCGTAGTCGGGTACATGGTCGGGCATTCCCGTATGTTCGGGATTCCCCGACCATTTGTCAAGCACCCTTTGTCCCCCTGAGCGGAGCGAAGGGGGAAGGTACCGCCGGCCGAAGGCCGGGGGTAGGGGGGCGTCGTTCTCACCAAGAGACCTCCCGCAGCGAAGGGGAAGGTACCGCCGGCCAAAGGCCGGGGGTAGGGGGGTGTCGGTAACCGCCGGCCGAAGGCCGGGGGAAGGGGGGCGTCGCTAACCGCCGGCCAAGCGCCCGGCGCGCGCGCGCGTCGCTGACGGCCGCCCGAAGCCCCGGCCTCGGGGCGGCGCCCCGCCCCCTACCTGCGCCTCCCGCGCGCGCAGTGCTCTCGGCCGCGCCCGACCGCCCACACCCCCCCCCACTCCCTGAGGTCGTGGGGGGACTTATCGGGTGCTTGACATATGGTCGGGGAATCCCGAACATACGGGAATGCC
>JAGFIR010000034.1 GCA_024103415.1 Acidimicrobiales bacterium
AGCAACCAGGCCGCGACAAACCCAACCACGAGGGCGAGGCTGACTCCTATGAGCGACCTCGCCCTCACGGCTCGCTACCCCCCAAGCCGGACGCATACTCCGGATACCGCTCCACCAGAACCCGGACGATCTCGAGATCCACCGCATGGCTCCACGGGATACGGGTGGCCAGTTGGCACTCGAAGTCGTCACCGGCCGTCCGCAACTCGAGCTCGGCGGCCTCCGCACGCGGGAGGGCGGAGCCCTGCTCCATCACCATGAGTTGGACATCCGCCGGAACCTCGACGTCATAGCCCAGGCCCGCCATGCACCGGGAGTACGCCTCGTCGGCCTCCGATGCCTGTGGCGTCGAGGTGGCGCCAACGAACAGCTCACGCATCTCGTTCATCGCAGCCTCGTCGAACAGCATGGTGCCGGTCGCGGCCTGTGCGTCGGCAAGACAACTTCCTTCCGATGGAGCATCGCCTTCACCAACAGCTCCGTCGTAGTCCTGTCGATAGGCCTCCTTCTCCTGGGGGCTGAGACTGGCGACGTACTGGCTGTTCCTCTCGATCGCTTCCCGCGTCGGATCGGATGTGGGAGCGGGCATGGTGAAGATCCCGTAGCCGTACTCCCCCACGAATTCCCTCTTCTCCCCCACCGTCAGTGGGTCGCCAAACGACTCGTCCTGGAGAATGGGGGCGTATGTCCACCCTCGTTGCTGCATACAGGAAGCAACCTCCCTCTCGATGCCGTTGTACAAGGCCTGGGACGTGCTCCCTCCACCCATCAGGCTCACCGTCGGCGAGAGGAGATCGGTGTCCGAGAGAGGGGGTACCTCGCTCAGCGTTGGTATTCGGAATTCCAGGCCGTCGGGTTCCACCGTGGTGGTTGTGGCTTGCGCGCTCGGTTCATGTTCCGTGGTGGTCGTACTGCCGTCGGCAGGCTCGGCAACCCCTGTGCACGCGACCAAGCTCCAGAGCATGACTCCAACCCCAAGCCGTCCGAGATTCCTCATCCGGTCGGCACCATCTCGAATGCCTTCGGTAGGAGCGGCAGGAGTCGTTCAGTGACGTCGACCCTCTCGACAATGCCGCAAGCGACGGGCGACGGAACAGGTTCGATGGTGAATGATGCGACCTCGACCTGCACCACTTCGGCGGCTTGTTCGGCTTGTGGCAAGTTCATGTAGTCCTGATCTTCATACGTGAGCACGATGGCCACCGCCCAATGGGTCGGCTCCCAATCCGGATCGAACCTGCCCGCTCCGGGAGCGGGAGGTTCAACCTCGACTCGCTCGGACCGGTCCGCGATAAAGAACCTCATCGCGCCCAGGGCTGTGACATTGCCCACGGCATGCGAAGACGGTGGGACCAAAGGATGCATGCAACGCGGCTCGTCGAACGCGATTGCGTCCGCGAGTCTGCCGGTCTCCTCTAGGTCATCTACGAACCTGACGAGCTCCCCGTGAAGCCACGACCTCTCTTCTTCGGACACAAGATGTGTTGTGGTGGTAGTTCCCGTCGTGGTCGTCGCGGTCGTCGCGGTCGTCTCATTCATCGTCGTTGTGGCCTTGGCCCCGGTCGTTGATGAGGTCGAAGCGGCGTTCACCCCACGATCAGCCGCGCACGCTGATGCCACACACGCCAGCACCACGGTCCACAAGACGATCCCAAGAACCCTCGCCAACGCAGATCCCTTGACCAGTATCAGTATGAGCCGGTGAAGTAGCCGACGCCGCCCCAGAAGACCGCGGCCTGCCCGGTGCAACCAGCGTCATTCAACTGCTTCGAGTACACATGGGTTGAGTTGACCTGGTTGTTCAATCCGAGAGTGTTTCCGGCAGCGCACGAAGTCCGCTGAACCCACGCCTCGTTGCCTGCAGGCACGGGTGCACGCGCCCAAATCGTCCGACAACCATCGTCGTACCGGAGCTCGAGCGTTCCGAGACCACTCACGAACGTAGACCGAGGCGTCGTGTGCGGCGGATTGGGACACGACCCGCTGTCCGGCCAGGTGCAGTCGATGGCAAAGTTTCCACACACATACGCCTTCGCCGAGCTACTCGGGAAGTACACCAGGCCGAACACGATCCCGACCAACACCACAAGCCGCACACCAGCTCTCATCACCGACCTCCTCATCGTTTCACACTTCTATTCGTCAGAAGACCCGAAACGCTTCCACGACACTCACCCGCAGGCGCATCATCCGGTCGGCACCATCTCGAACGCCTTGGGCAACAGAGGAAGCATCCGTTCGGTGACATCGATGCGCTCGATCACACTGCAGGCCTCGGGCCTGACGACCGGCTCGATCGCAAACGATGCCGCCTCGACCTTGACAACCTCCGCGGCCAGCTTGCTGGGTGGAAGGGTCCTCCAGGTCTCGTCCGGGTAAGTCAGCACGATCGCCACGGCCCAATGCGTGGGTTCCCACTCAGGGTTGAGGTTGCTGCTCGCGGGATCATCGCTATCCAACTCCACACGCTCCGATCGATCCCCCAGGAACCATCGGGCCGTACTCAGGGTCTGGTCGCTACCCGGCGGGTTGGAAGGCGATGCCGACACCACCGGTCGCATGCATCGTGGCTCGCCATACGCGGTGTAGCCCACGACTCGCCCACTCGCTGCCACTTCATCAACGAATCTGATCAGCTCCTCATGGAGCCAAGCCCTCTCCTCAGCGGAAACGAATCGTGTTGTGGTGGTCGTGCCAGGCACAGTCGTCGTAGTCGCCTCACTCGTCGTAGTTGTGACCGGAGGCCCGGTCGTTGATGAAGACGAACTGTCACTCGCCCCAAGATCAGCCGTGCACGCCGCCACGACTAGAACCAGGAGCACCGACCAACCCGCGGCCTGAACGACCCTCAACCGCCTGATCTGCACTTCGATCCGCCTCACGACCCCGCGCCCTCCCATGCATACTCCGGATACCGCTCCACGAGTATCCGAACGATCTCAAGGCCCACAGCATGGCTCCACGGGAGCCTCGTCGCGAGCTGGCATTCGAAGTCGTCAAGTGCCGACTCCAGTTCGATACGGGCTGCCTCGGCCCGAGGGAGTGCCTGACCCTGCTCCATCACACCGAGTTGCACGTCAGCGGGGACGTCAACGTCATAGCCCCGCTCGGCCATACACCGGGAATAGGCCTGATTGACTTCCAGCGCTTGCGCTGTCGCGTAAGCTGCCTGACTCATCTCGGCCATCTCCTTCGAAGCCACAGGGTCGTACAACAGCGATCCCGAAGCCTGCTCGGCCTCGTAGCGACAGCTGCCCGCTACGGGCGGAGTCCCCTCCTCGGTTGCACCGTCGAGGTCCTCTCTGAACGCCGCTTGGTCTTCAACGCTCATGTCCCGAAACCGCTGGCCATTGCGTCCTGCCGCCTCAATTGACGGATCGTGGGGGCTCACTGGCATCGTGAACAAGCCGTATCCATACTCGATGACGAACGCCCGCTTCTCCCCAACGGTGAGCGGTTCGCCGAGAGACTCATCCTGCAGTTCCGGCTCGTAGGTCCAACCACGCTGCTGCATACAAGAGGCGACCTCTTCTTCGATCCGATTCAGAAAGTAGGCCGATGTCTGGCCGTGTCCCATCAGTTGAATCGTCGGCGAGATCAAATCAGAGTCTTCAAGAGGAGGAACCTCATCGAGACTTGGGACGCGCAACTGCGGAGCGGTCGCAGCTACTGTCGACTCGGCGCGGAGTTCCACAGTGGTTGTAGTGCTCGACACAACCAACTCTGATCCAGCATCGTCAGTGCAGCCCCCCACGACGACAGCGCAACCGACGAGCCAGACGAGACGTAGGCGACTCCTCTTCCAAGAGTTCATCGGTGTCAATTAGTAGGAACCGGTGAAGTAGCCGTTCCCCTGCCAGAAGACTCCGGCCTGGCCTGTGCAGTTCTTGTCGTTGAGCTGCCTGGAAAACACTTTGGTTCCGTTATCTTGAACTGTCAGTCCGAGCGTGCTCCCTGCCAAGACAGACAGTCTTCTCACTTCTGATCCTTCCTTCGACCTCTTGTCGTACTTCTATTTGTCCAAGCCGGGCTTTCGCTTCCCGTTTCGAAGCGGCGTTACTCGACCGTGGCCCGGGTCAGCCCTCGGGCGCCCACTGGGCCAATTCCGGGTAGCGCTCGACGATGTACTCAACAAGGGCGCGCTCCACGGCGATCTGATACGGGATCCGGGTCTCGAGGCGGCACTTGATGTCGGCGCCGGCGACTTCGAGCTCGATCCTGACGCGCTCATCCCGAGGCACATCCGAACCCAAGCCCCAAACCATCATCTGCATGTCCTGAGGCAAAGATGCGTCATACCCCAGGTCCTGCACGCACTCGGCATATGCCCGATTGATCTCAGCCCAGGCCGGCGTGTTCATTGCGCCCGAACTCAGACGCGAAACCTCCGCGAGTACCGCAGGGTTGAATATCAGAGACCCGGTTGCCTTCTGAGCCTCGTCCAAACAACTGCCCTCCAGAACGGAGGTGCCTGAGCCAGCAACCTCGCCCGTGTCCCCATAGTCGCGCCGATAGCGCTCTTGCTCGTCCGGCGTAAGGGTCATGAAGTACTGATGATTCCGTTCGTCAGCGGCCTTGCGTTCCGCGTCATTGCCTGTCGGACGCGTCCATGTGCCGTACCCGTAATCCGCGGTGAACGCCTTCAGCTGACCTACCGTCAGCGGGTCTGGAACAGGCTCGATCAGAGCTACGTGCTCATAGGTCCAGCCGCGTTGTTGCATGCATGAAGCAACCAGTTCATTAACACGGTCGAAGAGTTGATTCGAGCTATCGAACCCAACCAAGCTCAAGGCCGACATAGGCATCAGTAGATCATCGTCCTGGGGCTCCGCAAGCACCTCCAACGACGGCAGTTGAAACATCCCGGATGTCGAGCCCGAGGGACTGGACACCGTTTCGGCGACGGGGACTGAGGTGGAAGCTGGCAACGTGTCCACGTCCTCGGCTGCCCCACCGGGAGCACAACCGAACAAGACCGCTATTGCGACAAGTGCGACAACTGATCGCAGCGCCTCGCTAGGACCCAGATCTCGATGCTTCATGTCATCCACCTTCCGAGGATTCCACGAACGCCGCGTGCAGCTGATCTCGTGCCCTGGCGGTGACATCTTTCTCGAACAGCACCGCGCAGTCGGAAGGGTCCGACGTCGGTTCTACGTGGAACCCGGCCACCGTTACCCGATCGACCAGGTCGGCCCACTCGGCCCTTGACCGCTCCGACCAATCGGCCGCGCTAAATGTGAACACGATCTGGACTCCCCACTCGCTCGGAAGGTAGTTCGGGTGCGTCTGGTCGTTTGTCTCGTCGAATCTGGGGTCGTTCGGGTCGTCGACGAGCGGCTGTATCTCTCGACTCTCCAAGAACATCCGGTTCTGTCCGAAGACAACACGGTCCGGCACCTGCGAGTGGGCGCGGTAGGCGACGTTCATGCAGTCCGTGCCACGAGTAGCCACATAGGGACCTGCCCACAGCCCCGAACTCTCCATGTCGCGGACGAGGCTCTCCGCCTCGCTCCCCAACCACTCCATATCATCATCCGTCCACGCGGGTGTCGAGGCAAGGGTGGATGCGGTTGGCGGTCTCGTCGACGAAGGCACCACGCTCATCGAGGTCGATGAAGCATCCGGTGGCGAAGACGTTGAGTCGTCCACCCGAGCTGTGCACCCAACCAGCAGCACCACTACCCACAAACAGGCGAACACGGCGTCAGTACGACGTCGTCTGATAGCCGACACCGCCGATGAACACGGTCGCATGCCCGGTGCAGTTCTTGTCGTTGAGCTGGCGGGACCAACGGTGAGGCGTATTCACCTGATTCGTTAGGCCTGCGGTGTTGCCAGCCGAACAGGAGTCACGAACTACGAACACTTCTTCGTTGAGCGAGGACGGGGTTCGTCCCCAAATCGACCGGCAGCCGCTGTCATACCGAAGCTCCAAAATTCCCCCGGTTGGCAGAGTCTTCGACCTGGGTGTGGAGTTGGCGCCGTCGCAAGCCGTGGAGTCGGGCCAAGTGCAGTCGATGTCGTAATCACCCCCCGACTGGCAAGTAGCGGCTGCAGCGCCCAGCGAGGGAACGAGAACCGTTCCCATAAGCACCGCTAGAGCCAGCCCAAGAGATAGCCATCTCACTTCAGATCCTTCCGGTCGACTCGGTGTCACCCCTCTATTTGTCGAAGCCACCGATTTGCTTCCCCAATCGACGCCTACTCCCGCCGTATGGCATGACGACGACCGTCCGTTAGTCTGGCGATCGGATGAGGTTTCAAATCGAATCCGACAGTCGGGTCATTCAGGACTCCTGGAGCGATCCCACCCGGTTCGGATTGATTTTCGATCGTCACGTCGACCGAATCTTCCGCCTCGTGACAATGCGTGTGCCCCGCCAGGATGCGGCCGACATCACAGCCGACGTCTTCGAGCGGGCGTTCCGCTCCCGACACCGATACGACATCACCTATCGCGACGCAACACCATGGCTGAAGGGGATCGCTCGGAATGTGATCGGCGACTACCTAAGAGCAAAACGCCGGAACCGAATTCTCTCCCTAGCTCAGACGCATACAGAATTCGAGACCGATTCGGTAGACCGGATCTGTGCTTCGGATGCGGCTGCGATGATCTCCGGCGCGCTATCGCTGCTTGCATCCGCTGAGCGCGAGACATTCCTGCTCTACGCCTTGGATGGGCTCACCTACACCGAGATCTCCCGCCTTCTGGGGGTTGCTCCTGGAACAGTCGCATCAAGGATCTCGCGAGCCAGAGCGCATATCCTCAATGCGGAACCCGACCTTCGGCGGCACGCCCCTGAACCTCGTATCTCTACGGGTAAATCGTGACCCGGCGAAGGAACGACTTCACCCCGACCACCGAGGAACGCGCTTGGATGCGATCTCGCCTGGACGCTGCAATCAGCGAAGAAGAGCAGTCTGGGGCAATACGGGCGCTCCCTGGTTCTCAGCAGCGGAGTACCTTCAGGTCCGGTCTGGTGATTGCACTTGCAGCTGTCGCCGTCATCATCCCTGCCACGCTCTTCTGGGACCGCTCTGCGAGCGAGCAGCCTGGTCCTATCCCGGTAGCAGCCGAACCTCCTGCCCCAGCGAGATCACCCGGCACCACTGCCCTGCGGTCGGTCGCATGGGCATCAACCGAACTTCCCGATTTCATCGAGTCCCTCACCGTTCACGACGGCCGGTTCTATGCGGTCAGCAGCGAAGACGTGCTGCTCAGCCACAACGGTGTCGACTGGACCGTGGCCGGACACCTGCCCCCGGGTTCCCACGTCGGCGACCTCGTGTCCCACGGTGACCTGTTGGTAGCCAACGGCGCGGAAATCACCGAGGACGCCGCCGAGGGGAGAGCGTCCACCCCGAAGATCTTCACTTCAGCTGACGATGGCAAGACCTGGTCCGTGGCCATGGTCGGTGAGTTTGTGGTCAGCGTTGTCTCCACGCCGAACGGCCTGATCGCCCCAGGATGGATCGACCTGAGTCCGATTGGTGACCAACTGCCTCGAAAGGCAGCAGTGTGGACAAGCGAGAACGGGTTGGACTGGACGCTGGCCTGGGAGGCCGAGGCAGATGTCACATCCTCGTCGGTGGCCACGAACGCGATTTGGGACGACGGGCTCGTGGTCCTTGGAGGCCAAGGGCCAGCCAACTACTCCGAGGGCTCGGGGAAGTCTGGCCCTGCGTGGGACCGGGTTGTCTGGGCTGGCCCTTCCGTAACAGAGCTCTCGGCGAACGGGTCAACCAACATCCTGGGGAATGTCGAGGATCTAAAGTCAACGAGCCTCGGCCACTTCGCCCTCACCCACTCAGTGGATCGATCAGCCAAGGACAGTTCAGCGATTTGGCGAAGCGACGACGGCATCACCTGGACGAGCGCCAACGTGGGAGTTGGCTGGTATCACAGTTCCATCGCCACCGACGGGTCGACCATCATCATCGCCGGGGACACCCTCGGGTATGCCCCCGATCCTGAGGTCCGGATCTGGTACACGCTCGACGGTGGGACCTGGACCGAATACGACACGAGTGCCATTCCCAAGGGCCTGCGGGTGAAGTCCGTGGAGCTGCACGACGGTGTGCTGGTAGCAGCCCTCTACTCCAACGACGAGATCGGCGGCTACCTGATGAGCACTCGCATCGACTGAACTGACCCGAACCGCACGAGGGTCTTGTCGCGCTCCTCTCTGGCCACATAGGTTTCATCTTGGGGGACGGCTCGGAGAGGAGCCGACATGGACGCCCGAACCCAGGCCTGGATCGATCAGGACCACGCCCGGACCGTCGCCATCATCCGCCGGCACGGGTGGATGATCCAGTACGTCGGAGGGGGGACGTGTGGAGTGCCGGGGTGCACCGCCCATGACGACGCCGATTCACCGCCGTTCGCATACACGGTGGGCATGTTCGGGCTCGGCCACCCCGAGTTCCTCGTCTTCGATCTGCCTCCTGAGGGCGCGGCGGAATTGCTCAACGAACTCGGCCGAATGGTGCGTTCCGGTGAGAACCTGATCCCCGGGCAGATGCTCGAGCCCGAATGCTGGGATCAACGGGTCGTCCTCGAGGAGGTGCCCAACCCGGGTGACATCGTCTTCGCGGCCAATCGGTTCTATCAGCGACCTCCGGAGTTCTCCGTACCGGTCCTTCAGGTCACCTACGACGACTTCGACGGGCGATTCCCCTGGGACGAGGGCTACGACGAAGCATGCGGCGCCCAACCTCGGCCGGGTCGGTTCAAGGCCTGACGCGCCTCTCTCCGATCACCCGTGTTTGAGAAAGCGCTTCGGGGTAATGAGGGCCCACGGCTCCGTAATGGAGCGCTTCGACAAGGAGCGACAGAAATGAACAGCAAGAAACTGCGGTGGACGGCGTCGTCTCTGGCACTGGCAGGAATGCTGGTTCTGGGCGCCTGTGCCACCGATGATGATCCTGGTCCCGATACCACCCTGCCCGGAACGGGCACGACCCTCCCGGGCACGGGCACGACGCTGCCCGACATGGGCACCACGACCGTGCCGGACAACGGGACCTCGAGCACGTCGGGCGGTTGAGCCGCTGACCGGCTGACCACCCGGAGCCGGCATCGGGGTTCGCCCCGGTGCCGGCTTCTTTTGTGTCTACGGAGCGTTGGGCCGGGCCCAGAACCTCCCGACCCAGGGGATCCGCGCCCTGTAGACACCCACGAGGCGGACCTGCGCCTCACTCCAATCGTCCGGCGTCGCATTGGCGTCGCCCTGCGTGATGTACTCGCCATCGGGCGTGATGTCGACGATTCGGTGGGTGACGATCTTCCCGTCCACCTGGAACACCCCGATGTCGCCGATCTGCGGATCCTCGGGGCGGGTCATCAGGATCAGATCCCCCCTGTTGATTGTGGGGCTCATCGACGCCCCCTGCACCCCGATCACTTTGTACCAACGGTTGTTGGTGGCCCCGTAGAGGATGACGGCCAGGAGGACCAGCATGAAGGCCAGGACGGCAACGACCAGGTAGTCGACGACTCGCCTTTTCCAGCCCCGCTTGCCGGCCCCGGACGCGCGCGAGCGGGGCGGGCCCGCGAGGGGCCCACCCCGATCATTGCTTGTCTGCTCAGGGAGCGTCGGTCTGCTTGGCATCGACAACGATGTCGAAGGTCGCAGTCGCACCCTGCGCCTCGGCGTCGGCCTCATCATCCAGCTGGAAGCAGAGCTTCCAGGTGTGGGTGATGTTGGGGTCGAGCGCCTCGTGACCCGTGATCGAGTCCGAGATCGAGGCCGCCAGTTCCGGCAGCGTGCCCTCGAAGGCCGCTTCGTCGTCACAACCCGGCGTGACCGGACCACCGTGGTACGGGATCAGCCGGACGTTCACGAAGGCGGCCAGCCCGGACGGATCGTCCGTCACGTTCGAGCTGATCGAGTAGACGAGCGGCATTTTCCCGTCGTTGTAGATCCCGAACGGGAACGGACCCTGCCACTCACCACCTGGCTTCAGGTCACCGACCTGGAACGGTTGGGCCACCGAGGACTCCTCCCGGATATCAACCGAGAGCATCCCGGTCCCCACCGTGTTGTCGGCGATCACAGCCTGGTCCGTGAACCACGCACCAGAGCCGACCACGCCGAAGGCAAGGATCCCGGCGAGCATTCCTGCGACCAGGATCGAGAGCGATCGTTTGGTTTTTCTCATCGCCTTCTCCTTTCTGCCCCCTTGGGGCGCCAAACGCCCGGAAGCTCCGGACGCGGTCGCCGCCCTACCCTCGGTCCGAACCACCGAAAACCATCGGATCGCCGCCTGGTTCCGCTGCCGGACTCCGAGGGCAACGTTCGATCTGGTTCTCCAACGTCGTCATCCCTTCCCTCCTCCGTCACGAGGCGCGGGAAAGATCTTCAGGGGGTCTGGAGCGCCGTTGCGGAAGGCATCACAGACCTGTGCCGACTGCCGCGACCAAAGATGGGCGAGCGGAGGGGACCGTCTCGTGTCGATGGGGCGCGTTCCCCGACGCGGGAGGGTCCCTCACACCACGAACGGGCCTATCGCGGCGTCTCCGGTCCTCCTCCGCGCCCGGGCACCCTGCCTTGTGGGCGTTCAGCGCCATTTGCGACCCTGGGCACCGAACGCTCGCTTCTGGTTGGATAGAAGCGCTATCGCACCAAAAGAGAGGAGAAGGCGATGACCGAACCGACAACGAACACGCAGACCGGGAGCTTCTTCGGGGCCCTATTCGACACCTCGTTCTCGAACCTGATCACGATGAGGTTCTTGAAGGTGATCTACACGGTGATCCTTGTGCTCTCGGGGCTCGGCGTCCTGGTTTGGGTTTTCGCCGCCTTCGACGCCGGTGGGGCTGTCGCTTTCGTGTCGCTGATCGTGGGTCTCGCCGGCTGGCTCCTCTACGTCATCCTGATCCGGGTTTCCCTCGAGGTGATCGCCGTGCTCTTCAAGATCAGCGAGAACACGAGCCGCATGACCGAGGCACTGGAGCAGCGCTCCTAGACCGCTAAATCCCCAGCAGACACGCGGGCGGGCACGGCACAATCCAGCGCCGTGTTCCCGCCCATACACACCGACCGCCTGGTGATCCGTGCCTTCGAGCCGGCCGATCTCGGCACCTTCCATTCCCGGCGCAACGACCCCCGGGTGGCCCGGTGGCAGGACTGGGAGTTTCCCTTCCCGATGGAGCGCGCTCGGGAGGCGATCCACTCGATCATCGCGCTCGGGAAACCCACTGTCGGGGAGTGGTGGAACGCCACCGTCACCCTGCCCGACGGGCCCCCGGTGGGCGATCTCGGAGTCAGCCTGTCGTGGGAAGGCCGAACCGCCGAGGTCGGATACTCCTTCGACCCGGAGCACTGGGGACAGGGCTACGCCACGGAAGCGTTGTCGGCGCTCGTCGCCTACCTCTTCGACGACCTCGACGTCACCCGGGTCTTCGGAATGCTCGACCCCGCCAACGTCGCATCGGCTCGACTCCTCGAGCGGACCGGGTTTCTCTACGAGGGCCGCACCAAGAGCTCCTACTGGAAAGCCGGCGAAGTGTCTGACGACGTGATCTACGGGATGACCCGGAGCGATTGGGAGGAATGGGTCGACCGCCCGCGCGATCTGCCCGAGAAAGTCGAGTTGGTCGAAGTCACGGAACACAATTTCGCCGACGTCGCCAGACTTCGAACCCACCACACTCAGGAGTCGTTCGTCGCTCCGATGCTGTGGTCTTTCGCCGACGCCCTGTTCCCGGGTGAGGAGGACGGGCTGCCGGTAATCCCGTGGATGCGGGCCGTGGAAGCGGACGGAGTGCTGGCGGGTTTCGTCATGGTCGCGGTGGAGAACGAGAAACAGCCTGACGCGTACTTGTGGCGGCTGTTGGTCGACCGGCTCCAGCAGCGCCGGGGTTTGGGAAAGCGAATCATGGAGCTGCTGATCGACGAATGCCGGCAACGGGGCGTTCCCGGGATCCTGACGAGTTGGGTAGAGGGCGCGGGGTCGCCCCGCCCGTTCTACGAGTCCCTCGGGTTCGTGGCCACCGGCAACATCGTCGAGAGTGAGACCGAGGCGAGACTCGATCTGGCCTGACCGGCGACCGCCAGAGGCCGGCCGGCCGGAATCGGGGCCTTTGCTAGCTTCCCCGGATGCGGATAGGGCTGATCAACGACCTACACGGCCGGCCCAACGCGCCCGACCCAGCCCCCGACTGGGCATCGGTTCTCGCCCGGGCTCGCAGCGCCGAAGACCTCGGCTTCGACATCTTCGTGTTCGAGGATGCGCTGCTCTACCGACGCGAGGGGTACACAGACGGCCTGTGGGAGGCGACCACCTTCGCGGCCGCGCTGGCGGCGTCGACGTCACGCATGACTATCTCGCCATCGGTGATCAACTCCCCCTACCGCTCCCCTGCCCTCGTCGCCAAGATCGCCGAGTCGATCGACGAGATCTCAGGTGGCCGGTTCGTCCTCGGCATCGGAGCCGGCAACACGCCCGAAACCGACTACGAAGCATTCGGGTTCCCCACGGACAAGAGGTTCTCCCGATTCGCCGAAGCGATCGAAATCATCCACACCCTGCTCAAACAGGGCGTGGTGGACTTCTCCGGGGAGTTCTACACAGCCAAGAACGCCGAGATGGTCTTGCGGGGACCCCGGCCCCAAGGCCCCCCGATCAACATTGCCGCCGGAGGGCCGCGGATGCTCGGCCTGGCGGCCAGGTACGGCGATCAATGGAACTGGTGGGGCTGGGGCGAGACCCTGGGCGAGCTCGAAGCTCGTCTGACGCCGATAATCGCCCGCCTCGATCAGGAATGTCGCGAACTGGGACGGGACCCCGGCAGCCTCGCCCGCACGTTCGACCTCTACACCGTCGTCCCCCCGCCCTACTCCGATCGAGCCGAAGGTGCGGAGGTTCCCCAGCCCGTGACTGGCTCTGCGGAGCAAATTGCAGAGTTCCTGTTCGGGCTACGAGCACTGGGGTTCGAGGAAGTGCGCTGCGACATCTGGCCCAAGACTCTCGAGGCGGTCGAATCCATGTCTGAAGTCGTCGGCCTCGTCCACGAAGGCTGACGCCTGGGCCGACCCGCGCGCAATCCGGCCCGTAGCATTCCGGCGTGACCGGACTCGCCGACCGCGGAGCACTCCGTCCCTTGACGCTTCGCTTCGTCGACGACGACCTCGAGCGGGCCTACCAGTACGACGAGGGCGCCAAGGGGCTGAGCGGTTACCGCATCATCACCGGCGCCACATTGGTGCTCTGGGCCGTCGCGGCGCTCATCCTCCCGATCGGGACCGACATCGATCCGGGGCTCGCCCGCACCGTGTGCGGGCTGATGGCCCTAGCAGGGGCCTTGTGCCTCTTCCTGTCGAAGTGGGCCCCGACGATGGATCGCCAGCACGCCCTGGCCACAGCCCTCACCTCCGCCAATGGGCTCGTCATCCTCCTCATCTCCGACGCCGCAGGCATCATCGAGGGCTACGCAGTGGGAGCGATCCTGCTGGTCTTCGTGTTCGGATTCGTGAGCCGGACCCGGTTCATCCACGCCACGGTGCGGACCGTCATCATCGGCCTGGGCGTGGCGGCGGCCGTTGTCCTCTACGACGGCGAGGGCAGCCTCATCGTGGATCTCTTCGTCTACATCGCCGCGGGCCTGGGGAGCATCGTCGGCTTGCGGATGATCGAGCGGAACCGCCGCCAGGAGTGGCACCAGAGGCACGTGATCGAGGAGCAGGCCGTGGCACTGGCAATGGCGCGGGCGGAATCGGAGCGGTTGCTGCTGAACATCCTCCCTGAGTCCGTCTCCCGACGCCTCAAGAGCGGGGAAAGCCCCATCGCGGACACCTTCTCGGATGCGTCGGTGCTCTTCGCCGACATCGTCGACTTCACGCCACTGGCCACGTCGCTCACGGCGGCCGAGGTGATCGCACTACTCAGCGGCCTGTACTCCCGCTTCGACGACCTCGTGGCCGAACACGGGCTGGAGAAGATCAAGACGATCGGTGACTGCTATCTCGCCGTCGGTGGCCTCCCCGACCCGCTCGAAGATCACGCGACCAGGGTCATCGGCCTAGCCAGGGCGATGGTCACGGCGACGAGCCCGAAGGTGCATTCCCCGATCTGCGTCTCCGGATCGGAGTCCACTCCGGACCGGTGGCCGGAGGCGTTATCGGGACCCGGCGCTTCGCCTACGACGTTTGGGGCGACACGGTCAATACCGCCGCTCGCTTCCAGGAGACGAGCGACCCGGGGCGAATCCATGTCAGCGAAGCCACTCGGACACTCACGGATCACGACGTCCGGTACGAGTCGAGGGGGAGGGTGAATCTCAAGGGACTCGGTGCGGTGACCACCTACATGGTCGCCACTTGACCAGAGCGTCGCTCCCCAACCGCCCGCGGGCCGTGACGATCGTTGATCAGCCCTGGCGGGTCGTTCGCCCGTCAGCAACCGCGCCGACCACGACGCCGACTGCGGCGCCGATGACGAGCGCCCACCAGGCTCCCTCGAACACGAGCTGACCCAACAGGAAGCCCAGGGCTGCCCCGAAGACCACGCCCACGCCGGTCCACTGGAATCTCATAGCACTCCTTTCCTCATCCAGGATCGGGAATCGGTGTGGCCATGGCCAGAGCCAAAGGTCACACATTGGGGCCGGTGCACCTTCGCTATCGTCCGACGCCGGCAGTGGACATCCCCACATTCGCAAGAGCGCTCGACCTGATCGGCATCTTCGCCTTCGCCCTGTCCGGCGGGTGGCTCGCACTGAGAAAGCAACTCGATCTGGTGGGGGTGGCGGCTCTCGCCGTCGCGGCATCCCTGTTCGGGGGCCTGGTGCGAGACATCCTGGTGGGCGACCTGCCCCCTCAGCTCGTCACGGACAAGTTCTACCTGCTGATCCCGGTGGTGGCGGTCCTCGTCGTGCTCGCCCTCCCCCATCTCTCGGAGCGCCGATTCCGACTGGTCATGTTCTTCGACGCCGTGGGGCTCGGGATGTTCGCCGCCACCGGCGCCGCCAAGGCGGTGGCACTCGGCGGCCTCGGCCTGGTCAGCGCCACCTTCGTTGGTGCGGTCGCAGCCGTGGGTGGCGGGGTGATCAGGGACATCCTGGCGGCAGGTGTGCCGGAGGTGTTCCAGGGCGACAGCGACCTCTACGTGGTGCCGGCGGTGGCCGGTGCGTTCGTCGCTTCTCTGGCCACCCTCAACGGGCTGGTCAGCCTCGAGGTCCTGTTGGCGTGCGCGGCCGGGACGGCCGTCTTCCGGCTCCTGGCTGTGAGGTTTGGCTGGCACACACCGGTGCCGAGCTGGGTACACGAGAGGCGAAGGAGACGAGAGGAGGATTCCAGGTGAGAGTGTTCCTGGCAGGGGCGAGCGGCGTCATCGGCAGACACCTGGTGCCGATGCTGATCGAAGCCGGCCATGAGGTGGCAGGCACCACCCGCTCGCCGGCGAAGGTGACATCGATAGCGGAGCAGGGAGCCGAGCCCGTCGTGGTCGATGTGTACGACACGGGTGCTCTCACCGACGCCGTCGTCTCGTTCGCTCCCGAGGTGATCCTTCACGAGCTCACCGATCTCCCTGACGATGCGGAGCGACTCCCGGATTACGCCGTCGCCAACTCACGGATCCGCATCGAGGGCACCTCGAATTTGATCGCAGCAGCTCGCGCCGCCGGGGCATCGCGCTTCCTCGCCCAGAGCCTTGCCTGGGAACTGCCTCCGGGCGCCGGTGCCGATGGCGTCGCGGCCCTCGAACGGATGGTCACCGACTTCCCGGGCACGGTGCTCCGATACGGACAGTTCTACGGGCCCGGGACCTTCCACCCGGAGATCGCACCCAACGAACCCCGTGTCAGTGTGGAAACCGCGGCACGTCACACGGTGGAGGCAATCGAGCAGCCGCCTGGCATCCTGGTCATCACCGACGGGGGCATGGTCCGGCTCTAGCCGCTCAGCCGAGCCACTCTCTCGCCGCGGCGACCATCGCGTCCACGCCGAGGTGGAGGGTGGGGTCCATCACCGGGGCATAGAACGGAGAGTGGTTGGACGGGATATCGTCCGGGAGCTTCCCGGTCTCCCTGATCCGTTCGATGAGCGACGGCTCGGCACCGCCGAGGAACCAGAAGACGAGAGGGCATCCAGCCGCGGTGGCCAGATGACTGACGTCCTCACTCCCTGCGATCGGGCCGGGGTCCATGACACCCATCTCCCCCACCACGGCTCGCAGGGCGGTTGCGGTACGGGCCGACGCGTCGGGATCGTTGTGGGTGAGCGGCAACGACGTGTCGTAGATGAACTCGGGCTCACGGGGCGAGCCCGAGGCCTGGGCTTCAGCCCTGGCGATTCGCTCGATGGCGGCCAGCACGCGCTCCCGAACCACCGGGTCGTAAGTCCGGATGCTCAGGCCGAGCGTTGCAAACTCCGGGATGATGTTGTTCTTGGTGCCGGAGTGGATCTGCCCGACGGTGACCACGGCGGCGTCGGTGGACGCCACCTCCCTGGAGACGACCCCCTGGAGACGCATCACGACGGCCGCCGCCAGCAGCACCGGGTCGACGGCAGCCTCGGGGCGGGAACCGTGGCCGCCCTCGCCGAACAGCTTGATGTTCAGCGAGTCCGAGGCCGCCATGGCGTCGCCGGGACGGAGCCCGATCATGCCGGCCGGCAACGGAGCCACGTGCTGGCCCAGAACCACATCGGGTGCGGGCACCTTCTCGTACAGGCCATCGTCGACCATGGCCCTCGCACCCTCGCCGAGCTCCTCGGCGGGCTGGAAGACCAGGATGAGTGAACCGGCCCACTCGGAACGGGTCTCCATGAGCTCCTCGGCGGCTCCGAGCAGACAGGTGACGTGCACGTCGTGACCGCACGCGTGCATGACGGGGACGTCGCGTCCCTCGGGGTCGATGCCACGCGCCGTGCTCGCATAGGGCAGCCCGGTCTGCTCGTCGAGGGGCAGACCGTCCATGTCGGCCCTGAGGAGGACCGTCGGCCCCTCTCCGTTCTCGAGGAAGCCCACCACACCGGTCCGGCCGATACCCGTGTGGACGACGTATCCCAGGTCCCCGAGGGTCCTGGCGATGAAGTCAGATGTCCGCTCCTCCTGGAAGGAGAGCTCGGGGTTGCGGTGGAGGTCCTGGTAGATCTCGTGGATGTCGAGGGCCATGAGCAAGCGTACCGCCGGCCCCCGGAGC
>JAGFIR010000037.1 GCA_024103415.1 Acidimicrobiales bacterium
AGGGGGTAGGGGGTGGCTAACCGGACCGCAGGGCTCTGCGGATCCGGAACAGTCCCTTGATCGTCCGGGGCACCCTCTTGATCAGGGACGATCTCGCGGTCCGCATCTCGACCACCTCCACCGGCACCTCGACGATCCGGTAGCCAGCCCGCTCCGCCCGCACGACCAGTTCCGTGTCGAACAGGTCTTTGGTGCTGAGCACCTGTGGCGCCACGTCATCGACAAGGGCACGTCGGAACCCCTTCATGCCGTGGGTGTCGCTAACCCTCGACCCGAGCACGGTCCGCAGGAGCAGGTTGAATACCAGGGTGGCGATCCGGCGCAGCAGCGAGCGGCGGTCTTTCGACTGCGGATCCCGCTTGGAGGCGATCACGAGGTCGACGTCGTCCGGTTGTGACAGGACGGTCTCGAGGAAGCGCCCCGAGAAGTAGTCGATGTCGAAGTTCACCACCCAATCACCATCGGACTCGAGGAAGCCTTGTCGCATGGCGGCTCCGTAGTCGGGATCGGGCAGGGAGATGACCCGGACCGGCGGATTCGTCGATACGCGACGAGCCGTGTCGGCCGTCCCGTCGGTGGAACCGTTCTCCACGATCAGGATCTCGGCATCCGGGGCCACGGCCACGACCTGGTCGACCAGGCTGGGCAGTGCCCTGGGGATGAAATCGGCTTCGTTGAAGACGGGAACGACGATGGAGACGGAGCGAGTCAAAGGTTCTGCGATGTTAGGGAGTCCCGGTGGGCATACACTCGCTGGCCTCATGAGACCCGATCGCGTGTTCAAGGCCTACGACATCCGCGGCCGCACCGACACCGGTGATCTCGACGCAGCATTGTGCGAGCTGGTCGGCTCCGCGCTGGTCGAGTTGCTCGACTCGGACCGGGTTGCGGTGGGGCGCGACGTCCGAACGAGTTCGCCAGGGTTGTTCGAGGGTTTGGCTCGGGGCATCACGACGGCAGGCGCCGACGTGATCGACCTCGGGGAGGTCCCGACCGACGCCGTGTATTACTACTCGGGTGCCCACGACGTGCCCGGAGCGATGATCACGGCATCGCACAACCCTCCGATGTACAACGGGATCAAGCTGTGCCGCGCCGGAGCTGCCCCGATCGGGGCCGACACGGGGCTGGCCGAGATCCGTGCGATGGTGGAAGAGGGGAGACGCAACGTTGCCGATGCCCCCGGAAGCGTGGAGCGGGTCGATGCGGTCGCCGGCTACGTGGAGCATCTGTTCTCGATCGTGGACCCGTCCGAGATCGGCCCGCTGCGCGTGGCGGTGGACGGGGGAAACGGCATGGCCGGTGTCGCGCTGGAGCGTGTCTTCGATCGCATTCCGGCCGATCTCACCGGTCTGTACCTCGAGCCGGACGGCACATTCCCCAATCATCCGGCAGACCCCCTGGTCCCGGAGAACCTCGCCGATCTCGAAGCTCTCATGCGTCAGGGCGAGTACGACCTAGGCGTCGCGTTCGATGGTGATGCCGATCGCGCCTTCTTCCTCGACGACCGGGCGCGCCCACTGTCGGGGAGCACCGTGACATCCCTTCTCGCCAGACGGCTTCTCGAGGGGAGGCCGGGCGAGAAGGTCGTGCACAATCTGATCACATCCAAGGCGGTCCCCGAGATAGTCACCGAATGCGGCGGGATCCCGATCCGCACCCGTGTCGGTCACAGCTACATCAAGACGGTGATGGCCGAGACCAACGCCATCTTCGGTGGCGAGCACAGCGCTCACTACTACTTCCGGGACAACTACCGGGCCGATTCGGGGATGCTCGCCATGCTCCATCTGATGGCCATCCTCTCTTCTGCGGACCAGCCCCTTTCTTCCCTTCGCGGCGAGGTGGAGCGCTACGCCGCCTCCGGCGAGATCAACTTCGAGGTGACGGACACCGACGCCGCCATGCGGCTCGTGGAGGAGTCGGAGGCGAGCTCGGCATCGATCGATCGTCTCGACGGGTTGACCGTCGACTACGGGGACGCGTGGTTCAACCTGCGCCCTTCCAATACGGAACCGTTGCTGCGACTGAACGTCGAAGGTCCCGACGCCGACCGGGTGGCCGACATAGTGGAGCGCGTCCGGGCCATCCTGGAGGAAGCATGAGCCTGATAGATCCCG
This sequence comes from Acidimicrobiales bacterium, assembly GCA_024103415.1. Taxonomy (GTDB): domain Bacteria; phylum Actinomycetota; class Acidimicrobiia; order Spongiisociales; family ZC4RG35; genus ZC4RG35. The sequence continues at coordinate 2,121 of JAGFIR010000037.1, forward strand.
TCCTCTCAGAGATCCTCGTCTGCCCGGCCGATCACGGGTCGCTCGACGAGGACGTTCCCGGATCCCGTCTCATCTGCACGCGGTGCGGCAGGTCGTATCCGGTGCGGGACGGCATCCCGGTGATGCTGCTGGAAGAGAACGAACGAGGTGAAGATGACTGACATGCTGTCCCAGATCCGCTCTCTCGGCGACCAGTTGAGGTGGTCCGCCGAGATCGACCCGCCGGCGATCGGTACCCACTCCGACGTGCTCTTCGCCGGTATGGGCGGGTCGGGCATTGCGGGGGACTACGCGGCGGCCGTCGCCACACCGACCGGAACCCGCTTCAGCGTGTTGAAGGGTTACGGCCCGCTTCCGCCCTGGGTGGTGCGCCAGCGCCCCCTGGTGGTTGCGGCGTCCTATTCGGGCAACACCGAGGAAACCCTCGACGCCGCCGAGTCGGCCTTCGAGATGGGTCTGCCGGTGGCCGTGGTCACCACGGGCGGCAAATTGGGGGAGACGGCACGTCTGCGGGGATGGCCGATGATCGAGGTGCCATCGGGCTATCAGCCCCGTGCCGCAGCCGGCTACATGATCGGCGCCACGCTCAGAATGCTCGAGGGGGCCAGGGCGGTCGACGAGCAGGTCTTCAGCATCGCCGAGGCGGCGCGGATCGCGGACGAGGCACTGGCTGAAGGAAGTGCGCGCTGGGAGGAGGCGATGCGGATCGCCGAGCGTCTGGCCGACCGGGTGACCATCGTCTACGGGGGCGGCCCGGTGTCGTCGGTGGTGGCGCAGCGTTGGAAGACCCAGATCAACGAGAACGCCAAGATGCCGGCCTGGTGGTCGACGCTCCCGGAGCTCGATCACAACGAGATCGTCGGTTGGGAGACCCTTCCGGAGATGACCCGGGAGAAGTTCGCAGTTGTCGCCCTCACCGACCGCGACGATCATCCCCGCATACGGTCCCGGCTCGACCACACTTCCTCGCTCACGTCCTACGCGGTGCCCTGGGCAGGCGAAGTCGCCTCGGAAGGGGTTTCCGTACTGGCGAGACTCATCTCGCTGACGGTGGTGGGGGACCTCGTCTCGTGGATGATGGCCGACGCCGCCGGTGTCGACCCGGTTCCCGTGGAGACGATCGAGAAACTGAAGAAGCTCTTGGCTGAGGAGAAGCCCGAATGAACTACGACATCGCAGACCCGTCACTCGCCCCGGTGGGGGCCCGCCGGATCGAGTGGGCAGGGCGCAGGATGCCCGTCCTGGCGACCATCCGCGAGCGCTTCCTCGAGGAGCGTCCGCTGGAAGGGCATGTCGTCGCCGCCTGTCTCCACGTCACCGCGGAGACGGCCAACCTGATGCTGGC
>JAGFIR010000202.1 GCA_024103415.1 Acidimicrobiales bacterium
TGCACATGGTCGACGTCGTCCGGACCGTCCACGACACGAGACAGAGCCTCCACGACCAACTCCACCGGGCGCCGACACTGGAGGAGATCTCCGAGGCGTCGGGGCTCGACACCGAACGCGTGCTCGCCGCATTGGAAGCGCCCGCCGAGACGGTCTCGCTGGACCGGCCGGTCGGCGAGGACGGGGACGCCTCGCTCCAGGACTTCGTCCACGACGAGGGCGCGGTCGATCCGGAGTCGATGGCCGCCGCGGCCTGGCGCCGGGACCGGCTCATTCAGGCCTTGAACCATCTCGACCCGGAGGAGCGACAGGTGATCTGGCTGCGGTTCGGGCTGGATGGTGACGAGCCCTGGACTCTCTCGGACGTCGGCAAAGTGATCGACGCCACCCGGGAGCGGGTCCGTCAGATCGAAGCCCGGGGCCTGGCCAAGCTCCGCCACCCCTCCTGCGAGATCGACCTCGAAGACCTGCTCTAGGCCCGGACGTACCGCAGGAAGAGGGTCTCCTCCCCCATCCACGAACGGGCGAGACGAAAGCGCGCCGGGTTGACCAGCGCATCACCGGAGGTCATGCGGTTCGACTTTCCCCCCACCACCTGTGGGGCGACGGCCCAATCGATCTCGTCGACGACGTCTGATTGAAAGAGCGACGCGTTGAGCGTCGGCCCTCCCTCGCAGAGCACGATCGACCCGGCAGGGAGCAACCCGACGACGTGCGACCCCGACAGGTCTTCCAACAGCTCGACGTTCGCCACCTCCCGCAGAGCCGCCACCTTCGCCGGGTCCGCCTGACTCGAGCCGACGACGGTCGGTCGCTGGTCCGGGTCGGAAAAGACCCTCATCGACGGGTCGATGCTGAGCCGGCCACTGACGATCACCAACCGGGCGTCGGGGCGATAGTCCTCGGCCTCGACGGTCCCCGACCCGACCACGATCATGTCGGCGACACGACGCAGGGCGTGGAACAGCTCACGGTCGTCGTCATCGCTCAACGGCGTCGACCCGCCGTCCACCGCCGTCGCTCCATCGATGGAGGTGACCATGTTGAGCATCACCCAGGGCCGGCCGTGGGGCATGCGCTCCTCGGCGCGCACCGCCGCATCCAGGTCGTCCAGGGGTCGGCCCGTGGTGAGATCTCGGATCACACCGCGACGCTACCCGGCGAGAGGTTGGCGCGAACCTCCTCGACGGTGGCCTGCCACACGTTCTCGACCAGGATCGGCTCGAAGCCCATCTCCACGTTGATGGCGAGCATCGGCTCGTTCGACCCGGCGTTGAACGTGTCGATCCGCTTCGCCTCGGGTCGGCTGGAAGCGATCCACTTCAGCATCTCGGCCTTGAGCCAACGACCGAGGCCCTTGTTCCGGTGCGCGGGGTCGACACCGGTGTCCTCCTGCCACACCTGAGAAGGAAAGAGTCTCGGGAGGAAGACGTCGGTCAGGCCCGCGAACTCCCCGCTGGGGACGTGGAGCGCACCGATGGCGAGGTAGTCGTCGCCCCGAAGATCGGTGTTGTTCTCTTCGGCCCGCCACTTCTCCGGCGTCATATCGAAGTCTTCCCACTCGGCGTCCTCCCGGGGCGCCGTGTTCATGACGTTCTTGATCCGGGCCCAGCGCTCGAGGTACTCGTCCGAAACCCGGGACTCGAACCTGACCAGCTCGTAATCGGTGGCGCGGTCCCTGGCTCGCTCGATCCACCGATCCATGAGCTCCCAATCGGCGGAGCCAAGCTCGAGACGACTGCGACGGACGGTCATGACATGCCGCATCCCCAATCGCTCGAGGACCGCCTCGGACGCGAGACCCGCCGCCACATCCACGGTGAGCCGCTCGATGCCGAGAGGCTCGGACCAGTCGAGCATGAACCCGAGAAGGTTCCGGCCAATCCCACGACCGCGGTGCTCCGAGGCCACCATTATCGAGGCGATCAGCATGGCGGGATCGTCGATCGGGAGACGGAGGGTGCTCAGGTAGCCAACGATGTCGCCGCCTTCCTCTGCGTAGAACCGCTGGAAGAGCTGGTGTTCGGGCGACGGCGCCTGCCATCGCGCCACCCGGTACTGGAACGGCACGGGCTCGTCATCGGGCAGGGCTTCGGCTTCGACACTGGCGACGATGCGGTTCAGGCCGAGCAGGACTTCTTCAGTTGCGTTGTTCGCGTCGAATTCGTGGATGTTCATGATCTCGCTGGGTCGGAGAAGCGTAAGAAACGCTGAGATCGGAATGCCGGGCATTTGCGGGCGCGCGCGAATCGGCGCCCCACCCGGGGCTGACGAGGGGTCGACGACCAGCTAATCCTCGCCTTCGGCGTGGATGTCCGACGGCTGCTCGGATGTCGTGGGCTGGTCCGAGCTTTCGGAACGGAGAATCCCCCGGTCGGCGAGGACCGGCACGACTTGATCGGTGATCTCCTTGGCCTTCTCCTCCCCGAACCTCGGAGTGAGCTTGGCCTGCATCCGTTCCCGCGCCTCGGACTCGGTGAGCCCGGAGTACTCCTCCTTCTTGCTCA
>JAGFIR010000204.1 GCA_024103415.1 Acidimicrobiales bacterium
CATTTTAGAGCGCCGTCCGCGGAAGGGAAACCTCAGCCGTGGCGCTCGATCAGTTCCTTGCCGAGGGCCACCAACTCAGCCTTGAGATCGTCCGGCGAGACCACGTCGAAGGGGACACCCAGGCTGACCAGGAAGCTCGCCAACCAGCCCATCTCGTCGGCGCCGATCAGCAGCCGCGACCGATCGCTCCCCTCCTCCTCGAGCCTGCCGATCGTGATCGGGATCATCCGCTGGGCGATGTCGATGGGCACATGCAGGATCACCTCGGCAGACCGGCTGTATACGTCGACGGCCACTCCCTGGTTGATCATCTCGACAGGATCGGGTGCCGGGCGGCGCATCGAACGCATCCCGGTTGGCCTCGCATCCTTCATCCGGTCCACCCGGAAAGATCGCCAGTCCTCCCGGTCCATGTCGTAGGCGACCAGGTACCAGCGGCGACCTGTGTGAACCATGCGCAGCGGTTCGGCGTGGCGCTCGGACTCGGCGCCCCGAGCGTCCCGGTAGGAGAACCGGATGCGTTGGCGCTCCCTCGAGGCTCGGGTCACCACCGCCACCACCACGGGATCGACACGGACCGGGTAGCCGGGCACGGTCACCGTCGCCTCCGAGAAGTCCTCGACCCTCTGACGAATGCGTGGCGGGAGGACCTGTTCCAGCTTCCCCATCGCCGACAGCGACGCCTCTTCGAGCCCGCCCACCGTCGCCATGCTCACCCTGAGCCCCAGCGCAACGGCCAACGCCTCTTCATCGTCGAGCAGCAGCGGGGGAAGCTTCCCGCCGGCGCCCAGCCGGTACCCGCCACCCGGGCCGGCCATGGCCTCCACCGGGTAGCCCAGCTCCCGCAAACGGGCGATGTCCCGTCTGATGGTGCGGGGCGTCACCTCGAGTCGGCGGGCGAGGTCATCTGCAGTCCAATCGACCCGACCCTGCAAGAGACCCAGGAGTCGGAGTAGTCGCTCGGCGCTGTGCATGGGAGAAACCTTCATGGACATAGCGGACAGAAATCGTCCGCATTGCCAAATAGCTTACGTGTCAGAAGCAAGGGCAGCCGAGAAGGGAAAGCGTCATGTTCCACACGATGCTCGGATACGAAGAGATGCGAAACATCCACGAAGAGCGGTTACGGAGATCGCTCGCCCACTACCGGGAACTGGCGATGCTCGACGAGCACCACGAGGCGGCGTCGAACCGCCCCATCGAAACCGACGAGTGCCTGATCATCGACTTGCCAACGCGGGTCGAAACCCCGCATCGTCTCGGCGCCTGAGAAAATCCCGGGCGTTGCATCGAACCGACGCCTGGAATGAATACTGCGAAGAGAGGAGATGAAACTTTGACGCAGACGCCAGGCGGAAACCTCGCCATCGTCGACATCCCCGAACGCTGCGGGAACGCACCACGCAAGGAAGTGGTGCGTGACATGACCGTCGCCCTCTACCGGAGGGATCCGGGAGAACTGCTCCCCTATCTGAGCGACCGAATCCGGTGGTCGGTGATCGGTGAGACCACCCTGGAAGGCACCGACGAAGTGGCCCACTGGCTCTCCAACGAGCCCGCGCCCCGGCAACTGAAGATCAATACCGTGATCACACACGGCTGGGAATGCGGTGTCGACGGTTCGGTGGTGTTTCCCGACGGCACGGCGTACGCCTTCTCCCACATGGTCTTCTTCACGGGCGCGTCGAAGACTGCCCGGGTCAAGGAGGTCCGCACCTACCGGGTGCCCACCACGGTCGTCTGACCCTCGTATAGGCTCGACCGCGTGAGTGGACCGGTCGACGAACGAGGCGCGACGACTCAGAACCTCGGGATCTCCGCCATCGAGGTGCGAGAGGGCCGCCAGACCAGGATCGGCGACCTGGGCATCCTCCGGGTCCTCCCCACGAAGAATCGCCGCACCGTCGGCCCGTGGTGTTTCGTGGATCTGATGGAGGCAGGCGACGTGGATCGGCCGCCGCCTCTCGAGATCGGGCCCCACCCCCACATCGGCCTCTCCACGGTCACCTGGCTGTTCACGGGGACCGTCCTGCACTCCGACTCCCTGGGAACCGAGCAACTGATCCGGCCCGGCCAGCTCAACCTGATGACCGCCGGCCGTGGCATCGCCCATGCCGAAGAAGGTGTCGACATAGGCCCCACCCTCGACGACACGCCCATCATGGGTGTTCAGATGTGGCTGGCCCAATCGGACGCGACCCGTCACGGCGGCTCGCTATTCCAGCATCTAGAGGCGCTCCCCCGGACCGAGATCGGTGAAGGTGAGGCCACGGTGTTCGTCGGAGACCATCTGGGTGTGGCGTCGCCGGCAAGTGTCGATCATCCCGCGATCGGCCTCGATCTCACCCTCGGGGGGCCGATCGTCCTCCCCACCAATCCGTCCTTCGAGCACGCGATCGTGCCGATCGACCGTCCCGTGGCGGTGGACGACCACATCACCGAGCCGGGGTCACTGGCCCTGGTGCCGTTGGGCAGGACGGAGATCCGACTGACGGCACGGAGTCATCCAGCCCGCGTCATGGTTCTCGGCGGAGAGCCCCTCGGAGAGACGGTGAAGATGTGGTGGAACTTCGTGGCCCGTTCCGAAAACGAGATCACCGAGGCCTGGCGTGACTGGCAGACGGGCAACGAGGACCGGTTCGGGCCCGTACCCTCGCATCTGCCGCGAATCGACGCCCCGCCCCCTCCCTGGCTGCGCTCGACCGAGCGCTGAGCGTCAGCTCTCGGTTTGGGCCGGCTCTTCCCATCGGATGCGCGTGGAGTCGCCCCAGAGCCGTTCCAGCGAATAGAACTCGCGTGCGGCCGGCTGGAAGATGTGGACGATGACGTCTCCGTAGTCGATGAGAACCCATTCCGCCTCGCCGGCCCCCTCGACACGGAGGGGCTTGACCTCGAATTCCCCGGCGAGCTTCTCCTCGACGTGCTCGGCCAGCGCCTGGACGTGTGGGCGGGAGGTCCCGGTGGCTATGACGAAAACGTCAGCCAGGAAGAACTGACCGGACACATCGAGCAGCAGGATGTCGGCCCCCTTCTTGGAGAAGATGGCGTCTGCCGCCATCCGGGCCATTTCGACACTGTGCTCTACGACGGTTCCTCCGTATCCGGTTGGGTCCCCACGATATCGCTTCTTGTGCCTTCCGTGTAGAGGTGATTGTCGGAGATGTAGCGGTGCACGGGCTCGGTCACCAGGTACCGGTAGGGGCGTCCCGTTGCGGCGGCGTGCCTGATTGCGGTCCCGGAGATCTCCAGGAGGGGCATCTCGAGGATCGTGGCATCCGGCACCACCGAGGCGACGTGCCGGATGTCCGTGCCCGGACGGGGAGCCACGACGACGCTCACCCGCTCGATGACCTCGTCACCACGGTGCCATGTGGGCAGGCCCGCGGCAGCGTCCGATCCGAGGATGATGAAGATCTCTTCGTCGGCGGGGAAGGTCTCGAGGGTCTCGATCGTGTAGGTGAGACCGTCTCGCCGCACCTCACGGTCGTCGACCTCCAGGCCGGCCACGCCTTCGACGGCGAGCCGGGTCATGGCGAGACGATGGTGACCGGCCGACACCCGCTTGCCGAGCTTCTGCCACGGGTCTCCCGCCGGCATGAGCAGGACCCGGTCCAGGTCCGCCTGATGCAGTGCGCACTCGGCTGCGTGGAGGTGGGCGATGTGGATCGGGTCGAATGTCCCGCCGAGGATCCCGGTGCGCACGTCGGCGAGGATAGGGCATCGGGGGTTCCACCAGCCGCAGCGCCCTTGTGATGTCGGTACTCGCACAGCCGATGTGCCTGGTCGGATCGACGTACCTGCCGCCGACCCTCACCGACATGTGGACACCCGGTCGCCCGTGCGGAGAGCCGGCGTGGCCGACCGCCTGACCCCTGGTCACATGCTCGCCGGTGGTAACGAGCACTTCGGACAGATACGAGACGGACACCTTGAGGCCGGGGGCCGGCTCGATGGTCACGGTCCTCATTCCGGCGACGGAGCCGGCGAAGGTCACCACGCCCGATGCCGGGGCCCCGACGACGGTGCCCACGGGTACGCCGAAGTCGACACCCCAATGGCCCGCGTACTCCCCCACCGGTGCGTACCCGGCGACGACCGAGCCGGCGACCGGTGGCGAGAGACATACGGCTGCGATTGCGAGATGAACCGCCAGCATCTCCCCTCACGGTCGAACGTATAGGGCGTCGGGCGCGACGGGAAGGACTTTCGTCCCGGCAGCTACGGCGGATCGGTCGCTAAGTTCGGTGTTTGAAAGGAGCTCGATGACTGCAACCCGAATTGGACTGATGGGCTTCGGCAGGATCGGGCGGAACGCATTCCGTCTCCTCCACGGGCGTGACGACATCGAGGTCGTCGCCATCCACGACACCGCCGACCCCGAAGCCCTCACCTACCTCCTCAAGTACGACTCCCTGTACGGGCGGTTCCCCGGCCAGGTCTCGTACGCCGACGGATTCCTCGACTACGACGGGCGCAAGGTCCGTTTTGGCTCGGCGCAGACGCCGGCCGACGCCAATTGGGCAGAAGACGAAGTCGACATCGTCTTCGAGACGACGAGCCGCTACCGGAGCCGGGAGACCCTGCAGGGACACCTGGACAACGGGGCCAAGCGGGTGGTGCTCACCTCGAGCCCCGAGGTGCCCGGTGAGATCCCCCTCTTGATTCGCGGGGTGAACGACGAGGTTCTCGACGACGACCCACCGATCGTCGCCATGGCCTCGAACACGGCGAATGCGGCCACCCCGATCCTCAAGGCGATCAACGACGCCTTCGGGATCAATCGGGTCTTCATCACCGCGGTCAAGGCACTGTCCAAGTCCGGCCGCCTTGCCGACGTGCCCACCGACTCGTACCGCACCAGCCGGGCTGCCGGCGAGAACATCATCCCGTCGGAGACCAACTCAGGCGAGATCATCACCCAGGTCCTGCCCGAGTTGGAAGGCAAGATCTTGGTCACTGCCCTCAATGTCCCTGTCCCCGACGGGTCCACCGTGGACATGGTCGCCGACGTGGAGCGCGAGACCACGGTGGAGGAAGTCAACGAGGCGGTCCGCAAGGCGATCGAGAAGATCCCCGAAGTGATCGAGTACGTCGCCG
>JAGFIR010000228.1 GCA_024103415.1 Acidimicrobiales bacterium
GAAGGCCCCGTCCCCAGCCAGCTGGGGGAGAAATCCAAAGGCCGGTTAGAGGATTGCTCTGGGGCCGAGGAGCTCCTTGAGCTCCGCGAACAGCGCCGTGCGTGGCTCCACCTTGTGCTCGTCGGAGAGCTTCAGCACCTTGGTGTTGCCGTCGTCGGTGAGATGGAGGTACACCGGGGATGTGCCCGGGTGGTTGGAGAGGATGCTCTTCAGCGATCCCACGGTCTCCGGTGTCAGTCGTGACGCAGGCACACCCAGCCGGACCACGGAGTCGTCGCGGATCTGCAGCTCCTGGATGTCCCGGACCACGACCTTCACGTCCTCCGAGCGGTTGTCCACGTAGCCGTTGACCACCACGACCGCATCCTCCACCACCAGCGCCCCGTAGTCGTGGACGGTCTTGGGGAAGACGATGCACTCCACCGAACCTTCGAGGTCCTCGAGCTGGAAGAAGATCATGGGGTCGCCGTTGCGGGTCCACCGCCGGGTGATGGCGCCGATGATCCCGCCGATCGCGACCGAGGACCGATCCTGCTGGTCGATCAGTTCAGGGATGCGGTGGGTCGTCGCCGCGGCGAGGGCCGTGCCCACGCCAAGCAGCGGGTGGTCGGACACGTAGAGGCCCAGCATCTCCTTCTCGAAGGCCAGCTTCGACTTCTGGGGAAACTCGAGGTCGGGGATGTCGATCTCCGTCTCCGAAGCTTCCGCGGCATCCCCCGAGAACAGCGAGTACTGGCCCATCTCCTCGTTCCGCCGGCGCTCGACGACCGCGTCGAGAGCCTGCTCGTGAACTAGCACGAGACCCCTTCGGGGTAGACCCATCCCGTCGAAGGCACCCGCCTTGATCAGCGACTCGATGGTCCTCTTGTTGAGGACCGTCACGTCCACCCGGTCGAGGAAGTCGGAGAACGAGGTGAACGGACCGTCCGCTCGAGCCTCCAGGATCTTCTCCACGACGCCCTCGCCGACGTTCCGCACCGCCGACAGCCCGAAGCGGATCCGGCCTTCGTGCACGGTGAAGTCGCTGTCCGACTCGTTGACGTCGGGAACCATGACCTCGATCCCCATCTGACGGCACTCGGCGAGATAGACGGCCGTGCGGTCCTTGTCGCGCTTGGTGGCGGTGAGCAGCGCCGCCATGTACTCGGCCGGGTAGTGCGCCTTCAGATAGGCGGTCTGGTAGGCCACGAGGCCGTAGCCGGCGGAGTGGGACTTGTTGAAGCCGTAGCCGGCGAAGTGCTCGATGAGCTTGAAGATCTCCCGGCCGGTCTCCTCGCTGTGTCCCTGGGAGACACAGCCCTGGACGAACTTCTCTTCCTCGGCCTCCATGACCGACTTGACCTTCTTGCCCATCGCCTTGCGCAGGTTCTCCGCGTCGGCGAACGAGTACCCGGCCATCTCCTGGGCGACCAGCAGCACCTGCTCCTGGTACACCATGATCTGGTAGGTGTCGGCGAGCTTGTCGCCGAGCGCAGGGTGGAACACCTCGACAGGCACCCGCCCGTTCTTTCGGTCGGCGTAGAGGTTGTGCATGTTGGCGCCCATCGGCCCGGGCCGATACAGGGCGACCAGGGCGACGACGTCGTCGAACCGGTCGGGTTTCAGCGACCGGATCAGGGCGCGCATGGCCGTGCCTTCGAGCTGGAACACACCGATGGTGTTCCCCGCCTGGAGCAGTTCGAAAGTCTTCTCGTCGTCCAGCGGGACGTTGTCGATGTCGAGGCGCTCGCCGTGCGTGTCCTCGATCAGCTCCAGGCAACGCTCGATGATCGAGAGGTTCCGCAGCCCGAGGAAGTCCATCTTGAGCAGCCCCAGCTCCTCGACCGCGTGCATCTCGAACTGGGTGACGATCTCGGCGTTCTCACCCTTGCGCTGGATCGGGACGATGTTGGTGAGCGGCTCCGGGGCGATGACCACTGCCGCGGCGTGGATCGAGTCCTGCCGGCGCAGCCCCTCGATCCCCCGAGCAGCCTCGATGACCTCCTTCACCGCCGGGTCCGTCTCGTACATCTCCCGGAGGCCCTGACCGTTGGCGTACCAGTCCTTCAGCTCCGACCCGGCGTCGGCGGGCGGCTGGGTCAGGACCTGGTCGAGTGTTGGGTCCTTGCCCAGGATCATCGGGGGCATCGCCTTGGCGATGCGGTCACCCAGTGAGTACGGATGACCGAGCACCCTGGTGGCGTCCCGGATGGCCTGCTTCCCCTTGATGGTGGAGAACGTGATGATCTGGGCGACGCGGTCCTGGCCGTACTTCTCCGCGGCGTAGCGGATCATCTCGCCGCGGTACCGCTCGTCGAAGTCCATGTCGATGTCGGGCATCTCCTTGCGGCCCGGATTCAGGAACCGCTCGAAGATCATCCCGTAGCGGATCGGATCGAGATCGGTGATGCGAAGGCAGTAGGCAACGATCGACCCGGCGGCCGACCCACGACCCGGACCAGTGCGGATGCCGTGCTCGCGAGCGTGCCGGATCAGGTCCCACACGATCAGGAAGTACGCCGGGAAGCCCATCTCCTCGATGACCTTCAACTCGTGGCGGATCCGTTCTTCGATCTCGGGGCCGACCGAATCGCCGTACCGCTCGCGTGCGCCCTCCCACACCAGCTTCTCGAGGTAGGTGACCTCTGTCTCGCCGGACGGGACCTCGAAGGCCGGCAGGTGGATCTGGTCGAAAGCCAGATGCACCTCGGCTCGCTCGGCGATGAGCAGCGTGTTGTCGCACGCACCCGGATACTGGTCCTCGGGGAAGAGGGCGCGCATCTGGGCGGCGGACTTCAGGAAGAACTGGTCGCCGTCGAGCTTGAATCGGTTGGGCTCATCGATCGTGGCTCCGGTCTGGATGCAGAGGAGCACGTCGTGAGCTTCGAATTCACTGGCGTAGGTGTAGTGCAGGTCGTTGGTGGCGAGGAGTGGCGCCCCGATACGACGGGCGATCTCGACCAGGTCGGGCAGGATCCGCTGCTGGGACTCGATGCCGTGGTCCTGGATCTCGATGAAGTAGTTGTCCTTGCCGAAGATGTCCTGATAGGTGGCGGCGGCCGCCAGCGCGGCGTCGAAGTGCCGCACCGCACCCTGGTTGCCCTCCTCCTTCCAGCCGTCGGGGGCGAGCAACTGAGGTACCTCGCCTCCCAGACAGCCCGAGGTCGCGATGATTCCCTGGGCGTGCTCGGCGAGGAGCTCCTTGTCCATGCGGGGCTTGTAGTAGTACCCCTCCAGGTAGGCGCGGGACGACAGCCGCATCAGGTTGCGATAGCCGACATCCGACTCGGCGAACAGCAGCATGTGGTGCCGGACGTTCTGGCTGCGCGGCGGTCTGTCGAATCGGCTACCGGGTGTGGTGTAGGCCTCGATCCCGAGGATCGGCTTGACCCCGGTTGCCTGCGCAGCCCGATAGAAATCGACCACCCCGTACAGCACGCCGTGATCGCTGATGCCCACCGCAGGCTGGCCGTCTGCTGCCGCAGCCTGCATCACATCCGTGATCTTCGCCGCACCATCCAACATCGAGAACTCGGTGTGGGTATGCAGATG
>JAGFIR010000059.1 GCA_024103415.1 Acidimicrobiales bacterium
TGTCGGCCTCGTGGCCCTCTTTCTCTGGGTCCGGGGTGGGAGCGGTGAGGTGGTTCCCGCCGGCTCACGGGAGCCCCAATTGGTAACGGGGCCAGTGCCGGCGGACCCCCGACCGGTGGCCAGGGAAAACCTGGAAGCCCCCGTGGTGAGGCCCCCGGAGCGAAGGGGGGGCCAGGATAAGGCCCCCGGAGCGAAGCGAGGGCGAGGATGAGTCCCCCGGAGCGAAGCGAGAGCGAGGATGAGTCCCCCGGAGCGAAGCGAGGGGGGAAGGTACCGCCGGCCGACGGCCGGGGGTAGGGGGTCCAGCCGGCCGACGGCCGGGGGTAGGGGGTCCAGCCGGCCGAAGACCGGGGGTAGGGGGTGGCAAGCCGGCCGAAGGCCGGGGGTAGGGGGTCCCATCCATTTCGCCGTACCGCCCGACAACCGGTACCATTCCGGCTGCAACTCCAATACCTCCGACCGAAGACCGCTGGCGTCACGGACCTAATGGGAGAGATCCCACCAGCGCAGGTTGGCTTCTCCGAAGCCCCTCGTCTTTGGTCGAGGGGTTTGATCGTTGTAGGAGAAGCGAATGCCAAGACCCGAAAAGGTCCAAGCAGTCAAAGACATCAGAGAGAGGCTGGAGAGCGCACAGGCGGTGTTCCTGACGGAGTACCGCGGTCTCTCGGTCAAGGAGGTGCAGGAGCTTCGCCGCGCCCTTCGCGCCAGTGGTGCCGAGTACAAGGTCGTCAAGATGACCCTGGCCCGGCGCGCGGCCGATGACGCGGGGATCGAGGGTCTGGACGACCAGTTGGTCGGGCCGACGGCTCTCGCCTTTGCCCTGAAGGATCCGGTCGCCACGGCGAAGGCCCTGAAGGATTTCTCCAAGACCGCCGAGACGCTCGTGCTCAAGGGCGGCTATCTGTCGGGACAGATCCTCACACCCGAGGAGGTCTCCCGGCTTGCCGAGATCGAGCCGCGCGAGGTCCTGCTCGCCAAGTTCGCCGGCGCCGCCAAGGCCCCGCTGTACGCAGCGGCCGGCATGTTCGCGTCGTTCACGCGCAACGCCGCCTCGATGTTCGGCCAACTGCTGGACAAGAAGGAGTCGGGCCAGTTCGTCGAGGGTGGGTCTGCCGAGGAGGCAGCCTCCCCGGTCGAGGCTGCCGACGAGGCACCGGCTCCGGCCGAGAGCGCCGAAGAGGCACCGGCTCCGGCCGAGAGCGCCGAAGAGGCGCCGGCCGAGGCCGAGGTGACCGAGGAGACGCCCGCCACCGACGAAGAGCCCGCCGAGACCACGGCCGCAGCGGCCGAGGAGGAATGAAATGGCCAAGACCAAGATGACCACGGAGGAGCTGCTCTCCGTATTCGAGGAGATGACCGTCCTCGAGCTCAAGGAGTTCCTCGATGCCTTCGAGGAGAAGTTCGAGGTGACCGCGGCCGCTCCGGTCGCCGTTGCCGCCGCTCCGGCCGCCGGTGGTGCCGGCGGCGACGGTGCTGCCGCCGCCGAGGAAAAGGACTCCTTCGACGTCGTCATCACCGATGCGGGCGCTCAGAAGATCCAGGTGATCAAGGAAGTTCGCTCGCTCACCAACCTCGGCCTCAAGGAGGCCAAGGACCTGGTGGACGGTGCTCCTGCCAAGGTTCTCGAGGGTGCCGACCCGGAGACCGCCCAGAAGGCCAAGGAGGTTCTCGAGGGCGCCGGCGCCACCGTCGAGCTGCAGTAGGCAGCCGGGCCGAAGGCCCGTCTGAGGTACCCGGTACGCGGTATCAGGTACCGGGACATTCGAAAGCCCCCGGCTACGCCGGGGGCTTTCCCTTTTCCTTCCAAATACTCAGTACCAAATACCAAGTACTGCGAAGGGCGCCATCTGGCCCCTACCCGCAAGCGGTTCCCTTCCCCCACTGCATGGGGGATATTGCGCCTGCTGGCGCAGGCGCGGAATTCAGGAGAAATACTCCCTGACCACCGGCGTCTCGCGCTGGCGGAGTCGGACGTTGGCGTCCAGCTTCTCCAGGTTCTGCTGCACCGAGCGGGCCGCTTCGGGAAGAGGGTGCTCCGACAGGAACGCCCGCACCTCGACGGCGACGTCTGGCTGGGACAGGGCGGAGATCCCTTCCACCACCCGGAGACGGGTCATCCCGGGCATGACCTCGAGCACCCGGTCCCACCGGGACGCGGCGCTCCGCCACACCGCCGGGCCGGCCTTGCCGGTGAGCAGACGGGCGAAGACCCAGAACCCGTCCTGGGTCCTGATGTCACCGTCGACCACCTTGTCCAAGGTGGACACGGCCAGCTCCTCGACCGGCACACCGGCGACCGAGCGCAGATAGCGCACCTGGTCGAGCGGGTTCGGGGCCGACCGGTATGCGCTCCACAGCGTCTCATAGGTGTCGGCGTCCGCATAGCGGGCGACCACCGTCAGCGCCGCGGTCGCCACTTCGGGGTCCACCGATCCGCCGGCCAGGACGTCCTCGACGATGGCACGGCACCGCTCGATCGTGTCGGTGTCGTGGCCCAGCACGCCCATTGCCGCGATCAGTTCGCCGCGGAGCTTCCGTTCCAGATCGCTCTCACCGGCCGTCGGCTCCCAGCCGAGACGGGAAGCGGCCGGCCCCAGCAGTCCGCGCACGAAGTCCTCGAACGCCGGTCGGACCGCCTCGTCGAGGGCGTGGTGCTCGAGCAGGCCGAGCCCGCCGATGATCGCCGACCAGATGGCGTGCTCCTTCTCGTCCCCGAACCCGGAGACGAGGTCGAGGAAGTGGGCGCTGTCGGCCTGACCCGACCTTATGAAGGCGATCGTGTCCGAGACGAGCGTGTAGCGCTCGATGTCGTCGAGGCTCTCCAGGTTGGAGATCAGCTTGTTGAAGCTCGTGTCGCAGTAGCCGGTCCGGTAGAACCCGTGCCCGCCGCCGTTGCCGACGATCCAGTCGAGCTCTCCGTCGAGGGCGACGATGGTCTCGTCCTCGTCGAGGACCAGCTTCTTCGTGTGAACCTCGCCATCGATGGAGTAGCGCAGCTGGATGGGGACCTTCCAGAGCGTGGCGTCGGTCTCGTCCGGTGTCACCAGGTACCGACGCTGGCTGAGCTGCACGCCACCGTCGACGAGTCGCACCTCGATCTGGGGGAAACCCCTCTGATAGACCCATGTCTCCATGATCTCCGACACCGGCCAGTCAGACGCGGAGTCGAGACCCTCCCAGAGGTCCCGGGTGACGGTGTTGGCGTACGCGTGCTTGCGCAGGTAGTTGCCGACGCCCATGCGGAAGTTCTCCACGCCGATGAACTCGTCGATCATGTGGAGGACCGCCGAGCCCTTCCCGTAGGTGATCGAGTCGAACATCTGCTCGACCTCCTCGGGGGCGTTGACCTCGAACTCGATGGGACGGGTGCTGAGCAGTTGGTCGGTGGCCATCGCCCAGGGCACCTCGAGGTTGGCGAACGCGAGCCAGCGCTTCCACTCCGGCCGCATGGCGTCGGTGGCCTTCATCTCCATGAACGAGGCGAAAGCCTCGTTGAGCCAGGCGCCCTCCCACCAGGCCATCGTGACCAGGTTGCCGAACCACTGATGGGCGATCTCGTGGCCGATCACATCGAGGCTGTTCTGCAGCTCGGCCTGGGAGGCCTTCTCCTTGTCGATCACCAGATAGGCGTCCCGGTAGGTGATCAGGCCGACGTTCTCCATGGCACCGGCGGCGAAGTCGGGGATGGCGATGTTGTCCAGCTTGTCGCCGGGATAGGGGATCCCGTAGTAGTCCGACAGGTACTCGAAGCAGAACACCGCGTTCTCCAGGGCGACGTCGGTGAGGTGGAGCTTGCCCCGGGGCACGATGACGCGGATCGGCGTGCCACGCGAGACCACCGGCTCGGTCGCCTCGAACGGGCCGGCGATGAAGGCCAGCAGGTAGGTGGACATCTTCATCGTCCGGGCGAACCGGAACTCCACCCGGCCGTCCTGCTCGACACGCTCCAGCTCGCGGGCGTTCGAGTACGCCTCGAGACCGGCGGGGACCGTCATCGTGGTCTGGAACGTCGCCTTGAAATCGGGCTCGTCCCAGCAGGGCAGGACGCGGCGGGCGTCGGTGGCCTGGCACTGGGACGTGGCGATGGGGTGCTCGTTGCCCTGATCGTCCCGGTAGACCGACCGGTAGAGCCCCCGGAGGTCGTTGTTGATGGTCCCCGTGTAATCGATCTCGAGCCGATAGGAGCCGGGGATCAGAGGCTCGTCGAGGCTCAGAGTGGCCCGCTCCAACTCCTCGTCGTAGGCGACGCCGGAGATGGGCACCCGGCGGTCAACGGAGCTGAGGAACGTCTCCTTGATCTCGATCTCGGCGGCGTTGAGGACGATCTCCTGCGCCGTCTCCTTCACCTCGAGGTCGATCCCGACCTTCCCCGTGAAGGTGAAGTTCTCGAAGTCGAGGTCGAGACGGATGTCGTAGTGCTCGGGGAGGATGTGACGTGGCAGGCGAAATGAGCTCTGGGACAAGGGATTTCCGCTCCTGAGAGATGATCGTGGGATGCTACCGGTGGTCGAAACACAAGGAAGGCCCGATGACCGGCGCAAGCGCATACATTGGGGTCCTGATATGCGAGATGACCTTAAGACCGTCCTCGTCACCCTCCACGGCCCCGACAAGCCCGGGATCTCCGCCGGGATGATGGAGCTGCTCGCCATTCAGAACTGCGAGGTCTACGACATCGGTCAGATCGTGATCCGGGGCCGGCTGATGCTCAACGTGCTCATCGGTGTGCCGGGCGAGAAGGCGACGGTGCGCGATCTCCTCTTCTTCGCCTGGGAGAACGGCCTGGAGGTCGACTTCGAGGTGGTCGAGCCGACACCAACGCCCCTGAAGGAGCTGTCGGTGGTGACGATCATCGCCCCCAGGGTCGGCCCCGAGGAGTTCCGGGACGTCTCGGCGGCGATCAGCAGGGGCGGCGGCAACATCGAACGGATCATCCGGCTCTCCCGGTACCCGGTCGTCAGCTACGAGCTCACGATCTCCGGTGGTGACCGTGACGCCATCACCCGGGATCTCGTCGAGGTGGCGGCCGACACCCCGATGGACGTCGCCATCCAGCCGGAAGGTCTGACCCGGCGGGCCAAGCGCCTGGTCGTCATGGACGTGGACTCGACCCTGATCCAGGAAGAGGTGATCGACCTGCTCGCCCGGGAGGCCGGTGTCTGGGAGGAAGTGTCTGCGATGACCTCGGCCGCCCTCGCCGGGGAGATCGACTTCGAGGCGGCGTTGCGCAGTCGGGTGAAGCTGCTCGCCGGTCTCGAAGAGGCAGCGTTGCAGAGGGTGGCCGACACCATCACCCTGACCCCGGGAGCGCGCACCCTGGTGCGGACACTGAAGCGCCTGGGGATCAAGACCGCGATCGTCTCCGCCGGATTCACCAGGATCGCCCGCTTCCTCGCCGACCGGCTCGACATCGACTACTACCTCTCCAACACACTGGAGATCGAGGGCGGAGTCCTCACGGGGAACCTGGTCGGCGACATCGTCGACGCCGCTGCCAAGGCCCGGTTCGTGGAGCAGATCGCCGCCGAGGAGGGGATCCCCCTCGATCAGGTGGTGGCGATAGGTGATGGCGCCAACGACCTCGACATGCTCCGGGTGGCCGGTCTCGGCATCGCGTTCAACGCCAAGCCCGTGGTCCGGGAACGGGCCGACACGACCATCCGGGTTCCATATCTCGACCCGATCCTGTTCTTCCTCGGGATCAGGCGGGAGCAGGTCGAGGCCGCAGACGCATCCGACGGGATCATCGACCCGACTTCAGCGATCCCGGTGCCGGACCTCCCGCCGGCCTAGCCCGCACCCGGTCGCCGATCACCGCCTAATACCAGTCGTGGTGGAACCACTCGCCGCGCGGGCGGTCGACCCTCTCGAACGTGTGGGCCCCGAAGTAGTCACGCTGGGCCTGGACGAGACTGGCGGGGAGACGCTTCGAGCGCATCCCGTCGTAATAGGCGAGGGCCGACGAGTAGGCGGGCGCCGGTATGCCGGAGCCGACCGCGCCTGCGACGACTCTCCGCCACGGCTCCTCCGCCGAGCGGAGCGCATCGGAGAAGAAGGGCGCGAACACCAGGTCCTCGAGACCGGGGTCGTCCCGGTATGCGGCGGTGATGTCCTCGAGGAACGCCGCCCGGATGATGCATCCCGCACGCCATAGAGCCGCCACCGCACCAGGGTCGATGTCCCAGCCGTACTCCGTCGACGCCGCTCTCATCAGCCGGAAGCCCTGGGAGTAGCTGACGATCTTGGAGGCGTAGAGGGCGGCCTCGATGTCGTCCACCGTCACCCCGGCGAGGTCACCGGAGCCGGGGAAGAGCCTCGAAGCGGTCTTGCGGCGGTCGGGATCGGACGAGACGATCCGTGCATAAACCGCCTCGGCCACGAGCGCGGTGGGCTCGGCCAGTTCCATCGAGGCGATCACCGTCCACTTCCCGGTCCCCTTCTGCCCGGCGGCGTCGAGGATCAGGTCCACCATCGGCGTCCCGTTCTCGGTGGCGGCCAGGATCTCGGCAGTGATCTCGACGAGGTACGAGCGGAGGCGGCCTTCGTTCCAAGAGGCGAACACCTCGGCGATCCGGGCCGGCGCCATCCCCATGCCGCGGCGCATCAGGTCGTACGCCTCGGCGATCACCTGCATGTCGCCGTATTCGATCCCGTTGTGGACCATCTTCACGAAATGCCCTGCGCCCTCGGGGCCAACCCAGTCACAGCACGGGACGCCGTCGGGGGCTCTCGCCGCGATCGACTTGAGCATGGTGTCGACGACGGACCAGGCGTCCGCATCGCCGCCGAGCATCAGCGAGGGGCCGTGCCGGGCGCCCTCCTCGCCGCCGGACACGCCGACACCCATGAACCTGATCCCGCGATCGGCGAGGGCGCGGGTGCGCCGGTTGGTGTCCGTGTAGAGGGAGTTCCCCCCGTCGATGAGGATGTCACCCGTCTCGAGATGGGGGAGCAGGTCCTCGATCACCGCGTCCACCGCCGGGCCCGCGGTCACCATCAGGAGCACCACCCTGGGGGAGGAGAGCATGCCCGCCAACTCCTCGTAGCTCGTCGCTCCCCGGACTCCGTGCTCTCTGGCCTCGTCACCGGCGAGGAACCGGTCGGTGACCTCGCGGGAGCGGTTGTAGACCGCGACCCGATGCCCTTTCTCGGCCAGGTTGAGGGCGAGGTTGGCCCCCATGACGCCGAGGCCGACGACGGCGATGTCTGCCTTGCTCACCATCGGGAGGCTATCGCCTTGCTTACCCTGGGCCGTCGATGACGACTGTGATAGGGCTCGACATCGGCGGCACCGGCATCAAGGGCGGCGTGGTCGACCTGGACGGGGGTGTCCTGGTCGGCGAGAGGGTCTACGTCCCGACGCCCCAGCCACCGGTCCCCGAGACCATGGTGGCGACGGCCGCCGAGGTGGTGGCTTCACTCGATCATCCCGGGCCGGTGGGCGTCGGGTTCCCCGCGGTGATCGAGGACGGCTTCGTTTGGACCGCGAGCAACATCGACCGCGCCTGGGTGGGTCAGAACGTGGTGGGTCTGCTGCAGGACGCGACCGGACGCGAGGTTCGGGTGGCCAACGACGCCGACTGCGCCGCGCTGTGCGAGGCCCGGTACGGCCCCGCTCGTGGTGTCGGAGGCGTGGTGCTCGTCGTCACGTTCGGCACCGGGATCGGCAGCGGCGTCCTTTCCGACGGCCGTCTGGTCCCCAACGTCGAGTTGGGGTGGCTGGAGTTCGAGGGCCACTACCCGTGCGAGAGCCACTTCTCCGCCCGCGCCAAGACCGAGGAGGGTCTCACCTGGGAGGAGTGGGTCGATCGCGCCAACCGGTTCCTCGGTCACGTCAAGCGTCTGTTCTCACCGCGATTGATCGTGGTGGGCGGGGGCGTGACTGCCGACTGGGACGAGTGGGCGCATCTGCTCGATCCCGAGTTGGGCGTGGTGCGCGCCGGCCGTGTCGACGATGCCGGTCTCGTCGGCGCCGCGACCTTGATCGGGTGACTCAGCCGAGCAGGGAGCGGAGCGTGGCCGCGCCGGTGAGCAGCGTCTCGGCCTCCTCGGCCCTGCCCAGCTCCCGGTAGCGTGCTGCTGCCGCCTCGAGGTCTCCGATCTCGGAGCGGACGATCGCCTCGATCTCCTTCCCGGCCACCTCCCGTCGTGCCACGTCGGAAGACCCGGCGCCGATCGGCGCCTCCTCCACCGCCAGGCCACCGGTGGGCGTGTCGACCGCACCGGCGTTGTCGATGGCAGCCAGGACCGTGCGCAGGACAGCCGCCGTGTCGCGGTCCCGGGCGAGCATCGCGTCTCTGAGGGACGACCGGAGCCGGTCGACCAGCGGGCTCATCGGCTGTAGCCCTCGAATCTCGCAGCGACCGCGGCCGGGACCCTCACGTCGAGGATGGTCCCGTTCTCGTCGTGCTTCTCATCGACGACCTCGCCCATTTGGTGGGCGGCCGCCACGAGGTCTCCCCGCTCGTAGGGGATGGCCAGGCTGAGGGTCACGAGCCCGGTCGCCAGGGCGGTGTTGATCGCATCGACCAACGCTTCGAGACCCTCACCGGTGATCGCGGAGACGAGCAGGGCGTCGGGGTAGAGGTTGGAGATCCGTTGGCGCTGGCCATTGGTGAGGGCGTCGGACTTGTTGAGCACCAACAGCTCGGGCACGGCATCCGCCCCGATCTCGGACAGGACCTCGCGGACCGCGGCGATCTGGCCCGGGAGGTCGGGGTCGGTGGCGTCGACGAGATGGATGAGCAGGTCGGCGTCGGCCGCCTCCTGCAGGGTCGATCGAAAGGATTCGACGAGACCGTGTGGGAGCCGGCGCACGAACCCGACGGTGTCGGCGAGCAGGAAAGGCCGCTGGCCCGGCTTCTCGAACCGTCGGACGGTCGGGTCGAGTGTGGCGAACAAGCGGTCCTCGACGAGGACGTCGGCGTCGGTGAGGGCATTGAGGAGCGTGGACTTGCCGGCATTCGTGTAGCCGACGATCGACACCTGCGGGGTGAGGCTGGACCGTCGCTTCTTCCGCTGGGTCTCCTGGTGGCTGGTCGACTCCTTCAGCTCGCGTTCCAGCTTCGAGATCCGGGTGAGGATGCGTCTGCGGTCGAGCTCGAGCTTGGTCTCACCCGGGCCCCGGTTGGTGATCCCGGCGCCCGACGCCTGCTGGGACATGCTCTTGCCCTTGCCGCGCAGCCTCGGCAGGTGATACCGCAGCAGGGCCAGCTCCACCTGGAGTGCGCCGATCTTGGACCTGGCGTGCTGGGCGAAGATGTCGAGGATCAGCCCCTCCCGGTCGACCACGTCGCATCCGAACAGGTTCTGCAGGTTTCGCTGTTGGGCGGGGGTCAGCTGATGGTCGAAGATGACCACGTCGATGTCCATGGCCTGCGCCACCTGGGCCAGCTCCTTGGCCTTGCCCTTGCCGATGTAGGTTGCCGGGTCGATCTCGGAGCGCCTTACGAGCTCCATGTCCACAACCTCGGCGCCGGCGGTGTCGGTGAGGAGCGCCAGCTCCTCGAGCGACCGCTCTTCCTCTTCGTCCTTGCCGCCGGGGAGCACGACACCGATGAGGAAGGCGCGTTGAACCGTGACCGTCAGGTCGGTGACGGTGGCGGTGAGACGGCGGCGCCGACGGGACGCGTGCTCTTGGGTCATCTAGGGGATGTTGCCGGGAACCCCCGGCAAATGGGGCGGAAATTTCCGCGGGTCAGAGGTAGGTCCCCTCGTCACCGACGTGGCCCAGTTCCTCTTCGGCGATGATCTGGGACTCGCGCACGGCGATCACCGGCTTCCCGGTGGGAGGCCAGATGAAGCGCCACGCACCCGTGGGGACCGCCCAGAATCGCTGCCCGG
>JAGFIR010000006.1 GCA_024103415.1 Acidimicrobiales bacterium
GGCGGCCGAGGAGCTCGGCGCCGACGGCGCCTACTTCCGGGTGCATCACTTCGCCAGGCAGCTGGCTTCGCCCTTCCCTCTCCTCGCCGCCATCGGCGCCCGCACCAGCCGGATCGAGATCGGCACAGCCGTCATCGACATGCGCTACGAGAACCCGTTCTACATGGCCGAGGACGCCGGGGCGGCCGACATCATCGCCGGCGGCCGGCTCCAGTTGGGGATCTCGAGAGGCTCTCCCGAACAGGTCATCGACGGGTGGCGCTATTTCGGCTACTCCCCCGCCGAGGGCGAGACGGACGCCGACATGGCCCGTCGTCATGCCCAGGTCTTCCTGCAGATCCTCGAAGGTGAGGGATTCGCCGAGCCCAACCCCCGCCCGATGTTCCCCAACCCACCGGGTCTGCTCCGTCTCGAGCCCCACTCGGAGGGGCTCAAGGAGCGCATCTGGTGGGGCTCTGGCTCGAACGCAACCGCCCGCTGGGCTGCCCAACTGGGGCTGAACCTGCAGAGCTCGACACTCAAGGACGACGAAACGGGCAAGCCGTTCCACGTCCAGCAGAGGGAACAGATCGACGAGTTCCGTGAGGCCTGGAAGGAGGCTGGACACACCAGGGAGCCCCGAGTCTCGGTCAGCCGGAGCATCTTCCCGATCGTCAGCGACCTCGATCGCGCCTACTTCGGGCACGAGCGCAACGATCAGGACACGGTCGGGATGATCGATGCCAACACCCGGGCGATCTTCGGCCGGAGCTACTCCGACGAACCCGACGCCCTGATCGAGAAGCTCCGTGAGGACGAGGCGATCGCGGCGGCGGACACGCTGCTGCTCACCGTCCCGAACCAGCTCGGCGTGGAGTACAACGCCCACGTCATCGAGTCGATCCTGAAGTACGTGGCTCCGGATCTCGGCTGGCGCTGAACATGACCGCGACCACTGCAACCGGGCTCTCGCGCCGCGACGTCCTCCTGGTCTTCGTGGCCCTGATGCTGGGCATGTTCCTGGCGTCTCTCGATCAGACCATCGTGGCCACGGCCCTGCCGACGATCGTCGGCGAACTCGGCGGGATCTCCCATCTGTCCTGGGTGGTGACGGCGTACCTGCTCACCTCGACCGCGAGCTCTCCCCTGTACGGCAAGCTCTCCGACCTCTACGGCCGGAAGGTGATGTTCCAGACCGCCATCGCCATCTTCCTCGTCGGGTCGATGCTCTGTGGCTTCGCCGTGAACATGGGCCAGTTGATCGCCTTCCGCGCCATCCAGGGCATGGGCGCCGGAGGCCTCATCGTGATGGCGCTCACCATCATCGGAGACGTCCTCTCGCCCCGGGAGCGCGGCCGGTATCAGGGTTACATGGGCTCGGTGTTCGCCGTCTCCTCGGTGGGAGGGCCGCTGCTCGGCGGGTTCATCGTCGACAACCTCGACTGGCGGTGGATCTTCTTCGTCAACATCCCGGTGGGTCTCGCCGCGATGGTGGCCACCGCCCGTTTCCTCCGTCTCCCGGTGCGGCGTAGAGAGCACAAGATCGACTACGCCGGCGCAGCCCTTCTCGTGTCCGGCGTGACCGCTCTCCTGCTGGTGACCGTCTGGGGTGGCTCCGAGTACGAGTGGGGCTCCCCGCAGATCATCGGGTTGGGTGCAGCGGCGGTGATCCTCCTCACCCTGTTCGTACTTCAGGAGCGACGGGCGGCCGAGCCGATACTCCCGCTCCGCCTGTTCCGGGACCGCACCTTCACCATCACCTCCGCCACCGGCTTCATCATTGGCCTGGCCATGTTCGGCAGCATCGTTTTCCTCCCCTTGTTCCTGCAGGCGGTGATCGGCGTAAGCCCGACCCACTCGGGCCTCCTGCTCGTCCCCCTGATGGCAGGCGTGCTGTCCTCGTCGATCATCTCCGGCCGGCGGATCAGCCACCACGGGCGATACAAGCGCTATCCCCTGGCCGGTCTGGTGACGGCGACCGTGGGCCTCTACCTGCTGTCGACGATGACGCCGCAGACCGGCCTCGTCACGGCGTCGGCCTACATGCTGACCCTCGGCGTGGGGATGGGTCTCGTCATGCAGGTTCTGGTCATCGCAGTGCAGAACTCCGTGCCCATGGAGGATCTGGGAGTCGCCACCTCGCTGCAGGCATTTTTCCGCTCTTTGGGTGGCTCCTTCGGCACCGCACTCTTCGGAGCGGTTCTCGGCAGCAGGCTCGCAGTGGAGATCGCCAAGAGAATCCCGGACACTGGTGGGCTCTCGATCGGTGAGCTGACAGGGAGCCCCGAGGCCATCCACGCACTGCCCGAGGCGATCCGGGTGCCGCTGATCGAGGCACTGTCCAACTCGATCACCGCCTCCTTCAAGGTCGCCATCCCGTTCGGGATCGTCGCCCTGGCGCTGGCGATCTTCATGCCAGAGTTGCCGCTTCGCGACTCGGCGCACGTCGCGGCCCCCGAGCCGATCTGAGGATCCCCGGGGTAAGGACGGCGCGCTGGTAGTCTTTGCGTTGCCGCATCGGGTGGAGGTCAGCGGTTTCACCGCTCCCCGATGATCACGGCATGTTCCTCTCCCGGTTGGACCACCTCATTCGGCCGAACCCGAACCGACGCGTGACAGACGCGCGTTCGGGCGAGACCGCACAACCAACCACTCCCGCTGGGGAGACAGGAGAATCATGTCCAACTCGTTCGCCCATTTCGGGCTCACCACTTCACTGACCGACGCCCTCGCTCGAGGCGGCGTCACCGAACCGTTCCCCATTCAGACCGAGGCGATCCCTCCCGCCCTGGAGGGCAGCGACATCCAGGGCAAGGCACCGACCGGTTCCGGCAAGACCCTGGCATTCGGCCTTCCCGTCCTCCAGTTGGTGGGAAGGGCCAAGGGCTCCCGCCCCCGCGCCCTGATCCTGGCCCCCACCCGAGAGCTTGCGGCCCAGATCGAGACCTCGCTCCGACCGCTCGCCAAGGCAGTTGGAAAGACGATCACCGTCGTGTACGGCGGAGTCGGATACGGCCCGCAGAAGATGGCCCTCCGAAAGGGAGCGGACGTCCTGGTGGCGACCCCCGGCCGTCTCGAGGACCTGATCGACCAGCGGGTGCTGGACCTGCGGGCAGTCGACCTCGTCGTGGTCGACGAGGCCGACCGCATGGCCGACATGGGATTCCTACCCGCCGTCCGGCGCATTCTCCGCCAGACCTCGTCGGATCGGCAGACCCTCCTCTTCTCGGCGACGCTCGACGGTGAGATTGCCGTCCTGTCCCGGGACTTCCAGGTGGACCCCGTACGGGTCGAGGTTCCCGGCTTCGAAGATTCGTCCGCCGACGCCGTCCACCACTTCTGGCGGGTCGATCACGCCGATCGTGTCGCCCATGTCGCCGACGTCGTTCGGGCCTCCGGAAAGACGATCGTCTTCACGAGGACGCGCCACGGCGCCGACCGCCTGGCCAAGCAGCTCGGGAACGAGGG
Source organism: Acidimicrobiales bacterium (assembly GCA_024103415.1). Lineage (GTDB taxonomy): Bacteria > Actinomycetota > Acidimicrobiia > Spongiisociales > ZC4RG35 > ZC4RG35. The sequence continues at coordinate 3,448 of JAGFIR010000006.1, forward strand.
TCTCGCCGCGGTCACGATGCATGGCGGCCGATCGCAGAGCCAGCGCGAGCGCGCCCTGCGGGAGTTCTCGAAGGGCAGGGCGAGCGCGCTGATCGCAACGGACGTCGCCGCCCGGGGGATCCACGTCGACGACGTGGCGACCGTCGTCCACTTCGACGTTGCCGGCGACGCCAAGGACTACAAGCATCGTTCGGGCCGCACCGCGCGAGCAGGGGCCGGGGGTACCGTCGTGACGATGGTCCTCCGGGGCCAGGAGCGCGAGGTCTCCAGGATCCAGCGCGAGCTCGGGATGGAGACGGTCATCGGACGCCCATCCGTCGAGGAGCTGACGGAGTCACACGTCGCCACCAAGCCGGTTGACCGTCCGATGACGAATGCCCGGGAACTCGGGGACACGGTGTCCCTCTACGTAGGCAACCTTCCCTGGTCCGCTCAGGAACACGAGCTGCAGAGCCTGTTCAGTGCGTACGGGAATGTCGGGTCGGTGACCCTGGTCAACGACCGGAGAGGCCGTTCGAAGGGTTACGGGTTCGTGGAGATGAGCGGCGCCAGCGTCGGTGTTCTCGTCGATCGTGCCCGTGGGGTGTCGCTCGGTGGCCGCAAGCTGCAGGTGCGGCCCGCCAACTGAACGGCGGGCCAGCCACCCTCAGAGCTCGATACCGAGTTCCTCGAGGATACGCGCCCGCTCCTCTTCGTACTCGGCAGTCTTGATCTCGCCCGCCTCGTGCCGCTCGGCCAGGCGGGCGTACTCCTCCATCAGGGCCTGCTCGTCGACCTCGGTCTCGGCGTTCTCGGCGCGCCGCTCGGCACGCCGTTCACGCTTCGCCTCTTGCCGCTCCTGGCGGGCCTTCTCTCTACTTCTCTTGAGCGCTGCTTCGCGCCCCTTTCTCGCCATCTGTCAGGCCAACCGGGGCGTCATCGCCTCGGCTTGGCGACGTTCACGGTGAGAGCGCGGCCCCCGACGTCGCGCCCATCGAGAGCGTCGATCGCCTTCTGGGCGGCTTCAGCCGAGTCCATCTCGACGAATCCGAACCCGCGGGAGCGCCCGCTGTCCCTGTCGGTGATGACCTGGGCCTTGACGACTTCGCCGTACTCGCCGAACAGCGACCTGAGGTCACCTTCGGTGGTGCTGTAGGCGAAGTTACCTACGTAGAGGTTTGTGGACATGTTGTCTCCTGATATTCCGTCGGGAGCTTCACCAGGCTGATGGCCTCCAAGGAGGGCCACCGCTCCAATCGACGGACCAGAAGAGCAGCAAGGCGGTAACGGGTCGTCCCGTTACAGGATCGAGCCTACCCCCGCCGGGCGGCTTAGGGCGCTTCTTGACACAACGCAGCGCCGCCCGTAATGTACAACCACATGGTTGTAGATCAGCGACCCGGCATCGGGCTCACCGACGAAGAGGTGGATCGGATCTTCCACGCGCTGGCGGATTCCACCCGTCGGGACATCCTGCGCCGTTCGCTCTCCGGGGCTTTGAGCGTGAGCGAGCTCGCCGCTGCCTACGACATGTCCTTCGCCGCGGTGCAAAAGCACGTGGCGGTTCTGGAAGGAGCTGGTCTCGTGACCAAGGAACCCGAGGGCCGGAAACGCCTCGTCAGCGGGAACCCGGAAACCATCGCCAAGGCCCAGGCGCTCATGGACGCGTACGAGGAGATCTGGCGGAAGCGGGTAGAGAGACTCGACGCGTTGCTGGCCGACGACTGATCGAAAGGATCGAGAAATGCCCATCACATCAGTGGACAAGAACATCGA
>JAGFIR010000030.1 GCA_024103415.1 Acidimicrobiales bacterium
TCCAACGTGGTCGACGTCTACGTCGGGTACCTCCGTCGCAAGCTCGGCAAAGACCGGATCGAGACCGTTCGCGGCATGGGCTACCGACTCGTCGTCGACTGATCGCTACGGTCGGTCCATGACGCTCACCGATCTGGCCGAGAGGTTCTGGCGGACCCGCAACGAGTTCTCCCCCACGATCGCCACCGTGCTGGGGGTGCACGATCACGACGACCAGTTGCGCCGCTACGACGACGAGTGGCTCGGGGGCTTTCAGACCCGCTTCTCCGACATCGCCGCGCAGGCCCGAGCCCTCGCCACGGACGGTCTGACCACCCAGGAGCGGATCACCCGGGAACTGCTGATCTACGAGGCCTCCACGTACGCCAGCGAGATCCGCACCCGGTACCTGGTGGCCCCCATCGACCCGTTCATCGGGCCCCACACGCGGATCCTCAGCGACACCAGACAGAACACCGTGGCCGACCGATCGCAGGCGGACCTGTTGCTGCGCCGCTACGAGCGGGTCCCCGAGTACCTGGAAGGGGCGCTGGCGTTCCACCGGGAGAACGTGGCGCGCGGGATGACCCCGGCGCGGGCGCCGGTGGAGCGGGTACTGTCCCAGCTCGACGCCTATGTCGGCTCGCCTCTGGACGGTGACCCGTTCCTGGCCCTGAAGGTGCCCGGCGACGAGACGGGCGAATGGCTGGCCAGGGCGGAGAAACTGGTCACCGATGTCATCCGACCGGCGCTGGCGGCCTACGCCGAAGGAATCCGGACGCATGTCATGCCCGGGGCCCGCGGTGACGACCGTTGCGGTCTGGTCTGGATGGAGGGCGGAGAGGAGATCTACGCCGCCCTGCTCCGCAAGTTCACCCAACTCGACATCACGGCCCGGCAGATCCACGACATCGGCCAGGAGTGGGCCACGGAGATCAACGCGGCCGAGTGGGTCGAGATCGGCAGGGAGGCGTTCGGAGCCTCGTCGAAGGAGGAGGTGTTCGAACGGCTCCACGGCGACCCGTCCCTCAAGTTCCGGTCGGAGGAGGAGATGCTGGACCACGCCCGCGGCGCCATCGAGAGGGCATGGAATGCAGTGGACGATTGGTTCGGGGCCAGACCAGCCACACCCTGCACCGTGGTGCCGGTGCCGCCAGCGCAGGCGCCGGCCATGCCCCCGGCCTACTACCTGATGCCCCCGCTGGACGGCTCCCGCCCGGGGACCTACTTCCTCAACACCTACAAGCCCGAGGAGCGGGACCGCTACGAGTACGAATCGATCCACTTCCACGAGGCCATTCCAGGACATCACTTCGACCGGTCACTCGCCGCCGAACTCGAGGGCATCCCATCCTTCCGCCGCTACACCCAGGTGTTCGCCCACACCGAGGGGTGGGGGCTCTACTCCGAGCGTCTCGCCGATGAGATGGGCCTGTACAGCTCTGCGGTGGACCGGCTGGGGATGGTCAGCGCCGATGCGTGGCGGGCCGTGCGACTGGTCACCGACACCGGAATGCATGCTCTCGGCTGGAGTCGCCAGCAGGCCATCGACTACTTCCAGCAGTGGACGCCGATCGGCCAACTCACCGTGGAACAAGAGATCGACCGGTACATCGGAATGGCCGGCCAGGCCGTCTCCTACAAGATGGGTCAGTTGGAGATCATGCGGCTCCGCCGCCACGCCGAGTCAGAGTTGGGCGACCGGTTCGACATCAAGGGCTTCCACGACCAGATGCTCGTGCACGGCGCCATGCCGCTGCCAATGCTTTCGGTGACCGTCGAGGAGTGGATCGGAACGCTCCGGTGATCAGGCGAACGTCCGGGTGCGTCGTGTCGCCCGGAGGCTGAGCAGCACCCAGAGGGCGAAGGACAGTGCGGCCACGGCGAGACCGGCCACCGCCCAGATCTCGCGGGGCGTGAGCCACTCGTCCCCCACGAGCCATGTGAAGGCCACGAAGGCGAAGACGCCGATGCCGAAGGGAAGCCCGAGGGCAGCGGGACCGCCCCTGACGGCGAGCAGGAGGAAGGCGACGCCCGCGTAGAGCATCCAGCCCGCCGACCCCTGTGCGGACCCGGCCACGACGAGGACCCACCACACGAGCCAAACGCCGAATGCGCCCCATGCGATGAGTCGGAAGCGTCGGGAGCGCTCGTGGGTGCCGAGGAGGATCGTGAGGACGATCGCCAGGATCAGCACCACACCGCCCACCGAGAGTGCGGACAGGAACGCAAAGAACCACAAGAGGCCGCAGACAGTCCAGGCGGTGAACGCCCCGATCATCGTGTCGCGGCTGTCATCTCGTGCCATGTCCGCTCCGATCCCCCGAGGAACCCTAGGCCATCGGCCATCCGGTGGGGTCGCCGGCTCCGACGGCCCGCTGGATCGTCCGAATGATCCGGCCCAGCTCACCGGAAACCAGCATGCCCGGCCCGAGCGGGCCTGATCGGTCGGTGCCGACCATCGGCAGACTCCTGAGACCATCACGCACCTCCGAGGTCATGGAGGCGATCTGCCACTCGATCTCCGTCGCGATGGCTTCCAGATTGTCGGGATGCGCAAGACCGATGGCCCTCGCCGCATACCCCGCCGCACCCAACGCATGCGCGCCCATGTGACAGACCGCTGCTGCCTGGCCAGCCGCACGGGCGGCCGCGGCCGCCGCTGGCGATCCCGCATCCCTCGCCGCCGCACCGCCTTCGAAACGGAGGCGAATGGCCTCGGCGACAGCCAGATCACCAGATCCGAACGCGCGGGCTCGCCCGATGGCCCGGCGGGGGCGGTCATCGCCCGGTGAGGCCGCCTCGAACAACCCGAGCACGCGCTCCGCGCAGCCGGCCGCCCAGAGGGCGAGAAGACGGCGATCGTCCTCGGACAGTGTCTGCGGCGACGTCATCAGAAGGGCATTATGACGGGGCAAAGAGGAACCGATCGGCGCCCGCGGCCACAATGAGGCCGACCATCGCCGAGGAGAGGAGGAAGGGTGGTTGGGAAGCGGCCGGACAAGACGGACGAAATCGCCCGTCGCATCCAGGGGGATCTGAAGAGCGGAGAGAGGGTGGTGGCGTGCGTGCACGTGCAGCGGCCGGGGACCTTCTCGGCCGGGATGGAGGGTGCCGTGGGCGGTGCCGTCACGGGAGCGATCGGGGGCAGCAACCCCATGTCGTTCCGCGCCGAGGACGGGGAACATGAAGGCTGGGCCGGCTCCCTCGCCGCGTTGGGTGTCCAACCTTCGGCGGCAGGCGTCATCAAGATGGTCCTAGCGCTCACCGACCAGCGACTCCTGCTCTACCGGGCCTCCCGTCTCGGCGGGAAACCAAAGGACCTGCTCGCGGAATGGCCCGTCGACAAGGTCGACGCCATCGAGCCGCCCCGAAACAACCAGAAGCTGACGGTCACGATCGACGGCGGACAGTTGAGCCTCGAGACGCCACAGGTACCGAAGTTCCTGCCGGACGTCTACAGGAAGTTGCCGAAGCTCCTGGATGGAGCGAAGAAGGCTGACTGAGGCCGGCTAGGGCAGCAGAGACTCGAGACGGCTGATCTGGGCCTCGAGTTCACCGAGACCGCCGGCGCAGTCGATGGCGCGGTTCATCTCGTACCACTGTTCGGCCGGGATGCCGCTGCCGGACTCGAAGCCGCCGAGCGCCCCGGGGCTGATCCGTCGGTCGATGAGTTCATCTCGCCGATACCAGAGCCGATCGAGGGCTCGCTGCACTTCTTTGACCGACTCGAACCCTGCGGCCCGGACCCGGTCTTCTACTTTGCTCATGAGAATCAATCGTCCTTCAGGTGGAGCCATCAAGGCTATGGACCAAAGACCCCAAACGGGAGATGGTCAGTGTCTCAGGGTCATGGCATGGGTGGCGTCGGGCTCTTCGATTCGGTGGAAACCGATCGCCTCATAGAACCGCGCTGCGCCCTCATCGAGCGTCCTGAGACGGACGCGCTCGAAGTGCCCTGTGGCGAGGTCCAAACAGGTGTCGACGAGCGATCGGCCAACGCCTCGATACCTCCACAAGGGGGCCACGTAGAGGTGTCGCAAACGCCCAACCAACGGGTCCTCGACAAATGGGTCGGCGTTGAGGCCGCAGAGGCCCACGACACCGGAGGCCGTCAGAGCCACGAACAGGCCTTCGCCGGGTGCGTCGAAGCGGTTGACGCCGGAGTCCCACTCCGCTCGAGCCCGTGCCACGAAGGCGTGCCCCTCGGCAGAGGCGAGGCGGGAGAGTTCGGCGACGTCCAGG
>JAGFIR010000048.1 GCA_024103415.1 Acidimicrobiales bacterium
CGTCGCGCAGCACGATCCACGGTGTCATCTTGTTGATCTCGGACACGGCAGAGACTCTTCCTGTCGGATGTTGCCGGGAGGGCGGGCCGGGTCGAACCCTCCGGTGGGCGATGATACGGGCGCGCCGCGAGGAACCAGAACGAATTACCGCCCGGCCGCGCCCCCCTGACCGCGACGTGATCGCCCGCTACCTTGGCCCCGTGAAACTCGAACCACACCAGCTCTACATCGGCAAGGAGGTCGAGAGCGGCGAGCCGCTCGTCTACGACGGCGACGACCTCACCACCCACGGAGTGATCGTCGGCATGACCGGCTCCGGCAAGACCGGTCTCGGCATCGGGCTCATCGAGGAGGCGCTGCTCAACGGCATCCCCTGTCTGGTCATCGACCCCAAGGGGGACATGGGCAACCTGTCGCTCGTGTTCCCCGAGCTGCAGGGCCCGGACTTCGAGCCGTGGATCGACCCTGCCGAGGCGTCCAAGGCGAACAAGACCGTCGCGGAGCTCGCCGCCGAGACCGCCGCCATGTGGAAGGGCGGTCTGGAGGGAGACGGGATCGACAGCGACCGTCTGCGGCGCCTCAGGGAGGAGGCCCGCGTGACCGTCTACACCCCGGGCTCGGCCGCGGGCGTGGGGCTCAACGTGCTGGGCTCGATGAAGGCACCTGCCCTGTCATGGGACGACGCCGCCGAGGTGATCCAGGACGAGATCCGCTCGCTGGTCTCGTCGATCCTCACCCTGGCCGGGATCGCCTCGGACCCGGTCTCCGGTCCCGAGCACATCCTCCTGTCCACGATCGTCGAGACCATGTGGCGACAGGGGACCGACCTCGACCTGGCGACACTGGTCGGGCAGATCCCCGACCCGCCGGTCCGCAAGCTGGGCGTGTTCGACCTCGACACCTTCATCTCGAGGGACGACCGGATGAAGCTCGCCCTCAAGCTCAACGGCCTGCTGGCATCGCCGTCGTTCAACTCCTGGCTGACCGGGGTGCCGCTGGACATCGAGATGATGCTCGGTGGCGACGGGCCCACCCGGGCAGCGGTCGTCTATCTCACCCACCTCAGCGACGAGGAGCGCCAGTTCCTGGTCACCCTTCTCCTCTCCAAGATGGTGACGTGGATCCGGAGCCAGCCGGGGACCAGCCGTCTCCGCGCCCTGATCTACATGGACGAGATGTACGGCTTCGCCCCGCCCACGGCCAACCCTCCGTCGAAGACGCCGATCCTCACCATCCTGAAGCAGGCCCGGGCCCACGGCGTCGGAATGGTCGTGAGCACCCAGAACCCGGTTGACCTGGACTACAAGGCAATGTCCAACGCCGGCACCTGGATGATCGGCCGGCTTCAGACCGAGAACGACAAGAAGCGGATCCTCGAGGGTCTCGATGCGGCAGCAGGTGGCGCCGATCTCGCCGAGCTCTCCAGGCTCATCTCCGGTCTCGGCAAGCGCCAGTTCGTCCTCCACACGACGAAGGGGAAGCCGCCGACGGTGTTCAGCACCCGATGGGCCATGTCGTACCTGGCGGGCCCGCTCACCCGCGACCAGGTGTCGCGGCTGATGGACGAGGCCAAGGTGACCGCCCGGCCGGCGACCGAGCAGGCCACTGCCGCGACCGCTACCCCGCCCGGCGTCGACACACCGGGGAGCGGGCAGATGGTCGACGACGACCTGGTCCCCGTGGCACCCCCGGTCGCCGAGGGCGTGCCGGTCACCTATCTCGACCCGGCCGCCCCGTGGTCGGGGGAGGTGGGCGCCATCGCCGGCGGGACCGTCTACGAGGCGGCGGTGGCTGCACGGGTCGGTCTCCTCTACGACGACACGGCGGCCGACATCGAGCACCGCGAGGAGTACGAGGCGGTGATCTACCCGCTGACCAGAACGCTCGACACGGAGGCGGTGCGGTCCGTCGACCACGACGATCGGGACTTCAAGGCCGAGGCGCCGTCGGGCATCAGCTACCGGCTCCCCGCGGTGGACCTCTCGGCGGCATCGTTCTGGAAGGGGCTCAACACCGCATTGAAGGACCACCTGGTCTCGAACCGTCCCATCACGGTCTACCGGAACCCGGGGCTGAAGCTCTACTCCCGGGTCGGGGAGACCGAGGAAGAGTTCACGGAGAGGTGCAGGGAGGCGGCACAGGAGGCCGCCGATGCCGCCATCGCCAAGCTCAAGGACAAGTACGCCACCCGGATCTCACGGGTGCGCGACCAGCTGGAGGCGGCGCGGGTGCGGATGCTCACCGCCGAACAGGAGCTGAGCGCATCGAAGCAGGGTGAGCTGATCTCCGTCGCCGGCGACGTCCTCGGGACACTCCTCGGCGGACGGAAGCGCTCCAACCCGCTGAGCCAGGTGGCATCCCGCCGCGCGGCCACCCAGAAGGCGAAGGCCAGGGCCGAAGCGGAGGCGACCAAGATGAGCGGCAAGGAGCGGGAGCTCGAGGAGCTCGAGGCCGACCTCGCCGAAGAGATCACCGAGCTCACGAACGAGCAGCTGGCTCTGGCCGATCAGATCGAGACGGTGTCGATCCCCCTCGAGAAGACCGACATCGAGGTCCGCGACCTCAGGCTGGTCTGGGTGCCCGTCGGCTGATCAGGGCCAGACGGCGAGGATGATCGAGACCATCGTGAACGCGATCAGCCCGTTCAACCCGTTGATCACCCAGTAGAGCCGGCCCTTGGTCTCGTACATCTGCGTGATGGCGGAGCTGATCAATGCGAAGGCGACACCGAGTGCCAGACCCAGGACGATGCCCTCCTCGAGGGTGTCGACGCCGATCGCCTCCACCAGCAGGGCGATGACGATCGTGGTCACCAGGTAGCCGACGACGGTCGGGATCAGGAAGGTCACCAGACCGGGTGTCTCCTCCCTGTCGGTCTCCGTGTCGACCCTGGCCGCCCGCGCCCAGGCGCCGCTGAGGGGAGGCACGGAGTACCAGACGGCGCTGAACCCGAACCACGCCAGGGTGGCAACGGCTATCGCCGCCCAGTTCAACTGGGAGAAGAAATCGGTGATCATGTGCGCTCCTCTGTCAGACCGTGTCGACAAGCGACTTGAGCAGGTCGCGAAGCGAGACGACCCCGAGGAGCCTTCCCTCGTCGTCGACCACCGGGAGGTGGCGATAACCCGACTCGGCAATCCACGCCGCCGCGTCCCAGACATCGAGGTCCGGGTCGAAGGTGTCGGGCTCGACGCCCATGACGTCGGACACCGTCGCCGTCTCCAGGTCCATCCCCCGGGCGACGGCGTTCCTCAGGTCCCGCTCGGTGACGAGACCGAGAAGCGTCGTGCCTTCGACGACGGCCAGAGATCCCAGGTCGGAGTCGGCCATGGCCACGGCCGCTTCGCTGAGGGTGGTGTCGGGCCCGCATGAGAACGGACCGCTCCCGACCAAGTCGCCCAGTCGCATGACGGGCAGCGTACTCCGCGCGAGCCGCCGACCATCGAGAACCGGTCCCTACCCCCTGCCCGGCCGGGGACTAAACGAGGTCGGCTTCGCGGATCCCGAAGGACGGGTGACGGAGACGGCACAGCGCCAGCTTCTCCAGCTGACGGATCCGCTCCCGCGTGAGGTTGAACTCGTCCCCGATCTCCTCGAGTGTGCGGGGGACGCCGTCGTAGAAGCCGTAGCGGAGGGCGAGGATCCGTCCCTCGCGCTCGGGGAGACGCTCGATGGACTGACGGAGGGAGTTGGCGACGTCCATCTCCTCGGTGAGCTGAACCGGGTCGGCGGCATCCTCGTCCTCGATGAAGTCACCGAGCTGGGCGCCGTCCTCGCCGATCGGCTGCTCGAGCGAGACCGTGTCGGCGACGCTCAACGCCAGCTCCACCTTGTCCACGGTGACACCCGCCTCCTCGGCGATCTCGTCGGGGCGGGGGTCGCGGCCCAGTTC
>JAGFIR010000051.1 GCA_024103415.1 Acidimicrobiales bacterium
CTGCTGGCGGGACGGCGCCGCGATTGCCTGGCGGTCGGGGTCACCGTGGCCTCCCGTCTCGTCGAACTGGTGCCCACCGAGGAACACGACCTTCGGGTCGACCTGCTGATCACCGACCAAGCCGTCACGGAGAACCAGCCCGGCGACGCCTAGGGCCGTGCCGGCCAGGAGATGACGTTCTCCGGCCGCAAGGAGATGACGGCACCCTCCGGTGGGCGTTCCCGATACTGGGGGTACTTGTCGACGAGGGCCGCGATCGCCCGCTCCCACTCCGGTCCCGTCCGGTGGATGGTGGCGGTGGCGTCGACACGGACCCACCAGAGATCTCCCCACTCTTCGGAGTAGTGATGGATCAGGAGGCTGGCCCGGGGATCAGCCTCGAGGTTGCTGATCCTTCGCAGCTTGCGGCCGGTCTTTGGCTTCCAGTCCACCGCGGTGACGAGGCTGTCCCCGGACGCGGCGAAGGTCACGGGGATGAGGTGCGGACGACCGTCCGGGATGATCGTGCCCAGGACGGCCACCGGGGTGTCGATGACGCCGAGCAGACGCTCATCCATCGGCGAGAACCGGCTGCAGCGCCCGGATCGCGTACTCCGCCCAGCGGGCGTGGCCCAGCGCGCTGACATGGAACAGGTCCTCCGACCACAGCGAGCGGTCGCGCAGCCACAACGTGCGATCGTCGTTGCGGTGCTCCGCCACGATCGCACCGTGACGCTCGGCCACCTTCTGGTGGACCCGGTGATAGGCGAGCGACCGGGCGGTCATCAACGAGCGGAGAGGCTCGTGCAGACGGGGGATCGTCCCCAGGTCACCGACACCGCTCAGGATCACGGCCGCCCCGGAATCACGCAGGGCCGCGACGGTGTGGTCGAGGTCGTTCTCGAAGCGGCGCAGCGGGACCCCGCGGATGGCGTCGTTGGCACCGACCGAGATGACCGCGATGTCGGGCTGGAACTCCAGCGCGGCGTGGAGCTGGCCGTTGCGCACGTCCACCGCCTTGGAGCCACCCACTGCCTGGGAGGCGAGGACCACGTGACGCTGCTCGGCGAGACGGCGCACCGCGATGCGGATCCAGATCTCGTCCGGATGTCTGACTCCCGGGGCCGTGACCGACGAGTCGCCGAGGACGGCGATGCGGACGGTCGGGTTCGACGGGTCGCCGAACTCGCCGGAAGGGTCGAACTCGGGCAGACGCGGGGCCGGACGAAGGATGGCGTAGGCGACTTCGGCGCCGATCAGGGCAAACCCGAAGAAAGCCGCCTTCCGGACCAGGCCATTGGCCACGGTTCAGCCGGTAGCGGCGCGCTCGATCCGGGCCTTGAGGCCGAAGCGCCCCCTGGAGTCGGTGAGATCGATGATGGCTCCCACAGCGCTGGCGAAGCCATTCGGATCGTCGGGGGTGAACTCGAAGACCTCGTCGCCGACGGCGAGATCGAACCGGAAGATGGATTTCCGCTCCGCATGGATCGCCGTCATCGGCCACGAGCCCAACTGCACCCTCCCCGTCGCGACCCGGAACCGACCGTCGGAGATTTCGATCATCACCGTGCTCGGCTCGAGCTGCGCTCCCTGCAGACGCCCCGTGTATGTGGACATTGTCCGGTCAATGTACCCGGCGGGGAGGGGTAGGTGTCAGGGAGAAGGGGGAAAACCGGCGGTACAGTCTCAGAGGGATGACCGACCGCAACGGAGCAGAGGGACCCCAGACGGCCCACAAGATCCGCTTCGTCACCGCCACTTCGCTGTTCGACGGCCACGACGCGTCGATCAACATCTTCCGGCGCATCCTCCAGGCGTCGGGTGCCGAGGTGATCCATCTCGGCCACAACCGCTCCGCCCTCGAGATCGTCGAGGCCGCCATCGACGAGGACGTACAGGCCGTGGCGGTCACCTCATACCAGGGCGGCCACATGGAGTTCTACCGGTACATCCGGGACCTGCTGGTGGAGAGGGACGCCGGTCACATCCGCATCTTCGGGGGCGGGGGAGGGACCATCCTGCCCAGCGAGGGCGACGAGCTCGCCCGATACGGCGTGACCCGCATCTACTCCCCGGACGACGGGCGGGCGCTGGGGATGCAGGGGATGGTCGCAGATATGCTGGCGAAATCGGACTTCCCGACCGGTGAGTTGCCCGACGACCTCGACCTCGGAGCCCTCGACGCCGGCAACCGCAGGCTCATCGCCAACCTGATCTCCGCAGCCGAGAACTACGGCGACAAGTACGCAGAGGTGTTCGACGAGATCGAGTCGAAGGCCCGCCGGTCGACCGCTCCGGTCATCGGCGTCACCGGCACCGGCGGCTCCGGCAAGTCGAGCCTCGTGGACGAGTTGCTGCGCCGGATGCTCCTCGACTTCGCCGACCTGAAGGTGGCGATCATCTCGGTCGACCCGTCGAAGCGCCGATCCGGTGGCGCCCTCCTCGGCGACCGCATCCGCATGAACACGCTGCCCCACCCGCGGGCGTACATGCGCTCGTTGGCGACCCGCCAGTCCAATCTCTCGGTGTCGCCGCACATCCACCGCGCCGTCGACGTGGTCAAGGCCGCGGGGTTCGACGTGGTGATCCTCGAGACGTCCGGCATCGGGCAGTCGGACACCGAGATCGTCGACTACTCCGACCTCTCCATGTACGTGATGACCCCCGAGTACGGTGCGGCCACGCAGTTGGAGAAGATCGACATGCTCGACTTCGCCGACCTCGTCGCCATCAACAAGGCCGACAAGGAGGGCGCCGAAGACGCCCTGCGCGACGTGCGCAAGCAGTGGAAGCGGAATCACCTCCGGTTCGCCGACGCCGACGAAGACATCCCCGTTCATCTGACCATCGCCTCCGACTTCAACGACCCCGGCACCAACCGCTTCTATCAGGCGCTGGTCGCCGCCCTCGCCGAGAAGGGAACGCCCCTCGAGTCCCGTCTCGACCTGCCGACTTCGGCGGGCTCAAAGCAGCACGTCGTCCCCCCGGAGCGCACCCGGTACCTGGCCGAGATCGTCGAGGCGATCCGCGAGTACGACCGCTGGTCCGAGGAGCAGGCCGAGGCCGCGGAGAGGGTCTACCGCCTCGAGGCGGCGGCAGAGGCCGGTGTCGACCTCGGGGAGACCCTCGCGGAGGCTCGGGAGGCGCTCGACCCCGAGTGCCGGCATGCTCTCGATCACTGGGAAGGCATGCAGGCGGAGTACTCCGGCGAGGAGTTCGTCTACCACGTGCGGGGCCGCGAAATCCGGGTGCCGCTCCACCACGAGACCCTGGCGCACACCCGGGTCCCCAAGGTGGCACTGCCCAGGTACCGGTCGTGGGGCGACCGGCTCTACTGGCTTCTGCAGGAGAACGTCCCCGGCGAGTTCCCGTACACCGCCGGCGTGTACCCGTTCAAGCGGGCCGAGGAGGAGCCTGCCCGGATGTTTGCCGGGGAGGGGCCACCGGAGCAGACCAACCGCCGTTTCCACTACCTGGCTTCCGGCATGCCCGCCAAGCGGCTGTCCACCGCGTTCGACTCGGTGACCCTCTACGGCGAGGACCCGCACGAACGACCCGACATCTACGGGAAGGTGGGCAACTCGGGAGTCTCGATTCCCACCCTGGACGACGCCAAGAAGCTCTACTCGGGGTTCGACCTCAACGACCCGATGACGTCGGTGTCGATGACGATCAATGGGCCAGCGCCGATGATCCTCGCCTTCTTCATGAACACGGCCATCGACCAGGCCTGCGAGAAGTACATCACCGAGCACGACATGTGGGACGAGGTCGAGGAGAAGATCGCCAACATCTACGGCGACCGCCCCCGTCCGGAATACCACGGTGATCTCCCCGACGGGAACGACGGCCTCGGTCTTCGGCTGCTCGGGGTCACCGGCGACCAGGTCCTTCCTCCGGACGTCTACGAGGAGATCAAGGCGGCGACGCTGGCACGGGTCCGGGGAACGGTGCAGGCCGACATCCTCAAAGAGGACCAGGCGCAGAACACATGCATCTTCTCCACCGAGTTCGCCCTCAAGATGATGGGGGACATCCAGGAGTACTTCGTCGAGCACGACGTGAGGAACTTCTACTCGGTCTCGATCAGCGGGTATCACATGGCCGAGGCGGGGGCCAACCCCATCACCCAGCTCGCGTTCACGCTCGCCAACGGGTTCACCTACGTGGAGAACTACCTGGCGAGGGGCATGGACATCGACGACTTCGCCCCCAACCTCTCGTTCTTCTTCTCCAACGGCATCGACGCCGAGTATGCCGTGATCGGCCGCGTGGCCCGGCGGATCTGGGCCAAGGCGATCAAGCACCGCTACGGCGGGAACGACCGGTCCCAGAAGCTCAAGTACCACATCCAGACGTCCGGGCGGTCGCTGCACGCCCAGGAGATCGACTTCAACGACATCCGCACGACCCTGCAGGCGCTCTACGCCATATACGACAACTGCAACAGCCTCCACACCAACGCCTACGACGAGGCGATCACGACCCCGACCGAGGAGTCGGTGCGGCGGGCGGTCGCGATCCAGCTGATCATCAACCGCGAGCTCGGCCTCAACTTCACCGAGAACCCGTGGCAGGGGAGCTTCGCGATCGAGGCGCTGACCGACCTGGTCGAGGCGGCGGTCTACGAGGAGTTCGAGCGGATCTCCGAGCGCGGCGGCGTGCTCGGCGCGATGGACACGATGTACCAGCGCGGCAAGATCCAGGAAGAGAGCCTTCATTACGAGCGGCTGAAGCACGACGGGACGCTGCCGCTGATCGGCGTCAACACCTTCCTGCCGAAGGAGGGCGAGGGCGAGCAGATCGACGAGATCGAACTGATGCGCTCGACCGACGAGGAGAAGGACGACCAGATCGCCGCGGTGCGCGCCTTCGAGGCCAACGGCGCCGACCGCACCGAGGTGGCGCTGTCTCGG
>JAGFIR010000066.1 GCA_024103415.1 Acidimicrobiales bacterium
TACGCCAGCCTGATCCGGCCGTCGCGGTCGACGATGAACTCGCCGGACTGCATCCACTCGTCGTCGGCGAGGTTGTAGCCCCTGGAGCGGCGATCCTCGATCATCGCCTTCCCGTGCTCCAGGCTCAGGTCGCAGTACTCGGGCGGAGCGTCGTAGAGCACCTGCTCCACCGACCAATGACCCAGACCGAACGATTTGTGGGCGGTGTAGTCGGGATCCGCCAGGGTCAGCGTCGGGATCTGGTTGCGGTCGGCGTAGGCATCGACCCGCTCCGGATCACCGGGAGCGATGATCACGACCTCGAGACCGGCGTCGCGGTAGGCCTCGATCTCCTCGAGGAGACGGCGGGCACGCTCACGACCACAGCCACAGCCGAGGTGACGCCAGAGGAGGATGAGGGCGGGCTTCTCGGCCCAGACCTCGGACAGGTTGGTCTCGGTGCCGTCTCGCCGGAAGAGGCTCACTTCCGGTGCGGGGTCGCCACGACGCAGGGGCCGGCCCTCGATGGTCGGTCCCTTCACCCAGCTGTCGAGCCAGCGGTTCTCGGCAGACATGACGAGGGCCATGAAGTCACGATCCGACATGTGTCGAACCCTACCGGCCGCGGGATTCCTCGCAGGGGAGACACGCCGGGACAGGGGCTACGCTCCGCCTCCGTGAACCGCGCAGCTGCCACGGGCATCGCCACCTTCTCCGGCGGGAAAGTCCTCGACGTCTGGTACCCCGACCCGACTTCGACCGACGATTCTCTCGTGGCCGAACTGGAGGGTCACGACGACGCCCGAGGAGTGGAGCGGCGGGTCGTCACCACGACCATCGATGACCTGAAGCTGCCGCCGTCGAGCCCGGAAGACGCCTACCTGCGTCTGCACCTGCTGTCCCATCGGGTGGTGAGGCCCAACGAGATCAACATGGACGGGATCTTCGGCGTCCTCAACAACGTGGTGTGGACATCGGAGGGGCCATGCGATCCGGAGGGTTTCGCCGGGGTCAAGGCCCGCCTGATGGCCGAAGGGAGGAACCCGACGGTGCACGGGGTGGACAAGTTCCCACGGATGCTCGACTACGTCGTCCCTTCGGGTGTCCGCATCGCCGACGGAGCCCGGGTCCGCCTCGGCGCCTACCTGGGCGAGGGCACCACCGTGATGCACGAGGGGTTCGTCAACTTCAACGGAGGGACGCTCGGCGTCTCCATGGTCGAAGGCAGAATCGCGGCCGGTGTGGTCGTGGGCGACGGGTCGGACATCGGCGGTGGCGCTTCGATCATGGGCACGCTCTCAGGTGGCGGCCAGGAGCGGATCAGCATCGGCGAGCGCTGTCTGCTCGGCGCCAACTCGGGTATCGGAATCTCACTGGGGGACGACTGCGTGGTGGAGGCTGGTCTCTATGTCACGGCCGGCACCGTGGTCACGTTGCCGGACGGGAAGACGGCGAAGGCGCGGGAGATGTCCGGAGTCTCCGGGATGCTGTTCCGTCGCAACTCGACCACCGGAGCGGTGGAGGCCCTGCCCAGGGAAGGCTCCTGGGGCGGTCTCAACGAAGCGCTGCACCGGAACTGACGACGCGGGGGCGTTGCCGTCCCTACCGGGGTGGATTTTCGTCTGGAGGACCGACCCCCTCCCCCTCGCTCCGCTCGGGTACTCCCCCAGCAAAGCCGGGGGAGAAATCCGGGACTCGCCGGCGGTACCTTCCCCCAACCTGCGGTTGGGGGACTTGTCCGAGACCCCCTCGCTCCGCTCGGGTACTCCCCCAGCAGAGCCGGGGGAGAAATCCGGGACTCGTCGGCGGTACCTTCCCCCAACCTGCGGTTGGGGGACTATCCCGGAGCCGCACTACGGTGAAGGGTATGCCGTACCGGCTGATCTACATAGGGCTCGGCCTGTTGGGTGCGGCTGCATTGATCCTCGGCATCGTCTTCGCCAAGGACGGTGACCCGACAGATCTGCCCGGCGCCCTCGTCTCCGTCTCC
>JAGFIR010000072.1 GCA_024103415.1 Acidimicrobiales bacterium
GGGTACCCTGCTCGTATGGCCGAATTCGACGTCGACGCCATGATCCAGCGCTTTGCCGAGCGGGCACAGGCGGTGAAGGACCGCCCGCTTCCGCCGGTCGCAGGGTCGGAGCGGCAACTCTTCATCCGTCAGGCACAGACCGATTACACCGACTTCGCCCTCGTGGCCAACGCCTCGTGGTCGGTCGAGGACGGGCACCTGGTGCTGCGGATCCCCCTGTCCCCCAACACGGACTGATCCCTCAGGGTCATGGCCGGAACCCGCCTCTTTCTCGTCTCCGGAAAGGGGGGCACCGGCAAGTCCGCGGTGTCCGCGGCGCTCGCACTCCGCGCCCAGCGCCAGGGCGACCGGGTGCTCGCGATGGAGATCGGTGAAGAGGGCTCACTGGCCAGCCACTTCGCCACGACGCCGCTCGCATTCGAGCCCAGGGAGGTCAGGCCCGGCCTCCACGCGATGAAGGTCTCCCGGCCTGACGCCCTTCTCGAGTACCTCTCGCTCCAGTTGCGTCTTCCAGGGGTCGGCCGCTTCGGCGGGCGCATCGCCCGTGCATTCGACGCTCTCGCCACCGCGGCCCCGGCGGTGCGGGAGATCATCACCATCGGCAAGGTCTACTGGGAGGTGCGGTCGGGTCGCTGGGACACGGTCGTCGTCGACGCCCCTCCCACCGGGCAGATCGGCTCGTACCTGAGGGCGCCACAGAGCATCAAGGAACTGGTGCCGACCGGCCGGATCAGGGGCCAGGCCGAATCGATGGCGGGAACGCTCTCGGACCCCGAGATCACCCGTCTCGTCCTGGTCACCGTGCCCGAAGAGGTTCCCACCGCGGAGACCGAGGAGACCCTCGCCTGGCTGGATCGGGAGAAGGTCGTGCCGCCGCCTCGCGTCGTAGTCAATCGGGTCCTCCCCGTTCTCGAGGTCGCCACCCGGCCCACAGGGGTGGCCGGTGAGATGGTCGACCTCCATCAGTCCCTCGTGGCCGAGCAGCAGATCTGGCTCGACCGGCTACCCGGTGACGTCCAACTCCCCTACCTGTTCGGCGTGTACACGCCGGCGGAGGTCGCGGCCAACCTGAGTGACGGCATGGAGGCGGTCCTGTGACCCGGACCCTCCTGGTCACCGGTGGCGGAGGGGTCGGCAAGACCACGGTCGCCGCTGCCCTCGGCGTCACGGCGGCCAAGGCCGGTATGCGGACACTCGTCGTAACCGTCGACCCGGCCCAGCGTCTCGCCACCGCCCTGGGCCTCGCCGGGTTGGGCCATGAGCCCGAGCCCCATGCTGACCTGGAGAACCTGTGGGTCGCCATGCTCGACTCCGGGGCCTCGTGGCGGGCGGTGGCGGAGCGACACGCCGCTCCCGACGTCGCCGAGCGTCTCGCCAGGAACGAGTTCTTCCTGGCGGCGGCCGAGCACTTCCCGGCTTCCCAGGCATACGCCGCCGCCGACCAGGCCGCCACCTACGCCCAGGCCAAGGCGTGGGACCTCGTGGTCGTGGACACTCCGCCGTCGGGTGGCGGCATCGACTTCTTCACGGCTCCGGCCCAGATGGCCGACCTCGTTGGCGGTCGCCTGCTGCGCTGGATCACCGGTGGGCCGCTTCCCGGGCGCCGCTTCTTCTACGAACGCGCGGCCCGGCCCATCCTCCGCATCGCCGACACGGTGCTTGGCTCGGACCTCCTGGAAAGGGTCACCGAGTTCCTCCTCGACCTGCGGACCACTTACGACGGTGTGGCGCAACGAGGACGCGAGATCGAGCGAGTCCTCAAGGACGCATCGATCCTCGTCGTGACCACGACCAACCCCGCCCCGCTCCATGAGGCCATCCGCTTCTACCGCACCCTCCCCGACCTGGCCTCGACGCCCAAGGCCGTGGTGTTCAACCGCTCCCTCCCCGACTCGTGGGCCGATCCGCCCAAGCGCCTCCGGGCGGACGTGCGCGAGATCGTCGACCGCTGGTCGGCGGAGACGGTCCGACAGCGCGACTTCCGGGACGAGTTCTCGGCCCGCTACGGCGCCACCGTCGTCTCGATCCCGCTCACACCCCGACCGCCCACCGATCTGGAGGGTCTCGCCGAACTCGCCGTCAGTGCCTCCGGAATGCCATGGGCCGACCTCGGGATAGGCTTTTCGCAATGAGCAAGGGCGCAGCGTTCTTCGATCTCGACCGGACTCTGATCTCCGGTGTCTCGGTCCTGCCCCTTGGCGTGGCCGCCTGGCGACAGGGCTTCGCCACCAACCGCGAGATCGCTCGCTGGGCATGGGACGCGGTCATGTTCAAGATGTTCGGCGACAAGGGCAACGAGGCCGCCGCAGACAACACCCGACGCGATCTCCTCATGAGGATCGCCGGCGCGTCCGTCGAGTCGATGAAGTCACTGGAGGCCGAGGTCACCCCCGACCTCATCGCACGTGTTCGCCCCGAATCACGCGAGCTGATCGAGATGCATCACTCCCACGATCGGGACACCTGGATCGTCTCCGCCTCGCCACAGCCCCTCGTCGAGCCGTTGGCCGCGGCGCTCGGCATGACCGGGGCGATCGGGACGAAGGGTGAGATCGTCGACGGCCACTACACCGGCAATCTCGACGGACCCTTCGTCTACGGCCCCGGCAAGGCAGAAGCGGTGGAGAAGCTCGCCCACGACCGGGGCTACGACCTGGATCTCTCCTACGCCTACTCGGACTCCTCGTCCGACCTGCCGATGCTGGAGCTCGTCGGTCACCCGGTCGCCGTCAACCCGGATGCGGAGCTCGCCTCAGTCGCACGGCAGCGGGGATGGCCCATCGTGATCTTCGCCCGCAAGACCAAGCGGGCCCTGGCCGTGGCGGGGATGACGGCGTCGCTCATCGGCTCGGGCCTCGTCGGCTACGCCATCGGGAGACGCCGCACGCGCTGAGAGGCTTGCGTCTGGAGAACCGACCCCCTCCCCGGCTTCGCCGGTACTCCCCCAGCAAGCTGGGGGAGAAGTCCCCTTGCGGCCCGTAGGGCCGCGCCCCCTCGGCCGTGACCGGCCACTCCCCCAGCAAGCTGGGGGAGAAATCCAAGAGAAGGCCCCGTCCCCGGCAAGCTGGGGGAGAAATCCAAGAGAAGGCCCCGTCCCCGGCAAGCTGGGGGAGAAATCCAAGAGAAGGCCCCGTCCCCAGCCAGCTGGGGGAGAAATCCAAAGGCCGGTTAGAGGATTGCTCTGGGGCCGAGGAGCTCCTTGAGCTCCGCGAACAGCGCCGTGCGTGGCTCCACCTTGTGCTCGTCGGAG
>JAGFIR010000086.1 GCA_024103415.1 Acidimicrobiales bacterium
GCGGGTGTAGCTCAATGGTAGAGCTCCAGCCTTCCAAGCTGGCGGTGAGGGTTCGATTCCCTTCACCCGCTCTGAGTGGGTCGCCTCGCGGGGCGACTGCCCCTAGCCCCTGTAGCTCAAATGGATAGAGCAACGGACTTCTAATCCGTAGGTTGGGGGTTCGAGTCCTCCCGGGGGCGCCGGTGATCCACTCGACATGGTGGCCGTAGCTCAGTTGGTAGAGCACCTGGTTGTGGTCCAGGAAGTCGCGGGTTCAAGTCCCGTCGGTCACCCTCGAGAGCCGTCCGGCAAGGCCGGACGGCTCGTGTTTGGAAGGAACCAATGACCACCAGCATCACCGAGACCGGGCCCTTCGAGCGCCTGGTCAAGTTCCACATCGCCGAAGACGCGATCTCGGAGGCCAAGAAGACGGCAGCCAGGCGTCTCGCCGAAGGGATCAAGATCCCCGGATTCCGCCCGGGCAAGGCCCCGATCCAGATCATCGAGGCCACCGTCGGTGCCGATCGGGTCCGCAAGGAGGCGATCGACGAGGCACTCCCCAAGGTTCTCACCGAGATCCTCCGGGAAGAGGAACTGCAGCCGGCGGTCACCCCGCGTCTCGAGTCGTTGGACGAGAAGGACGGGGGAGTGGAGGCCGAAGTCCGCGTCACCCTCTGGCCCACCATCGAAACCCCCGAGTACAAGGACCGCAAGATCGAGGTGACCAACCCCGAGGTCACCGACGAGGAGCTCGACCAGCAGATCCAGCGGATGCTCCAGCAGTTCGGCACGGTCGAAGAGGTCGAGCGCCCCGCGGGGGAGGGCGACTTCGTCTCCATCGACATCTCGGCCACCAAGGACGGTGAGCCCGTTGAGGACGCCACCGTCTCCGACCTCCTCTACGAGGTCGGCTCGGGGATGTTCCTCGAGGGCATCGACGAGCACCTGACCGGGGTCGAGGCCGGCGCCGTCGTCGAGTTCACCGGCCCGCTTCCGTCCGGGTTCGGCGAGCGCGCCGGCGAGGAAGTGCTCTTCAAGGTCACGGTGAACGAGGTGAAGGAGCGCGTGCTCCCGGAGCTCGACGACGACTGGGTCGATGACAACACCGAGTACGAGACCGTCGAAGAACTGCGCGAGGCGCTCCGCAGCCAGCTCGGCGACATGAAGCTCCAGGCGGCCGCCCGGGAGTTCAGTGAGAAGGCGTTGTCCACTCTTCGTGACCAGGTCGAGATCGAGCTGCCGGAGGGCCTCGTCGAGGCCGAGGCCGATGAGATCGTCCACAACTTCCTGCATCGTCTCGAGGACGCGGAGATCTCGCTCGAGGACTACTTCCGGGCCACCGGGACCACACCCGAGGCCCTCGTGGCCGACGCCAGGGAGCAGGCGAGGGTCTCGATCCTCAACCGCCTCGTGCTCGAAGCGGTGGTCGAAGCCGAGGAGATCGAGGTCACCGAGGACGACATCGCGTCCGCTCTGCAGGCACTCGCGGCTCGCTCGGGCGACCCCGTTCGCTACATCCAGGCCTTCAAACAGGCCGGTCAAGAATTGGCACTTGCCGGTGATATCCTCCGAAACAGGGCCTTGGACGTGATCCTCGCCAACGCCAGCCCGGTAGACGAGGATGGCAACCCGCTGGATCTCACGATCGAAGCCCCGGAGGTCGTCGGCGAAGTTGTCTCCGACGAGGTAGTCGAAGGCGAAGTGGTCGCCCTGGAGGAAGAAGAATGAGAGCCGACAACTACGTGATCCCCACAGTCTTCGAACAGACCAGCCGAGGCGAGCGCTACTTCGACATCTACAGTCGGCTGCTCAAGGACCGCATCATCTTCCTCGGTACCCCGATCGACGACTCGGTCGCCAACCTGATCATGGCCCAGCTCCTGCACCTCGAGTCGGAGGACCCGGACAAGGACGTGTTCCTCTACATCAACTCCCCGGGTGGGTCCATCACCTCGCTGTTCGCCATCTACGACACGATGCAGTACATCCGCCCGGACGTGTCCACCGTCTGCATGGGCATGGCCGCCTCGGCCGCCGCGGTGATCCTCGCCGGCGGAGCCCCCGGCAAGCGGTACGCCCTCCCGCACGCCCGCGTCATGTTGCACCAGCCTCATGGCGGGGCCCAGGGCCAGGCCACCGACATCGAGATCCAGGCCCGGCTCATCGTGCAGATGCGTGAGCAGCTCAACCAGATCCTCGCCGAGCACACCGGCCAGCCGGTGGAGAAGGTGGCCACCGACACGGAGCGTGATTACTGGATGCTCGCCGACGAGGCCAAGGAGTATGGAGTCGTCGACGGAATACTCACCCGCCGCGAGCTCGCGGCAGTAGCCTCCAACTAGGTAGGAGGAGATATGCCCAGACTCGGTGAGGGTGGCGAGCTGTTGAAATGCAGCTTCTGCGGCAAGTCGCAGAAGCAGGTGAAGCGTCTCATCGCAGGACCCGCGGTCTACATCTGCGACGAATGCATCGAGCTCTGCAACGAGATCATGGAGGAGGAGGAACGCACCTCCGCCGAAGAGGTCGCATTCACCGAGCTCCCCAAGCCCGCCGAGATCAAGGCATACCTCGACGACTACGTGGTCGGCCAGGAAGACGCCAAGAAGAAGCTCTCCGTGGCCGTCTACAACCACTACAAGCGGATCCGGTCCGGTGAGCTGAACCGGGACGTCGAGCTTCAGAAGTCGAACATCCTCCTCATCGGCCCGACGGGGAGCGGCAAGACCCTCCTCGCCCAGACCCTGGCCCGCCAGCTCAACGTGCCCTTCGCCATCGCCGACGCCACCAGTCTCACCGAGGCGGGCTACGTGGGTGAGGACGTCGAGAACATCTTGTTGAAGCTGCTCCAAGCCGCGGATTACGACGTCAACCGCGCCCAGCAGGGGATCATCTACATCGACGAGATCGACAAGGTGTCCCGCAAGGCGGAGAACCCGTCGATAACCAGGGACGTGTCGGGTGAAGGCGTGCAACAGGCCCTCCTCAAGATCCTCGAGGGAACCGTGGCCGCCGTCCCGCCGCAGGGTGGGCGCAAGCACCCGCACCAGGAATTCATCCAGCTCGACACCACGAACATCCTCTTCATCTGTGGCGGGGCCTTCGGGGGCCTCGAGGACATCGTCTCGTCCCGCGTCGGGAAGAGGGGAGTGGGTTTTGGCGCCGAGATCCGATCCAAGACCGACCGCCGGCCGTCGGAGCTGCTGAGCCAGGTCCTCCCCGAGGACCTCATGAAGTACGGACTCATCCCCGAGTTCATCGGGCGCCTCCCCGTGATGGCGACCGTGGAAGACCTCGATCACGAGGCCCTGGTGCGGATCCTCACCGAGCCGAAGAACGCCCTCACCAAGCAATACGCCCGGATGTTCGAGATGGACAACGTTTCGCTGGTCTTCACTCCCGATGCGTTGTCGGCCATCGCCGAGCAGGCACTGAAGCGCTCGACCGGCGCCCGGGGTCTGAGGGCGATCATGGAGGAGGTCCTCCTCAACACGATGTACGACCTCCCGTCACGCAACGACATCGAGCAGGTGCTCATCGATCGTGACGTGGTGGAGCGCAAGGTCAACCCGACACTCGTCCCCATCGAGCACGGATCCCTCGACGAGCCCACCGAACGCACCGCATGAAGTGACTTGACGCACTGCGTCGGTTGTGACATTCTGTGGTCCACCACCACTTAGCGTGGTGGTGGGGCAATAGGGAGGCTACGAAACCAGGCCTGCAATGCGGTCACCTCGGCCTGGTGGAGCTAGTGGTGAGACCGAACCTGTTCCCGACGTTGTAGAAACGGAAGGGGATAGGAAAAATGAGAACGCCTTCTGGCGTTGTGGGGGGCCGTCTTCCGCGCATGCTCGGATCTGTTCTGATCCTGAGCGCGCTCATCATCGGGATGCTTCCGATGATGGCTTTTGCGGTTCAGCCTCCCGTAGACAACGCCGTGTGCGATTGCGATCCGCTCTATCAGGAACAGCAGCGGACGCGTGAGAGCCGGGAGCACACGGAGTGGCGATTCGCCACCCGGACTCCGTTGTACGGCTCCAAGGAAGTCAAGGCCGTCCGCGGCTACAAGTTCGTCGACGGTGGCAGTGTCATCGTCAACCGCAAGGTCGTCAGCGGACACTGGGTCCGGGACGGGAACAACTGGAACCGGATCCCGGACTCGGTGATCAACGCCGTGTGGGGAGCCGGTGGTGTGCCGAGCCAGTACCTGAACCCGGCAGTCGATCCCGACAACCCGCCTTCGACCAACGAGGAGTACAACGCCATCTGGCGCTCCGGCGACAACGTCAGCCTGAGCTCCTATGGCGGCCCGAGCAAGTCGGTGCGCTACGTCGCCTACAAGGTGACCACCAGCGCCGGCTACACCGACTGGGGACCCTGGTCCGACTGGTCGACCAACAACCCGGGGCCGGAGACGGACACGATGAAGGTGGAGAGCCGGACGGTCACCACCTACGGCGCGTGGTCCGACTGGACCAACGTGGGCGAGCCTGTTGCCGACCACGATGGCCCCACCGGTGACGACAGCATCGAGGACGTCGACGACCTCACCCAGACCAGGGTGATCGAGGTCGCCGACCCCGATTGCGCTCAGCTCATCATCGACGAGTGCCTTCCGCCGGGTCACTGCCCGCCGGGATTCGAGGTCAAGTACGAGGGTGGCCATCCGAGCATCGACGGTCTGAGCTTCACCGCCGACCAGGACTACGACGTGGTGATCCTCGTCGGTGGTCCGCCCAACCCGGGCAAGAACAAGGACCCGGAAGGTCGGAACAAGTTCTTCTACGACGTCGCCAAGGGGGATGTGATCTCCCGTGAGGCCCACGACATCTCGCATGTCTGCGGCAAGGTGATCACGACCACCTCGACGACCGCTCCGAGCACGACGTCGACATCGGCCCCGAGCACGACGACCTCGTCGGCCCCGACCACGACGACGCCGGTGGACTACTGCGATGCGAGCAACAAGCCCGGCGGCATCTCGCTGGCGGCCTGGCTCGAGCAGGGCGGAAACCCGGACTGCATCGACATCGAGATCGGTGGAGAGTGCGGCATGGTCACCGGCACGATCTCTCGTAACGACACCAACTGGGACACCTGGGCGGTGGCCTTCGAGTTGGCCCCAGCGACCTACGATCTGGGCAACGCTGAGTTCGGTTCGATGAGCTTCCCCGAGGACTACAACGGTGGCTTCCCTGTTGCAGTGGCTTACTACCTCGTCGGTCCCGAAGGTGACTACGGGTCGATCTCGGGTGAGCCGAACTTCTGGCAGAAGACGGCAGGCACCATCATTGTCGACACCGACTGTGAGCCGCCGGTGACCTCGACGTCGTCGACCACTTCGACCACGTCGACGTCGACCACCATGCCCCTGCCTACCCGCTTCTACTGCAACCCGGACACCAAGCTGATCGAGGAGATCGGCAGCGATCATCCCGAGTACGAGGGTGTCAACACCTACGACGAGCGGGAAGACGCCGAGGCAGATCAGGACTGCACCGAGGTCTCGCCGACCGTGGTGACCTCCGTGCCGGACGAGGTGGATGACGAGGAGCTTCCGTTCACCGGATTCGACTCCGACATCCTGTTCGGTCTCTCGGCTCTCCTTCTGGGAGCAGGCGCCCTGCTCCTGGTGATGACCCGTCGCATCAGCGACGAAGCCTGAAAACGGGGGAGTGACCAAGCTGGGTGGGCCCGCCATGGGCCCACCCCGTTGGGTCTTACGACCCATTGGAAACCCGACAATCCAAAGGCCCGGACCGCTACTCTCGACTTCACCACGCGGGCAACGAACGCCCGTCGGCTCCGTCAGCCGGAGCGACGGTCGGTCACATGTGGTGAATTGAGACAAGGGGCAAATAGGGAGGCGTCGACGCCAGGCCTGTAATGCGGTCACCTCGGCCTGGTCGAGCCAGTGGTGAGACCTACCTATCCCACACGTTGTGAACGGAAAGGGATAGGAAATCATGAGAACGCCTTCAGGCGTTGTGAGGGGCCGAACTACGCGCTTGCTCGGATCTGCTCTGATCTTGAGCGCCCTCATCGTCGGTGTGCTGCCGCTGGTCGCAGCTGCGGCGGCGGACAACCCGAATGACGTCGAGTACTGGGAAGCCCAGTATCCGAATGCTGTCAAGTGCTACAAGTACGACCCGCCGACCCAGCTGAACTTCCACGGGCGTCTGGCGGACAAGGGCAAGGCAGTCGTCCTCTACCCTTTCCAGGACAACTGGCCGGGGGATCGTTGGGAAGTCCTGATCGTCAAGAGTGGCAACGAGCCCGGTAACACCGGTCTCGATGGCCAGGCGGTGTATGAGCTGCCCACTGCCCACAAGAAGTACTACGGGCCGTTGAACGGCGGCGGTCAGCAGGGCGAGGTTTCGCACTGGATCGTCTGCAAGGGAAAGAACCCGGACACCAGCACGTCGACGACCCAGGCCACCACGTCGACTACTGAGGCGACGACGACCACGACCCAGGCCACGACGACGACGACCGAGGCCACGACGACGACCACTCAGGCCACCACGTCGACTACTGAGGCGACGACGACCACGACCGAGGCGACAACGACCACGACCGAGGCGACGACGACCACGACCGAGGCGACGACGACCACGACCGAGGCGACAACGACCACGACCGAGGCGACAACGACCACTGGAGTCGAGGCAACCCGCTACTTCTGCAACCCGGACACCCAGGTGGTCGAGGAAATCGACAACACCCATCCCGAGTTCGATGGAGAGAACACCTACGACGATCCGGAGCTGGCCGAGGAGGACGAGGACTGCGCCACGGTGTCGCCGACCGTCGTGACGTCCACACCGGATGAGGTCGATGACGACGAGCTTCCGTTCACCGGATTCGACTCCGACGTCCTGTTCGGGGTGGCCGTGCTCATGCTGGCCGCGGGTGTGATGCTGCTGGTCATGACGCGTCGGCTCGGCGAGGACGGCTGAACCGTCACGTTCGATCACTGACTGACAGGGAAGGCCCCGGGAGTAACCTCCCGGGGCTTTTCCATGGACTACTCAGAGGCAGTCGCCTACCTCGACGCGCACATCGGTCTCGGCGGTGAACCCGGGCTAGACCGGATCCGTGGGCTGCTCGACGACATGGGTGGTCCCCATCTGGGCTATCCGATGATCCACGTGGCGGGAACCAACGGGAAGACGTCTACGACCCGGTTCGCCACCTTGCTCTGCCTCGCCCACGGCTTGAGCACGGGAACGTGCATCTCGCCGCATCTGCAGCGCATCGAGGAGCGGTTCGCCGCCGACGGGCACATCGCCACCGAAGAGGAGTTCGCCCTGGCGATCTCAGACGTCGCTGCATTCGCCGATCTGCGACCTGAGGTGCCCTACTCCTACTTCGAGTTGCTGACGGCCGGCGCCTTCGCCTTCTTCGCCGACCGGGCCGTCGACGCCGCCGTCGTCGAGGTGGGTCTCGGTGGACGGCTCGACGCCACCAACGTCATCGACGCCGAAGTGTGCGTGGTGACCTCGGTCGGTCTCGACCACGTCGAGTATCTCGGATCCGACCTGGCCGGCATCGCCCGCGAGAAGGTGGCCATCGCCGGGCCCCAATCGGTGCTGGTAACCGGGCCCATGCCCCCGGAGGCCCACGAGGTCATGGTCGCCCGCGCCCGCGAGCTCGGGATCCATCACCGGTCCCTCGGTCACGATTTCGACGTGGTGTCGGCCGAGCGTGGTGTGGGAGGTTGGTTGGCGACGCTGCGTGGTGCGGAGGCCGAGTACCCCGATGTCTTCGTCCCGCTCCACGGTCGTCACCAATTGAACAACCTGGTCATGGCGATCGCCGGAGTAGAGGCGTTGTTCGATCGTGCTCTCGACGTCGAGGCAGTGCGTGAGGCAGCCCTCGCGGCCGAGATGCCGGGTCGAATGGAGCCCGTCTCCCGGTCGCCACTGGTCCTCATCGACGGCGCCCACAACGTAGAGGGGATCGACACCCTGGTCTCCGCCCTGCGGGAGGAGTTCCCCACCACCCGCTGGCAGTTGGTTTTCGGGGCGATGGGTGACAAGGACGTGCCCCACATGCTGGAGAAGCTGGCTCCGCTGGTAGAAGGACTCGTGGTCACCGCCGTCGACTACTCCCGCGCCGTACCGCCGGCGGAGCTCGCCGACCAGGCGGCCAGGGTGTTCGACGGCCCCATACTTGCCGCCGATGACGTCGGCCACGCCCTGGACAAGGCGAGAGCCGAGGCCGGGCCCGAAGGTGCCGTCCTCGTCTGCGGATCCCTGTACCTGGTGGGTGAGGTCAGGGACCTCTTCGACCCCGATTGAACTTCGCCCAGCGGCGGCCGCTCGGATACCGTTCTCCCGCAATGGCAGAAGAACGAACCTTTGTGATGATCAAGCCCGACGGGGTGGCGCGCGGTTTGGTGGGGGAGATCATCTCCCGCTTCGAGCGCAAAGGGCTCCGTCTCGAGAAGATGCGCATGCTCACGATCGACGAGGAGCTGGCCCGTCGGCATTACGCCGAGCACGTCGAGAAGCCCTTCTTCCCGGAATTGCTGGAGTTCATCACCTCCGGTCCGGTGGTGGCGATGCAGTGGGCCGGCGAGTCGGCGATCTCGGTGTGCCGCACGCTGATGGGCGCGACCAACCCGCTGCAGGCCGACCCCGGCACCATCAGGGCCGACTTCGGTCTCGTGGTGACCCACAACCTGGTTCACGGCTCCGACGGCCCGGAGAGCGCCGAACGCGAGTTGGGCATCTTCTTCGGCTGATCCCCGCTAAGTCCCCCGGTCTCCGGCCGGGGGAAGGTACCGCCGGCCGGAGGTCGGGGGTAGGGGTGACTCCCGTCCCGAGGGGGCGCGAGCGCAGCGAGCCAGGTACCGGAGTACCCAGTACATGGCACCTGTTCTAGACTCGCGAAGTCCATCCCCCGGAGTCGGGAGACGCCATCCATGGCTGAAACCCTTTTGTCATTCGCAGGCCAGGACATGGCCATCGACCTCGGTACGGCCAACACCCTGGTCTACGTGAGAGGCCGCGGCATCGTCCTCAACGAGCCATCGGTCGTCGCCATCAACTCGCAGAACAACCGCGCCCTAGCCGTGGGCATGGAGGCGAAGCGGATGATCGGCCGCACCCCCGCCAACATCACGGCCATCCGACCCCTCCGCGACGGGGTCATCGCCGACTTCGACATAACCGAGAAGATGCTGCGGTACTTCATCCAGAAGGTCCACCACCGCAAGTGGGCCCGCCCGCGCATCGTCGTCTGCGTTCCCTCGGGCATAACACCGGTCGAGCGCCGCGCCGTCGAGGAGGCCGCCTATCACGCCGGCGCCCGCCGCGCCTACACGATCGAGGAGCCCATGGCGGCCGCCATCGGCTCCGGCCTCCCGATAGCCGAGCCGTCCGGTTCGATGGTCGTCGACATCGGCGGTGGCACCACCGAGGTCGCGGTGATCTCCCTCGGCGGCATCGTCGTCTCCCGCTCGATACGGGTCGGTGGCGACGAGCTCGACAACGCCATCATCGACTTCGTCAAGAAGGAGCACAACGTGCTCATCGGTGAGCGCACCGCCGAGCAGCTCAAGATCGCCGTCGGGTCGGCGTGGCCGTATGCCGACGAGCCGTCAGCCGAGGTCCGTGGCCGCGACCTGGTGACCGGTCTTCCCAAGACCATCCTCCTCACCAGCCAGGAGGTTCGCGAGGCGATCGAGGAGCCGACCCAGGCCATCGTCGACGCCGTCAAGTACACGCTGGACAAGACGCCCCCCGAACTGGCCGCCGACATCGTGGAGCGAGGCATCGTCCTCACGGGCGGCGGGGCCCTGCTCGTCGGGCTCGACCACCGGCTCGCCCACGAGACGGGGATGCCCATCGTGACCGCCGCCCAGCCGCTGCTGTCGGTCGTGCTCGGGTCGGGCAAGTGTCTGGAGGAGTTCGAGACGCTGCACGCAGTGCTGGCGTCGTCGGCCAGGCCGTGACCCCCGGCACCCCCGAACCGCAATGACCTCGCCGGAGCGGTACGGACGCGCCCTGCCCACCTTGATCACGCTGATCGTGGTCGGTGTGATGCTGATGACCTTCGATGTCCGCTCCGAGGGCGCAGGCGTGATGGGTGTACTCCGCCGGGGAACCCAGACCCTGATGGCCCCGTTGCAGAAGGCAGCCTCATATGCCGTCAGCCCCGTCGTGAACCTGCTCGACTCCGTCACCGACGTCGCCACTCTCCGGGAGGAGAACGCCGCGCTCAAACGGCTCGTCCAGGACCTGACCGCCGAGATCAACGCCAGCCGGGACGCCCAGGTGCGATTGGACGAGCTCGAGGCGATCTACGGGATGACCCCGACCGGTGTCGATATCGGCAGGACCGTTGCCAACGTGATCGGAAGGGTTGGCGCCACGACCGACGAGGCGCTCATCATCGACAAGGGCACGAACCACGGGATCGCGGTCGGCCAGCCCGTCGTCGACGCACAGAATTATGTGGTCGGGTCGGTGGCCTCCGTCACCTCCTCGAGTGCCACCGTGATCCCCATCCTGTCGTCTCGACAGGGCATGACCGTCCTCGTCGGGCAGGCCGAGGGCACCCTCCTACCCCAGACCGGCTCCGACCTGATGCGGCTCGAGATCTTCGGGGCCCGGGAGGCGGTGCTCCGTGGTTCTACCGTCCTCACGTCCTCGGGCTCGCTCCGGTTCCCGTCCGGATGGCTCGTCGGCGAGGTGACGGAAGACGTGCAGCCAACCGTCGACGTCGTCACTGTCCCCGTGCGCCCGTTCTCGACGCCGGCCACCCTCCGCATGGTCGTGGTGCTGGCCTGGCCGCCCGACCCGATCACGGCGTCGACACCTCCCACCACGACGACCACCACCATTCCCGAGGACTCCTCGTCGACCACCCTGCCCGAGGACACCATCTCCACCACGACCGGGGGCGGCGGATGAGGATCCCCAAGGCGCCCCTGGTCCTGACGATGATGATCCTCGCGATCGTCGTCCAGACCACCCTCCTGGGGCAGGTCCGATCGTGGGCGCCGGACCTCGTGGTTCTCATGGTGATCCTCTTCGCCCTCACCCGGATCAGAGCCGAGTTCGTGCTCCTGATCGGGTTCTCGTCCGGTCTCATCCTCGATCTGATCGGCACCTCTCTGATCGGGTTGCGGGCCGTCGTCTACACCACCGTCGCCTACGCCGCGATGCGGACCATCCACTACGCCGAGATCGGTCGGGTCACGATGGGGTTGTGGGCCGGGGTCCTCACTTTCATGGCGCTGGCCCTGGTGATCGTCCTGGGCACCCTCTTCGGCCAGACCAACGTGGTCGGCCCCGACGTCGGCAGCCGGATGATCGTCATCCCGCTGCTCAACGCCGGGCTCGCAGCACTGTCCGCGCCGCTGTTCGTGCGTATCGTCGACAGGGACACCGGGATCTTCGGGTACTCATGAGGTTCGCCGTCCGTCTCAGCGTCGTGGGTCTGGTGTTCGTCACCATGTTCTCGGTGGTGGGCCTCCGCCTCTGGTTCATCCAGGTCGCCCAGGGACCGGCCATCGCTTCCGCCGCCACCGAGCAGACGTGGATCCAGCGTTCGGTGCATGCACCGCGGGGCGACATATTCGATCGGAACGGCAAGCTCCTCGCCACCTCCCGGATCGTCCCGGCTGTCGTCGTCGACCGCACCTTCATCCAGCCCGACCAGAGGAAGGAGGTCGTCGACCGTCTGGCCGCTCTGCTCGCCATAGATCGCACCCATCTCGACGAGATGTACGAGAAGGCGGGGATCAACGGCCGGTTCGAAGTGGGATCGGTGTCCGCCGAGGTCGCCTACCGGATCAACGAGGAACTCGACAGACTGCCCGGCGTCGAGATCATCAAGGTCCCGGAGCGGATCTACATCAACGGGCCGACGGCGGCCCATGCGATCGGCCACCTCGGCCTCCCGGACGCCTCCGATCTGGAGGAGCGACCAGAGCTCGACCCATCGGTGCGTGTCGGCAAGCTCGGCATCGAGAAGTTCTATGACGAGCTCCTCCAGGGAATTCCCGGCACCGAGGAGTACCGGGTGCGGCGGGGACAGATCATCGACACCCGGCCCTCGGTGAGCCCGACTCAGGGGAGCTCGGTTGTGCTCAGCATCGACCTGGGCCTCCAGGAGGTCGTCGAGATGGCACTGGAGGAGGGGATCCAGCTCTCGAACGAGGTGAAAGACATCGACCGTGCCGAGGACCGTGAGGTCTTCAGCGTGACCGAGCGCGGCGCGGCGGTGGTGCTCGACGCTGACACGTTCGAGGTGCTGGCCGCCGCCTCCTTCCCGGACTTCGATCCGCAGTTCTTCGTCGCCGGGATCGATGCCGACCGCTTCCAGGAGCTCAACGAGAGCAGGGCGTTCAACAACCTGGCCACCAACGGGTTGTACCCGCCGGCTTCGACCTTCAAGGCGATCACCTACACGGTCACTCGTGAGGAGAACCTCCCGTTGCCCGAGAACATCGAGGGGATCGACGCCGACAACCGGCAGGTTCATTGCGACGGGACCCTGGAGCTGCCGCAGCTCGCCGACGGCACACCGCAGGTGAAGAAGGACTGGTACTACCCGCGCAATTACGGGTGGCTGGGTCTCAGCTCGGCGCTCGAGGTCTCCTGCAACATCTACTTCTGGAGTGTGGGTCTCGGCACCTATCAGGCCTACCGGGCCGACCACCCGAAGGAGACCGTCCTCCAGGACTGGGCCAAGATGCTCGGCTACGGCTCGGAGACGGGCATCGACCTCATCAATGAGGCCGGCGGTGTCGTCCCCACCCGCGAGCTCTTCGAGGAGTGGAAGGAGTACCAGCTCGAGAACCCGGAACAGCCGCCGCGCCTCGACCGGAGCCGTCTCGATATCGCCAGCCCGTGGCTCGGTGGTGACCTCATGGACTTCGCCATCGGCCAGGGCGCCTTCACCGCCACGCCACTTCAGGTCGCTGTCTCCTATGCGGCTCTCGTCAACGGGGGCAAGGTCTATGAACCGAGGCTCGCCAAGGAGATCATCAGGCCCGACGGCACCGTGGAGCCGGTGGAAACCGTGCTCAGGCGCACCGTGCCGATCAGCGAGGAGACCCGCCGCAGCCTGCTCGCCGATCTGAACCGGGTGGTGACCACGGGCACCGCGCGCGGTGCCTTTGCCAGTTTCGGTGAAGG
Source organism: Acidimicrobiales bacterium (assembly GCA_024103415.1). GTDB lineage: Bacteria > Actinomycetota > Acidimicrobiia > Spongiisociales > ZC4RG35 > ZC4RG35. Next base: position 13,134 of record JAGFIR010000086.1, read on the forward strand.
CCTCTCCCAGGTAGGGGGCAAGACCGGTACCGGCCAGTCGGTCAAGACCAGGGACAACCACGCCTGGTTCGTCGGCGTCACGCCTCTCGACAACCCGAAGTACGTCGTGGTGGTGCTACTGGAGGAAGGTGGCTCCGGTGGTGGGGTGGCTGCCCCGGTGGCCCGGCACATCCTCCAGTACCTGACGGGGAACGAACCGACCCCGATCGTCCAGGGAAACCGGGAGGACTGATGGCCGTCGTCAGTCGTCTCCGCGAGGTCGCCGTCGTCAGACGGGGGAACAAGTCCGATCGGATCCTCCTGGGAGCGATCTTCGTCCTGTCCGCGATCGGCCTGATGATGATCTACTCGGCCACGAGGAGCAGCGGGACCTTCTCCATGGAGCGGCAGATGATCTTCGTCGCCGCCGGTCTGATCATGCTGCTGATCTTCTCCAACATCGATTACCGGGAGTACCGGGTGATGCTCCCGATCATCTCGATCGTCACGCTGGTGCTCCTGGGCGCCGTGTTCCTGTTCGACCCGGTGAGTGACGGGGGAGTGGGTCAGGCCTACCGCTGGATCCCGCTCGGCTTCTTCAACCTGCAGCCGTCCGAGTTCGCCAAGGTGGTGGTGATCCTGGTGCTGGCCAGCCTCCTCGCCCCCGAGCGCAACAGCGACGAGCCGCCCAGCCGCCAACTGTCGTGGAAGAAGCTGGCGATGGCCCTCCTGGTGGTCGGTGTGCCCGGCGTCCTGATCTACGAGCAGCCCGACCTGGGCACCGCCCTCGTCTTCGGCTTCGTGCTCATCGTGCTGGTGTTCGCAGCCGGGGCCACCTGGCGGCAGATGCTGACGCTCATCGGAGCGGCGGTGGGCGGGGCGGTGGCCGTGTTCCAACTGGGGCTGCTCAGCAGCTATCAGCTCTCCCGCATCCAGTGTCTGTTCGACCCGTCCAGCGACGTGACCGGGGCCTGTTATCAGCTGACCCAGTCGATGCGGGCCATCGGCTCGGGCCAGCTGCTGGGCAAGGGGTTCCTCGCCGATCAGAGCATGACCAGCTTCGAGTACGTGCCGGAACAGCAGACCGACTTCATCTTCACCGCCGTGGCCGAGCAGTTCGGCCTCTTCGGGAGCCTCGTCGTGCTCGCCGCCTTTGCCGTGATCATCTGGCGGCTCCTGGTGATCTCCGCCCACGCCCGCGACCGGTTCGGCGCCCTGATCGCGGTCGGCGTCGCCGCCATGATCATGTTCCACGTCTTCGTGAACGTGGGGATGACCGTCGGGATCATGCCCGTGACCGGCATCCCGCTCCCGTTCCTCAGCCAGGGCGGGTCGTTCTACATGGCAATGGCGCTGGCGCTCGGGGTCGCCAACTCGGTGTGGCTGATGCGCACGCCGGTGCCCTCCGAGAACCAGCTCCTCTAGCGGCACTACGCTCGCTCCACATGATGCGACGATCCCAGGGCGGATGGGTTGAGGTCATCTGCGGCCCGATGTTCTCCGGCAAGAGCGAGGAGTTGATCCGGCGGGTGACCCGTTCCAAGATCGCCCGGATCCCCGTTCAGGTCTTCAAGCCGGCGGTCGACGACCGTTACGCGGTGTCGGAGGTGGTGTCCCACTCGGCTCTCAAGATCGAGGCCATACCCGTCTCCGACTCACTGCAGCTGCTCCGCTCGATCCACGATTCGACACGCGTCATCGGCGTCGACGAGGGCCAGTTCTTCGACGATGGCCTGGTCGACATCGTGGACAACCTGGCGGCGACAGGCCGGCAGGTGATCATCGCCGGTCTCGACACCGACTACCTGAGACGCCCGTTCGAGCCCATCCCCACTCTCTGTGACCGGGCCGAGTACGTGACGAAGATGCTCGCCGTCTGTCACCGCTGTGGCGGCCCGGCCCTCTACACGCAGCGGATCGTCCAGTCGGACGACCTGGTAGTCCTCGGCGCCGAGGACGCCTACGAGGCCCGTTGCCGCATGTGTTACGACCCCAACGAGCCCGAGCAGCCCCGGCTCGGCATCGACGCGTGACGGGGAGAACCCTCCCGACCTGGTAGGATGTGGTGGTCCATCGGACGCCACACATCCCTTTTTCCCGGAGTGTCGCTGGTGACAACCATTTCTTCGATGGCTCGACGCCATCGTTTCGATCTGAGTGACCCCCGCATGGGGTCGGTTGCTCGCCGTCCGCAGGACTTCGTCAGCGCCCTTTCGACCGCCAGGCATGGGTCGTTCGCGGCGCATCACGCGTTCATTCAGAGGAGTGAGAATCCATGGCTCTGTTCCGCAAGAGGGCCCCAAAAGTCATCCGTGTCTCAACGAACGGCAAGGTCGAGGAGCGAAAGACCCTCAGCGTAAGAGGGAGCAAGGTCGAGCTTCGGCGCATCGAAGAGGCGCCGGCCAAGCCCAAGAACAAGAAGCAGAAGGCGACCCGCACCGCGCGGCCCGCCCGTGCTCCCAAGCCCAAGAACGGCATCGCCACCTCCCGGGTCTCGGCCCGTCGTCCCATGGACGACGAGATCATCGTTCCCGTCGAATCGGCCCGGAAGCAGATGCTGGTCAGCGTCAACGGGAACCAGACCCAGATCGTGATCCTCGAGGGTCCGGTGCTGGTCGAGCATTACGTTGCCCGCGAGGACTCCGGCTCGGTCGCCGGCAACATCTACCTGGCGGTGGTCCGGAACGTCCTTCCGGGCATGGAGGCCGCCTTCCTCGACTTCGGCGCGTCGAAGAACGGCGTGCTGTACGCATCCGACGTCAAGGCGCCTCCCGGCTCCAAGGGCAAGCGAATCGAGCAGGTGCTCAAGGAGGGCGACGAGGTCCTGGTCCAGGTGACCAAGGACGCCATGGGGGCCAAGGGTGCCCGGCTCACCGGCCTGCCCTCGCTGCCCGGTCGCTATCTCGTGCTGGTCCCGGACTCGGAGAACATCGGCATCAGCAGACGTCTCCCCGAGGAGGACCGCACCCGTCTGCGTGACATCATCAACAAGGTCCGTCCCGAGGGGTTCGGGGTCATCGTCCGCACGGCGGCGCTCCACGCCACCGCCGAGGAGCTCGCTGCCGACATCTCGCGGCTGCTCAAGGACTGGGACAAGATCCAGGAATCCGCTCAGGGTGGTGGTGCGCCACGTCTGATCCATCAGGAGCCCGAGCTCCTGATCAAGGTGATCCGGGAGCACTTCACCGCAGACTTCCGCAAGTTGCTCATCGACGACCGCGAGGCCTACGACCTCGTTGTCCGGTACCTGCAGGGCACCGCACCCGATCTCGTGGCCAAGGTGTCCTACTACGAGGACGAGATCCCGTTGTTCGACCGGTATCACGTCGACGACCAGTTGAAGAAGGCCCTCGATCGCAAGGTCTATCTGCCCTCCGGTGGTCACCTGGTGATCGACCGGACCGAGGCCCTCACCGTGATCGACGTCAACACGGGCAAGTTCGTGGGCTCGTCGAACCTCGAGGAGACCGTCCTCCAGAACAACCTGGAGGCGGCGGAGGAGATCGGCCGCCAGCTCCGTCTCCGTGACATCGGCGGGATCATCGTGATCGACTTCATCGACATGGAGTCCGTCGAGAACCAGCAGAAGGTGCTGCGACGACTCCGGGAGACCCTGGCCCGGGACAAGACCCGGACCCAGGTGTTCGACGTGTCCCATCTCGGTCTGGTCGAGATGACGCGGAAGAACGTCTCAGCAGGTCTGCTCGAGCACTTCTCGAGGAAGTGCGAGCACTGTGCCGGGCGCGGGATCATCATCGACGAGTCGTTCCGACCGAGGAACGCCCCGGTCGATCAGGCCTCCGCCGAGGTCGAGGCCTAGGAGAGGCTCCGGGCAACGAGGAAAGTCGAGTACGAACAGCCAGGTGGCTCTGATAGAATCTGGCCGTTCCCCTGTTCCAGAGGTTTTCACCATGTACGCGATCATCCGCGCCGGCGGCAAGCAGGCGAAGGTCAAGTCGGGCGACGTGCTCGAGATCGAGCGTGTCAAGGGCAACTCCGAGAAGCTGGAGTTCGCCCCGCTGCTCGTCGTCGACGATGACGGCAACACCGTGTCCGACCGTTCCGTCCTGTCCAAGGCCAAGGTGACAGCCAAGGTGCTGGGGGAGGTCTCCGGCGACAAGGTGGAGATCTTCAAGTACAAGAACAAGACGGGTTACCGACGCCATCAGGGGCACCGCCAGAAGTACACCCGTATCGAGATCACCAACATCGAATTGCCCGGCTCAAAGGCGAAGGCCAAGGCCCAGCCGAAGAAGGAAGCCGAGCAGGCCGCTTCCGAGGAGGAGTGAGAGATGTCGAAGACAAAAGCCGGAGGTTCCTCGAAGAACGGTCGCGACTCGAGAGCACAGCGTCTCGGTCCGAAGGTCTTCGACGGTCAGTCCGTGAACGCGGGCGCCATCCTCGTCCGTCAGCGGGGCACCCGCATCCATCCCGGTGAGAACGTGGGGCGGGGCAGCGACGACACGCTGTTCGCCACGGCCTCCGGTGTGGTCAAGTACGGCAGCAAGGCCAACCGCCGTCAGGTCTCCGTCCTCCCGGAGTGAGGGATCGTCCAGCCGGCTGCGCCGGCTGATCTCCGTACTTGGCACCCGGCGCCAGGTACCCGGTACCGCGAACGAAGTGAGCCACGGATGTTCATCGATCGCGTCCGGGTGAACCTGCGGGGCGGTGACGGCGGCGCCGGTGTCGCCGCATTCGTCCGCACCAGGGGCAAACCCAAAGGCAGGCCCAGCGGCGGGAACGGCGGTGACGGGGGAGCGGTGATCCTCCGCGCCGATCCGTCGGTGGCCACGCTCCTGCGCTACCAGCGTCAGACCCACCATCGCGCCGGCTCCGGGACTCACGGCGAGGGTGACCTCCGCCACGGCAAGAAGGGCGAGGATCTGGTCCTGCCGGTGCCGCTCGGAACAGTGGTCTACGACGAGGACGGCGTGATGATCGCCGACCTGGTCCACCCGGGTCAGGAAGTGGTCGCAGTCCCCGGCGGAAAGGGTGGTCTCGGCAACGCGGCATTCGTCAGCCCCACCAACCGTGCCCCGTCGGTCGCCGAGCAGGGGGAGTACGGGCCGGAAGGCTGGTTCACTCTCGAGCTGAAGCTGCTCGCCGACGCGGCGCTCGTCGGCTTCCCGAACGCCGGCAAGTCCACCCTGATCTCCAAGGTCTCTGCAGCCAAGCCCAAGATCGCCGACTACCCGTTCACCACCCTGGAACCCAACCTGGGGGTGGTGTCGATCGGTGGCCGCGAGTTCGTGCTCGCCGACATCCCCGGTCTCATCGAGGGCGCCGCGGAAGGGAAGGGCCTGGGGCACGAGTTCCTCCGGCACACCGAGCGAGCCCGCGTCCTGGTGATGGTCCTCGACCCGACCCAGGAGCCACCGCCGGCACGCCAGCTCGAGATCCTCTCCAACGAGATCGAGCGGTACTCCACGGAGCTGGCGGCCCGGCCCCGTGTCGTGCTGATCAACAAGGCCGACGCGGTGGACGTCTCCGGCATGGCCCAGGAACTCGACGCTCTCGCGGTGTCCGCCGCCACGGGCGAGGGCCTCGAATCAGCGCTCCATGTCATCGGAGACCTCGTGGATCGGGCCGAGAGAGAGGCCCCGGAGCGTCTCGGTTTCGTGCTGCACCGGCCGCTCGGACCCGGCTTCAAGATCGTCCCGGAAGACGCCGGCTGGCGTGTCAGCGGTCGGTCCGTGGAACGTGCGGTGCGCTTCGCCGATCTGACGATCCCCGAGGCCGCGGACCTCGCCGCCCGGCGTCTGGCGTCGATGGGCGTGGAGGAGGCCTTGCTGCGGGCCGGCGCCATGGCCGGGGACGAAGTCCGCATCGGTGATCTCGTGTTCGAGTTCGAGCCCTACGGCGAAGAGGAGT
>JAGFIR010000101.1 GCA_024103415.1 Acidimicrobiales bacterium
TGGAGAGCCCCGATCGTGGAAGGCCTCCTCGGCGCCGACATGGTCGCCTTCCAGACCCGCAAGGACGCCCAGAACTTTGCCGCCGCCGCCCGGCGCTATGGCGGTGTCCGCGGCGCGGACTGGCGACGGTTGCGTCACGACGGCCGTGACGTCCGCGTCGATCGGGCTCCCATCGGGATCGACGTCGCCACGTTCCAGCGTCTCGCCGCCCAGGAGGAAGTGCATCGCATCGCCTACGACCTGCGACGTCAGACGGGCAATCCGAAGCGCCTCGTCCTCGGGATCGACCGGCTCGACTACACCAAAGGGATCGACGTCCGGCTCCGTGCCTTCCAGACCGTGCTGGAGCGGGAGTCGCTCACTCCCGAGGACGTCCAGTTCCTCCAGATCGCCGTCCCGAGCCGCGAGGCGGTGCCCCTGTATCAGGAGACCCGGGAGGAGGTCGAGCGTCTCGTGGGCCAGATCAACGGGGAGAACGCCCGCGCCGGTCTGCCGGTGGTGCACTACCTGTACCGGTCGTTCGAGCCCGACGACCTGGTGGGCGCCTATCTGGCCGGCGATGTGATGATGGTCACCCCTCTCCGCGACGGCATGAACCTCGTCGCCAAGGAATACGTGGCGTCACGCTCCGACGACACCGGCGTGCTCATCCTCAGCGAGTTCGCCGGGGCCGCCGAGCAGCTGCGACAGGCTCTCATCGTCAACCCCCACGACGTGGACCAGGTCGCGGCCACCCTTGCCGAGGCCCTGCAGATGGACGAGAAGGAGCAGCGCAGGCGGATGCGCGCCCTGCGGCGGGTCGTCACCAAGTCGGACGTGTTCGAGTGGGCCGAGGACTGTCTGGCGATGATGGTGGAGGGGGGATGACACCGGAGGAGGCGGCGACGGCGTTGTGCACGGCCCGCCAGCTGCTGGTGGTCCTCGACTGCGACGGGACGCTGACACCCATCGCCGAGCATCCGTCGCTGGCCCGTCCCAATCGCGCCACACTGGCGGTGCTGGAACGCCTCGCGGCCGCACCCGGCACCGAGGTGGCGGTGGTCTCGGGGAGACGCCGGGCCGAGCTGGAGGATCTGTTCCCGATAGAAGGCATCGAGTTGGTGGGTGGTCACGGCGCGGAGTGGGAGGAGAAGACCCGTCCCGAGGCCAGGGAACAGGAGCTGCTCGAATCGGTGCGATCCGATCTGGAGGCGATCGCGGCCAGACATCCCGGGACCCTCATCGAGATCAAACCGACGTCCGTCGCCATCCATTACCGCCAGGCGGAAGGCGAGGAGGAGAAGGTGGTCGAGGAGGTGATGATCGGCCCGGCGCGAAAACCCAGGGTCAGGGTGCTGGCCGGCAAGAAGGTGATCGAGCTCTCGGTGAGTCGCTGGGACAAGGGCGACGCCGTGCGCCGGCTCCGCGAGCGCCACGCGGCCGACATGACCTGCTACATCGGTGACGACGTCACCGACGAGGACGCCTTCGGTGCACTCTCGACCGCCGACATAGGCGTAAAGGTCGGGTCGGGGGAGACTCTGGCGACGATGCGGCTCGAGTCACAGACGGATGTGGTGCCGTTCCTGGAGCGACTCGCTGCCGCCCGTCATCTCTGAGCGATCCCGGTCCCGCTCCGGGATACGATGGCCGCCCGTGAGGACAGTTGCCGACATCGTCGCCGAGATGGCGGCCCGCACCCGGCCGGAGGACGCAGCGACGTGGGACCCCGTCGGCCTTCAGGTGGGCGACCCTCGCGCCAGGGCGGAGACTGTGGGTGTGTGTCACGAAGTGACCGAGGCGGTGGTGGCCCGTCTGGAAGAGTCGCCGGTCGACCTGCTCGTCTCCTATCACCCGCTGTTGTTCTCACCGACCCGCCGGGTCGTCGCCGGCCGCTCGGCGGAGGCACGGGCGTTCCGATTGATCCGGGCGGGCGTCGCCCTCCTCGTGACCCACACCGACTTCGACGCCGCCCCCGGCGGGACGGCGGATGCGCTTGCGGCGGCCTTCCGGCTGGGCGGGGTGGAGCCCTTCGGTGGCACCGAGGATGAGCCGGCGATCGGCCGGGTGGGGGAGTTGGACGGAACCCTGGCGGTGGTGGATGCCATGGCGGCCGACCTGTTCGGGGCCTCGGGGCTGCGTGTCCACGGTGATCGCCACAAGGCCGTGAGCCGGGTGGCGGTGGTGCCCGGTTCGGGCTCGTCGTTCATCGAGGCAGCAGCCGGGGTGGCCGACGTGCTGGTGACGGGTGACGTCTCTCATCACAACGCCGTCCGTGCCCTGGACCTGGGCCTGGCAATCGTCGATCCGGGTCACACCGCGACCGAGCGACCCGGCATGAAGGCCCTCGTCGATCTGGTCTCCGGGGTCGATGGGGTCGAGGTGATCGATCTGACCGGCCTCGACCCGAAGACCTGGTCCTGACACGCCACTACGCTCCTCCGTCCATGACCATTTCCGGTCTCTACGACCTGCTCGACGTCCAGAAGATCGATCTGGACATCGACCGCCTCCTCGACCGGCGGAAGTCGCTGCCCGAGCTCGAGGAGTACCGGGAGACCCACGAGAACCTGCAGAGGCTGGAGAAGGAGCTCGCCGCTGCTTCCGAGACCCTCCGCGACCTGGAGTTGAAGGTCGACAAGGGGGAGGGAGAGCTCTCCATCCTCGAGTCGAAGCTCAGTGAGACCGAGACGAGGCTGTTCGCCGGGGGCATGAGCGGCAAGGAGACCGAGTACATGCGGCTCGAGGTCGAGAGCCTCCGCGGGCAGCGGGAGGCGATGGAGGGCAGGGTGCTCGCCCTGCTCGACGAGCTCGACCCGGCCCGCGAGGAGGTCGCCCGGATCCAGGCCGAGATCGACGAGACCCGAGCCGAGCATCAGCGTCTCGAGGCAGTGATCCAGGAGGAGTGGCGCAAGATCGACTCCGAACTGGCGCGCAAGGAGGAGGCCAAGAAGGAGGCACTCCAGCCCGTCCCCTCCGACCTCGTCGACCTCTACGAGGAGCTTCGCCGAAACAAGGAGGGCGTCGGGATCGCGGCCTTCGAGAACGGTGTCTGCGGCGGTTGCCACATGGCGCTGTCGCCCTCGGAGCGGGAAGAGGCGTTCTCCACCGACCTGCCGCGGTGCGTGCACTGCCGTCGGATCCTCGTCGCCTGAATGATCTTCTGGCATCTAGGAGCGACCCTCTGGCTGTTCCGGTGGATCTTCCGGGACCCCAAGGTCGACGTGCGGTTCCTGTTCCTCGGCGCCTTCCTGCCCGACCTCATCGACATGCCGCTCGGAACGCTCGTCCTCACCAGCTACTCAACGTCGGAGTTGTGGGCTCACTCGTTGCTGGCCCCGTCGCTCTACATGGTGGCGGTCCTCTTCGCCACGCGACGGGGGAGGAGACGGCGGGCGTTCATGGCGGTCGGCGTCGGGTGGCTGTTCCACCTGCTGCTCGATGGCATGTGGGTGAATCAGGAGGTATTCCTCTGGCCGTTCTTCGGAGACTTCCCCGCGGGGGAGGCCCCGTTCTGGCCGGCGGCGTGGGAGCGTGCGATGTCCGACCCGTGGCGCTGGCTCAAGGAGGCCGTCGGGTTGGGGTACCTCGTCTGGCTCTGGAAACATCTCCGCCTGGGTGAGCGGGACAGAAGGAGACAAGTGCTCGAGACGGGAAGGCTCCCTCATCATGTGGCGTGAGATCGCAGTCATGATGACGCTGCTGGCGGGTCTCGCCGCCTGCGGTGGCGACGGCGCCACACCCGGCCCGTCGAACGGCGCCGAGACCGCGACGGCCGCGGTCGAGGCCCTGATAACGGCCTTCGACGTGCCCGACTTTGCGTCCGTGGCGGGGCTCGCCATGCCCGGCCAGGCCGCGCTGGCGTCGCTGGCAGAGGGGGCCAGCTTCGGCGACGTCGCGGAGGCTCTGCGGGGAGATGGGGCGCAGGTGTCGGCCAACTTCTGGTCCGGGTTCGCCCAGGGGGCAGGCGACTACCTGACCGGCGACCTCGAGGTCTCCGACGCGGGCACCGAGACGGTGTCGGAGGTGGTGTTCCACAGGGTGCGGGTGGTGCTGCCCGACGGCTCCGAGCGGAGCATCTACACCCGGGAGGACGACGGCCACCGCATCGATCTGTTCGCTTCCTTCGGCGGGGCCATCGCTCCGAGGATGATCCAGCCCGCGGAGAGGCTGCTGTCCACCCAGACCGATGACGCCCGGCTGATCCTCGGCGAGCTCAAGAGCATCGTCCCGTCCTTGATGGTGGCGTCGACCAATCCGGACCTGCACCCAACCCTGATCAACGACCTGACCCGTCTGATCGAGGTGATCACCCGGATCGGGTAGGTCTACTGGTAGCTGACGAATATCGGCGTCGGCACCTTCGACATCGTCGACTCGGGTGTGGGCGGGCCACCGTCGTCACGCACGAAGAAGTTCTTCCAACCCCACGCCCAGTGCACGCCGTCGGTGTCTTTGGTGATCACGTTCCAGGTGTTGTCCTTCAACGGCTCGGCGCCCTCGCCGTCCATCTGGATCACGACCTGGAGCTCCGGCCGCTCCTCGATCGCCTCGCGGTTGCGGATCATGCTCAGCTTGAACTGATGCACGATCAGCATCTTCTGGGGCAGCCCGTTGTCCCGCACCAGGTCGGCGAGCCAGTGGACCACCTGGTTGACCTCCGAAGCCTCCACATAGCCCGTCTGCTCCAGATGGACCTGGTTCGATTCCAGCCTCCACTCCGGATCGAGGGCGAGGCCGACGTGGGGGTGGAGCAGGAGCTCCTCGTAGAACTTCGCCTGGGAGAGGAAGTCGGAGCGACCGGACTGGAGATCGAGCACCACGTACATGCCGTTCTCGGCGGCGAACTCGATCCACGGTACGAAGGTGTCCGGCGGCCATTCCGTCGAATAGTCGCCGTCGGCTCCGGCACTGGCCGCTGCCACCGAGGCGATCATCTCGAACGTGGGGATCACCCGGTGCCCGTCGGCTGTGTAGGCCTCGAGCAGGGGCTGCATGCGCTCGAGCGTGGCGGCGGGGCCATCCTGCTGGCCCAGGGCGCCCAGCGAGCCGGCCTGGGGGTGGCCATAGAAGGCGACATACCGGCGGGGTGATTCCGGCGTCAGGATCCTGAAACCACCGCCCGGCAGTTGATCGCCCCGCGTCAGGGCGTTGATCTCCCAAGTAGCCGCATCCGGAATCCCTCCGACGTATCGCACCGTCGAGGCGTCCCTGCCGGCCAGCGCCGAGACGAACGTCGGGTTGCCGAGCAGGTCGCCCGAGTCGACGGCGAGCACGGTGGCGCCGACGGCGTGCACCGACGCCGACGCGAACAACAGTGTCACGGGGTCTGCCGCATCCACGAGCCACAGTCGCTCCTCGGTCTCCCTCGCCGCCAGACCCTCGACCAGTGCTTCGGGACGCACCGAGGCCGCGGTTCCGACAGGTGGCTCCGTCTCCGGGCCGACGATCCTGGTCCCGGTGTCGATGGCGTCCACCGTGGCGATCAGGGCAGTGGCGTCGATCGCCGGTCCGATCGTGACCCGCTCGGGGCTCCCGAGTGCGGCAGCCGTCTCGTCCAGGGCCTCCAGCACCGTGTGGCTGATCACCTCTGCCCCCGGCGGCACGCTCACCTCGAGGTCGCCGAGGACGTGGACCCGCTCGGGTCGAAGCCGGCCGAGCTCGGAGGCGAGCAACGGGTCGGGAAAGAGGATGGGGGAGCGGAGGGCCGCGGCGAGCTGCGCCCCGGCCATGACGTGATGAAGGTTGTCGGGGGAGGCGACCACGACGTCGTCAGAGCACAGGAAGATCTCACCCGACAGGGTCATCGCGTCGTCGGCGAGCGATCCGGTGTCCACGTTGGAGGCGCCGCCGGTCACGCTGATGCACTCCCGGGCGGTGGCGGTCGCGTTCGGGCTGCCGGGCGAGCCCGAGCAGGCCGCGACGAGCGCGACCACGCCTATGACTGACACCGCCTTCGTTGCTTTCAGAGCGCGGGTGAGGCTAACCCCAAGGGCTCCGCCCGACCGGTCATGTCCCGGTCAGAAGAGGGTGTCTGGCTCGGCGGGCTCGACGAGATGCGGCCCGTCATTTCGGACGGAGTTGACGGCCTTGGACACCCGGTGCTCCATGAGGACATCGGCTTCGACGTCCCGGATCAGGTCGAGGGCTGCCTCGGGGTCGTTCATCTGGCGGTCGAGCCACGTCTCCCATGCCTCCCTGGGCACCACCACGGGCATCCGGTCGTGGATGGGGGACACCACACCTTCGGCCTGGCGGGTGATGATGGCGCAACTGCGGAGCCATTCGCCGGTGTCGTGGTCCTGTCGCACGGCCCAGATGCCGGCGAAGACCATCGGGTGGCCGTCGGCGCGGTAGATCCAGTGCGGGTGGCGTCCTTCCTCGTGTGGGCCCCACTCGTAGAAGCCGTCGGCCGGGATGAGGCAGCGGCGACGGGCGAACGAGTCCCGGAACGTGTTGTTGGTCGCCACCCTCTCGACCCGGGCGTTGATCTGGCCCCGCTCGTTGACGTCCTTGGCCCAGTGGGGGATCAGCCCCCAGCGCATCGTCCCCAGCAGACGCTTCTCGTCCCGCTCGGCGACCACGTAGACGGGGTCGGTGGGCGCCACGTTCCAGCGCTTCTCGAGCGCCGGCGTCACCACCTCGTCCACGGCGAAGTACTCGGCGTAGAAGTCGAGATCACCGGTCAGTGAGAAGCGTCCGCACATGGCTTGTGAGGTTACGGCCGACTACCACCTTGCTCGCGAGCACCGCGTTGCGCCAGACGCCACGGCGTGCTCGCGAGCACGGAGGGGCTACTCGCGGTGTTTCTCGAGGAGACGCTCCAGGAGGTCGGTGTCCAGCTTGGCCAGTTCCTGGAGGGTGGCCTGTTTCTCGATTCGTTCCAGGTCGGCGAGCGGCAGTGCGGCCAGTCGTTGCAAGACGGCCGCCTTGGCCTCGTCCGGAGGCAATTGGGAAGGGGGAGCAGGGGATGCGGCGGCCTCGTCCAGGTCGCGGCTACCTCCGCCCTTGGGGACAGTGACGGCGATCGACAGGACGGCCAGGATGACGAAGATCAGGTTGACCCCGAGCGCGACCATGGCCGCCTGGCGGCCAGATCATCGGCTTGCGGGGCCCCTACCGCTGCAGCAGCTTCTCGCCGACCCGGATGAACGCGATGATGAAAACGCCGTAGCCGATGGTGAGCACACCCGCGTCCCACGCGTTGAAGGCGCTCCCGTCGCCCTTCTGGCCGGCGAGCTGCAGCAGCTGCTGGCTGACGATGAGGATCCCGATGGTGCAGTTGAGAAGGAAGTTGGAGATCGTGGCTCCGGTGAAGGTCGTGTTCCGGAACAGGCTCAGATCGATGAATGGGTTGGACTGCTGCCGCTCCCAACGAATGAAGAAGAAGAACGACGCGACTGCCACAGCCGCCAGGCCGATGACCGTCGGGCTCGCCCATCCGAGGGTCTGGCCGAAGATGAGGATCACCGTCACTGACAGCGTGCGCCACGACGAACAGCACCAAGCCGAGGTAGTCGAAGCGGCCCTCCTGTCCGGCGGCCGGCTTGTTCTCCGGGGTGCCCACGATGAGGACAAACGCCAGGGCCGACACCGCGATCGAGATGACGAAGATCCACCGCCAGCCGAGGGCGATGACCACCCCGCCCCCGAACACGGCCGCCAGGCCGGAGCCGCCCCACGAGCCGATCGACACATGGACACGGCCCGCTGGTGTGCCGGACCGTCCCAATAGGCCTTGAGCAGGGCCATGGTCGACGGCATGATGCAGGCGGTGGCGAACCCCTGAAGCGCCCGTCCCGTGATCAGCAGCGGAAGCGCCAACGCTCCGGTGGCGACAACGAGCAGCGCCGATCCGAGGATGTTGAGGCCGACGCCGGTGAGGGCGATCTTGACCCGGCCGATTCGGTCGAAGCTCGGCCCGATCCGGGATGATGTTCGCCTTCGACCCGGCCTGCAGGCTCCCGACGGTGACCACGCCGAACTCGCTCGGCGCGATCTCTCGGGACACGATGCCCTGGAGGCGCATCACGATCGCCGAGGCGAGGACGACGGGGTCGATTCCGAGGTGAGGCATTGAACCGTGGGAGCCTTTCCCGTAAACGACCACCTTCATGCTGGCGGCGGTGGAGAGGACCGGACCGGAGGCGGTGGCGACTTCACCCGCCGCGGGCTTGGTCAGGACGTGCTGGGACAATGCAACGTCCGGTCGGGGCACCTTGCCGACCAGGCCGTCGTCGACCATGGCGCGGGCTCCTTCGGCGGTTTCCTCGCCTGGCTGGAAGAGGGCGACATAGGTGCCGGACCAGGAGTCCCGGTTCTCGGCGAGGAGGGCGGCCGTGCCGAGGCCCGAGGTGATGTGGAAGTCGTGGCCGCACGCGTGCATGACGCCCGGCACCTCGGAGCTGTAGGGAAGGCCGGTGTCCTCCTCGACGGGCAGGGCATCGATGTCGGCTCGAAAGAGGACGGTGGGGCCGTCCCCGTTGTCCAGGAGGCCGACGACACCCCCGCCTATCTGGTGCGTCTGATAACCGAAGGACTCGAGTCGCCTCGTGATCTCGGCGGCGGTCTCCTTCTCCGCCATCGAGAGCTCGGGGTTCTTGTGGAAGTGGACGTAGAGCTCCTCCTGCCACTCATTTATCCGGTCTAGTCCTTCGAAAGGGTCGGCCACTCTTCACGCTCCAGTCACTTTTCAGGGGCAAAGTCGAAGAAGCGAGCATGTGCGGCGTGGACGGGCGGAGACAGGGACCAACCTTTTCACGGCGCGGGACGGTCGTCTCGCGAGCACGCCGTGTCGTCTGCCACCACACCGTGCTCGCGAGCACGGAATGCCCCGCAGCGGAGCTCAGGCGGGCTTGATGGCTTTGATGATTGCCGAGTCCATGCCCTCCGTCGCCTCGTGGGTGGCGGTGATGGAGATGTCGTCGAATCCCTCGTTGGCGAGGAGCGTCCGGTATTCGGAGTAAGACAACGCCCCGGCGATGCATCCGACCCACGACCCGCGCTCGGCGCGTTCCTCGGGCGTGACACAGTCCTGGGCGACGACATCGCTGATCCCGATCCTCCCGCCGGGCTTGAGTACTCGCGCCATCTCTGCGATGACGGCCGGCTTGTCGGTGGAGAGGTTGATCACACAGTTGGAGATGATCACGTCGACCGTACCTTCCTCGAGGGGGATCTCCTCGATGTAGCCCTTGAGGAACTCGACGTTGTCTGCTCCGGCTTCGGCCGCGTTCTTGCGAGCCAGTTCGAGCATCTCGTCGGTCATGTCGAGGCCGTAGGCGAAACCGGAGGGCCCCACCCGCTGGGCGGAGAGGAGGACGTCGATCCCACCACCGGATCCCAGGTCGAGGACGGTCTCGCCCTCGTTCAGTTCGGCGACGGCGACGGGGTTGCCGCAACCGAGGCTGGCTTGGGCGGCACCGGCGGGAATGGCGCCGAGTTCCTCTCCATAGGCGCCTCCCGTGATGTCGACGCTCAGCGACGCGTCGGTGGTGCAGCAACTGCTGTCGCAACACGAACCGCTGGTCGCCGCCATTGCGTATCGCTCCCTGACCTTCTCCCGCAGTTCTTTGTTGTGACCGGTCACCAGCGTCTCCTCGTATCGACGGGTATCGAACTGTCGCACGATACGACTCGTATCGACGCGTGTCAATGCATTAGGCTGGGCTCGTGGAATCGACGTGCTGTACCGGTGAGGCCCTGTCGCCGGACTCGGCCCAGGAGCTGGCCGAAACCTTCAAGGTCCTCGGCGACCCTGTTCGTCTCCGCCTGCTCAGCCTGATCGCCTCGGCGCCGGAGATGTGCGCCTGCGACCTCACCGACTCGCTCGACAGGAGCCAGGCAACCGTGAGCCACCATCTGTCGGTGCTGACGAACGCGGGACTGATCACGAGGGAGCAGCGCGGGAAGTGGGCTTGGTTCTCGGTGGCTCCCGATCGTGCCGAGTTCGTACGTTCCGTCCTCGCCGAGCTTCCCGCGCTCGCGGTCAGCTGATCAGTTCGGCGGCCAGATCCCGGACTCGTCCCTCGATCTCATCGCGGATCTCCCGAACCCTTTCGACCGGCTGACCCGACGGGTCGTCGAGCTCCCAATCCAGGTAGCGCTTTCCGGGGACCACCGGGCAGGTATCGCCACAACCCATGGTGACGATGACGTCGGCCGTATGGAGATCAGAATCGGTCCATCTCCGCGGCGAATGGGCGGTGATGTCGATGTCCCGCTCGGCCATGGCCGCAACCACGGCCGGGTTCAGCGACTCCGCCGGCTCGGACCCTCCGGAGAAGACTTCGATTCGACCTGCGCCGATCTCCCGGAGAAAGGCCGCCGCCATCTGGGAGCGTCCCGCGTTGTGGACGCATAGAAACAGGACGGACGGGTTGTTGCCCACGCTCTCAGGCTAGGGGTGCCGGCCGGCCTCTGATCCTATCTTGGATGTCATCGAGCCATCGAGAGGTACCCCCATGACCAATCCCACCGCATTGCAGAGACTGGAAGGTTTCCTCCTGCTCGGTGCCGCCATTTGGATGTTCGCCGAAACGGGGGAGAGTTGGTGGTTGTTCGGCTTGCTGTTGTTGGCGCCGGACGTGTCCATGCTCGGCTACCTGCGCGGTCCCGAGCTTGGCGCCGTCACCTACAACCTGGGGCACATCCTGCTCGGGCCTGCCGTCCTCCTGGGGTGGGCCGTCGTCGGCGGCTCGACTCTGCTCAACGCACTCGGCGCGGTATGGCTGGCGCACGTCGGAATGGACCGGGCGGGCGGATACGGGCTGAAGTACCCCGATGCCTTCCACCACACCCATCTGGGGATGATCGGTCCGGCGATCCGGGTCGAGGGATGAGCCGCTGTGGTCGACCCGAGGTACCCCTAGGTCCAGCTACACCTCAGTTTCGCGAATGTCCCATCGGCCGTACGCCCACACACCTGCCACTGTGAGGACGATCGCGGCTTGCCAGGAAGCCGGCTCGTTGCCAGCAGCGAGGGGCAGCGCCCAGTCGTATGGGGTGTTCTCGAAATCCATGCCGTATCGAAGGATGATCAACGACAGGCTAAGCGGAGGAATCCAGGAGACGCGGGCGCCAAGCCAAGCCGCTGTAAGCAGTGCAACACCACAGGAGATCATCGCGTTGCGGGCCCCAACAAGCGGATCGTGGGCACCGCCCAAGGCGGCGACTACAGCGACGAGTCCACCGGCTCCCAACACGAGAACACAACCCCACGCTTGCCGGAGGGTCCTGACGCGAGGCGAGCCGGCCTCAATAGCTTTGGAGATCGGCTGAACCATCATCGAGACCGGGATGCCCATCAGTAACGAGACGATCTCAAGTGCACCTACGAGGGGCGGGATGGGGTGAAAGGGAGTGCGTAGCCTCGCAGTGGCCACCAACGCAACAGTCGTTAGGAGCATGCCGGTAGCCACCCAGGAAGCACGCTCGATTCGACCAACAAGAAAGAGCACCAACGGGTGGCGAGAAGGCACTTTCTGCGTCCGCATCAGTTCACTGGGAAATGCCCATTTCGACAAGGCGGCGCATCAGACGATCCGAATCGCATCCCTCGGAGGCGTCGACCCACAAGGCCTGGATCTGTTCCGCGCTGGGTGGACCAGCCGAGGAGAATGTTGAGGCGTAGGTGTCGTCGAAAGTTGTGGGCCAACCGGGCAGCGACGACACGAAAAGAATTTCTGCGGCAACGTCCTTTTCCCACTCGGCACCGAGGGGTCCACAGAAGTTGCTCAGAACAGACTCGAGAACTTGTTGGCCAAGGTCATTGGGCAGGAATCTCGGATCCGGGATCCACTCCGGTCTGACCATCCCAGCGTGAGCTCCTACGGGTAGGCCATCGGCCGGAGCCAGAGCTACAGCGGAGCTGAAGTCAACCACGACCAGTCGTGGCAGTGGAACCGCTGCGTTGGCCAATACCGACCCAGCCACGGCCGCGATGTGGTCGAGAAACGCGGAGAATTCAGCGATTGTGCAAACCTCGATTGCGGATGAAGTGGTGCACTCTCCAATCACGCTGGGCTCGTCCAAGGAGGGCGAGAAAGTAGGCGCGATCACGATGTGTACGAGTGCAGGGATAAGTGCCAGAGTGGCACCTAGCCTTTGTATCCACCGCTCTGAGTTTATCGGCGCCAGCACCAATATCAAGCCTGCAGAGATCAAGGTCAGAGTCACGGCGGTGAAGGGATTGTCCTGCGTGTTGAGGACATACCATCCCACTAGCCTCGGCAAAGGGATTTGTAGGTTTAGGAAGAACATTGAGAAATAAGGGACGAAGTAGGCGAGCAGGCCAACAAGAGGAGGAATCCACCATCGCGGTATGCGGGTACCGATGACCGTTCCGATGGCCCCGAACGCAACGAGTCCAAACCCCTGTCCCAGTAGGCCCCGCCATTGTATCCCGCCAACTGCGTTCGAACCTGCGAGTAGTGATGCTGCAACCGGGAGGCTCAGGGCCCAAACGAGTACAATGGCGACTGTCGGAATCATGAAGGCCGGCCAGACCGACCTTCGAACCTCCGGCCCTTCGAGAGTGACCTCCCCTAACAGCGTGCGGGCTCGAACGGCGTCGAGAGAGGTGCAGGCAGCGAGGAGTGGTCCAAGAACAGGCCAAGCACTTCCAGGATTCAGCATTCCCCAGTCCCACTCCCAACGCCAATGGTCGAAGTTGGACCAGAGGGACCACGCGATGACGCCTAGCGCCAGGGGGGTTGCGATGAGGGCCGAAGAGCGTCTCAGCTGCCCGCGGAGGACTCGGCTCATAAGAACTTACGGCGATACATCGCGACGAATACGTCCTCTAAGGTCATTCCGGGACTTCCAAATTCCTTTCGCATTTCCTGCGCTTGTCCGCAAAACGCAGCCTGCCCGTCGGCGAGTACAAGAATGGTGTCGGTCTCGTCAATGTCCGCCATAAGATTTGTGCTTACGAGCAGGGTGCGAGACTCCCCAATCCTTCTCAACACTCCCCGTAGTTCAGCACGCTGCAATGGGTCCAAGCCAACTGTGGGTTCGTCAAGTAAAAGCAGATTGGCCCCAGTAGCGAGTGCTTGCGCGATCCCTACGCGCCGAATCATCCCACCAGACAATGCGGCAAGACGGTCATCAGCCCTTTCGCTCAAGTTCACCGACTCGAGAGAGACTTGGGCAACCGTGCGAACCGCTTCCCGATCTAGGCCCTTAACCCAGGCGATGTACTCAACAAACTCACGGGCCGTCAGTGCGGCTGGTACTGCGAAGCGCTGAGGCAGATATCCAAGTTTCCGGCCCGTGTCGCCGTTGCCGTCGACAATTATATCCCCCGAGCCCTTGAGCTGGCCGAGAATAAGCCGAAGCAGAGTTGTCTTGCCAGAGCCATTCTCGCCGACAACGTAAGTCAAGCCGGGCCCGGTCGAGAAGCTCAAAGAACGGAAAACGTCTCGTCCGTGACGGTACGCGAACGAGACGTTCTCCATCGTGATGTGCGGCATCAGGATCCGAGCTCAAGGTCCTATTTGCCTGTCGGGAGTCAGCGACTCGCCCACATCTGTCCCCAGCCGGAGCATTGGTTTGGGAACCAGTTCACGTCTAGGCAAGACCGCGTCGCAACATTCAGTGCGTTCGGCGCCGGAACTGGGAGGGGATCGACGATCTTGGTCCACGTAGATGGGTATGTCGAACCGGAGGTCTTGGTGGCCGATCTCTTCTGCCAGTATTCGACAGCCCAATTGTCGCAGTCCCAACTCGCCCCGACCGGACCAACCGAGACTCCAGTGAATCCACAGGAGGATGCTGACCGATGCATCGTGTGCTCTGAGTAGACGCCACGCACAGAACCAGCACCGCCACTGGGGTTGTAGGTTCCACTGATCTTCATCCGGTACCTGTGCTCGGAGCTGGACCCCAGGGTCTGAGAATGCACGAACCCGATGAATGAGTACTGCGTGGTGCCCTTTCGGTAAGGGGTCCCACCCTCCCTGTAGACCTCCCGCGTAGGGGCAGCCAGTGCCGCAGGACCTAACAATATGACCAACATGGTGAGCACCGTCAAAATGACGGAACGGCGGTGCGCCTCGCTCATGTAGCCCTCCTGCTGTCGTTCAACACAGCCTAACACTCTGTGCCTTGCGCCAGGCGCGAGAACGTTAGAAAGACGCAGTCAGAGGTCGAGCTGCACCCCGGGGGCCAAGCACTCGCAGGTCTCGTACGCCAGACAGTTCTCAAGTCAAGTAATGCCTTGGACGGCTCCGCGGGCTGTGTCCTGTCAGCCCGCTAAGGTCGGGACCGACATCAGATCGGCAGGATGGGAGCTGCCGACTGTCGCTTGTAATCCGGTTTACAGAGTGGAAACCCCCTGGCGAGAGGGGGTTTCCACGCATGCGAGTCCGCCTGTAAGCCGGATTCTGTCGAGGACGGTCATCCATCTGGGCCCCACGTCACCGCGGGGCTCTTGCGGCCTACCCGGGACTCGATCGGCGGGCCACCGGCGTCCCTGCTTGGCCTT
>JAGFIR010000067.1 GCA_024103415.1 Acidimicrobiales bacterium
ACCAACACGCTCAGCCAACGTCCGCGTAATCGCAGCAGTCAACGTCGTCTTCCCATGGTCAATATGACCCATCGTCCCCACATTCACATGCGGCTTCGAACGCTCAAACTTCGCCTTCGCCATCTCTGCTGTCCTCTCTTCCTTCTTTCAACCTCTTACCTTCAGGACTCGCCACGCCGCTGAGCCACGATTTGCTCGGCGATCGACTCGGGGACGTCCTGGTACGAATGGAATTGCATGGAGTAGCTGGCCCGCCCCTGGGTCTTGGACCGCAGATCGGTGGCGTAACCGAACATCTCCGACATCGGGACCAGGGCCTTCACCACCTGGCTGTTGCCACGCTGGGTGAGACCCTCGACCTTGCCGCGCCGGGCGTTGAGGTCCCCGATGACGTCGCCCATGTACTCCTCGGGCGTGGTCACCTCGACCTCCATGATCGGCTCGAGGAGCTTGACGCCCGCCTTGCGGGCTGCTTCCTGGAGCGCCATGGAGCCGGCGATGCGGAATGCCATCTCGGATGAGTCCACGTCGTGATAAGAGCCGTCCACCAGCGTGGCCCGCACGTCGACGAGCGGGTAGCCGGCGAGGATGCCCTGGTCGAGGGCGGACTCGATGCCCTCGTTGACCGACGGGATGTACTCGCGAGGGATGGAGCCGCCCTTGATGAGGTCGACGAACTCGTAGCCGCCACCGGGGCCGGTGGGCTCGAGGTTGATGACCACGTGGGCGAACTGACCGCGGCCACCGGTCTGCTTGACGTGGCGGTAGACCACGTTCTCGATCGGGCGACGGATGGTCTCCCGATAGGCAACCTGCGGCTGGCCGACGACCGCGTCGACCTTGAACTCGCGGATCATGCGCTGGACGAGCACGTCGAGGTGGAGCTCGCCCATCCCGGACATGATCGTCTGGCCGGACTCCTCGTCGGTGCGGACGAGGAAGGTCGGGTCCTCCTCGGAGAGGCGCTGCAGGGCCATGCCCAGCTTCTCCTCGTCGGACTTGGTCTTGGGCTCGATGGCGACGGAGATCACGGGTGCGGGGAACTCCATCGATTCGAGCTGGATCGGGTTGGCCGGGTCGGACAGGGTGTCACCGGTCGTGGTGGCCTTGAAGCCGATGCCGGCGGCGATGTCCCCGGCGTAGACGTGGTCCACGTCCTCGCGGTGGTTGGCGTGCATCCTCAGGAGACGACCGATGCGCTCCTTCTTCCCGTTGGTGGTGTTGAGGACGGTGTCGCCCTTGGAGAGCGTGCCCGAGTAGACGCGGAAGTAGGTGAGACGACCGACGTGGGGGTCGCTCATGATCTTGAAGGCGAGCGCGGTGAGCGGCTCATCGTCGGCGTGACGACGCTCGATGATCGCCTCCTCGTCACCGGGGAGGAAGCCCTTGATCGGGGGCAGGTCCTCGGGGCTGGGGAGGTAGGCGACGATGGCGTCGAGGAGCAGCTGGATGCCCTTGTTCTTGAAGGCGGACCCGCAGAACACCGGGGTGAACTCACCGGCGATGGTCCCGGCACGGATGCCGATCTGCAGCTCCTTCGAGGTGAGGTCGCCGTTCTCGAGATAGGAGTCGAGGAGCTCCTCGGAGGTCTCGGCCACGGTCTCGACCAGCTTCTCCCGGTACTCGGCGACCTTGTCGGTGAGCTCGGCGGGGACGTCGGTGGTCTCCCACTGCTTGCCGTCGTCACCGTGCCAGAGGTGGGCCTTTTGCTCGACGAGGTCGACGACACCGGCGAAGTCGGACTCGGCGCCGATCGGGATCTGCATGACCAGCGGCTTGGCGTTGAGGCGGTCGACGACGGTCTGGACGCCGTAGAAGAAGTCGGCGCCGGTGCGGTCGAGCTTGTTGATGAAGCAGATGCGGGGAACCCCGTACCGGTCGGCCTGACGCCAGACGGTCTCGGACTGGGGCTCGACCCCGGCTACGCCGTCGAACACGGCGACGGCCCCGTCGAGTACTCGAAGGGAGCGCTCCACCTCGACCGTGAAGTCGACGTGGCCAGGGGTGTCGATGATGTTGATGGTGTGGTCGTGCCACACACAGGTGGTGGCGGCGGAGGTGATGGTGATGCCGCGCTCCTGCTCCTGATCCATCCAGTCCATGGTGGCGGAGCCTTCGTGGGTCTCACCGAGCTTGTAGCTGCGGCCGGTGTAGTAGAGGATGCGCTCGGTGAGGGTCGTTTTGCCCGCGTCGATATGCGCCATGATCCCGATGTTCCGGGTACGGCTCAGGGGTACCTGACGCAGGCTTTGCAGCGCGCTGTTGTTACTCATCTCGTTGTCTACTACTCCGGCTCTATTCAGTTGTGAACGTCCCTCGTCCTGTGGTTCGGGCCCGGAGCCTTTCTGAGCCCGCCTGCCGGAACGTTCGGGTTTTCCTTACCAGCGATAGTGGGCGAAGGCCTTGTTGGACTCCGCCATCTTGTGAACGTCTTCCTTGCGCTTCACCGCCGCCCCCGTGTTGTTGGAGGCGTCGAGGATCTCGTTGGCCAGACGGAGAGCCATGGTGGGCTCCCGTCGCCGTCTGGCGAAGTCCACCAGCCAGCGAATGGCCAGTGTGTTCTGGCGCCGCGGCGAGACCTCCACGGGCACCTGGTAGTTGCTTCCGCCGACCCGTCGCGAGCGAACCTCGACCTGGGGGCGGATGTTGTCGACCGCACGCTTGAGCACGACCGTGGGATCCTGGCTCGTGCGCTGCTCCACCGTCTCCAATGCCTGGTAGACGATCTGGCGCGCCAGGTCCTTCTTGCCCTTGAGCAGGACCTTGTTGATGACCTGGCTGACGAGCACCGACCGGAACACGGGATCGGGCTCGATGCGACGCTTCTGTGCCGGTGCCCTTCTCATCAGGAGGCCTTCTTGGTCCCGTAGCGGCTGCGAGCCTTCTTGCGGTCGCTGACGCCGGCGGCATCCATGGCGCCGCGGATCACCTTGTATCGGACACCCGGTAGATCACGCACACGCCCACCACGTACCAGGACGATGCTGTGCTCCTGGAGGTTGTGGCCCTCGCCCGGGATGTAGGCGGTCACCTCGACCCCGGAGTTGAGACGCACACGGCAGACCTTGCGCAGGGCAGAGTTCGGCTTCTTCGGCGTGACGGTGTACACACGCGTGCACACACCGCGGCGCTGGGGCGCCCCGGCAAGACCGGCGGTCTTCGTCTTCTTCTTCTTCCGCTTCCTGCCCTCGCGGACAAGCTGCTCGATGGTTGGCATTGCGCTCCTATACGGAGGACGGCACACAACAGTCGTGGGCCGATCCTTGAGTCCTTGCTTTGCCGGGAGCGGAAAACTGCACCCGACGGTGCTCCGTGACGCCACGGGGCGCAGGAGCCGATGACTGATTCTATGGCACCCCGCCGAGTAGTGACAAATCGAATTCTTCAGGCGCCTGGCGGCGCCGTACCGGGTACTCAATACCTGGTACTTGGCACTTGGAGGGTACCCCGTAACCCGACGGCTAATCGAGTCCGCCGCCCTCACCCGGGTCTGGCGGATCCACGGTCGTGGTGGTGGTCGTCGGCGCCGTCGTCGTCGTCGTGGTCGCCTCCGTCGTTGTTGTCGTAGGCGTTGTTGTGGTTGTCGTCGGCGCCGTCGTCGTGACGGGTGGCCGTGTCGTCGTGGTCGTGGGCCGGGTGGTGGTCGGGGTCGGGCCAGGTGTGGTCACAGGTGTCGTCGGTGACGATGTGGTCGGAGAGGACGTGGTCGGTGACGGTGGTGTCGTGGCCGGCGGGCTGGAGCGTCGCAGCCTGGCCGACGTGGTCGTCGTGTCGGCGACGGAGGTGGTCGTGGACTCGACCGTCACCTGCTGCGCCCGCGGCCCGCTGGTCGAAGTCGACGTGGACGAGCCCGGGGTCTGCTGGCCGGCGAAGGATGGGTCGAGACCGTCGGTCGCCGAAGGGCCACCGAGACCCTCCACGAACTCGGCGATCTTGGGAAAGGCGGCTGCGGCCCCGAACACGAGGCCGAGGATGATGCACGCCACACCCAGCGCGCGCAGGACGCCGGTCCCGGGCAGCCGGAGACGGAAGCGGCGCTTGGGCGGTGTGGAGCGCAACTGCTCCGCCAGCCGTTTGGCCAGCGACTCGGGATCGAGCCTGTCGCCTCTGTCGGACATCGTGGTTGACCCTCAGTGCACCGTCGGATCACGCAGAGTGACATCGGGGGATACCGATGTCAATGGGGAAAAGCAGAGGGGCCGGGTGATCCCGGCCCCTCCGTAGATCACTCCTCCTCTTCGGAGGACCCGCCCAGCGAGGCGAGCCATTCGGCCGGCCGCTCGGGCAGATCGTCTTCCTCGCTGGTGCGGACACCGCCGGAGAGGAAGTCGCCCAGGCTGGCGACCGTCGTCGCCCCCGGGAGGGAGGGCTGCAGCTGCTGGTACTCCTTGGCGCCGGTGCCGGCGGGGATCAGCTTGCCGATGATCACGTTCTCCTTGAGCCCCCTCATGAAGTCAGAGCGGGATTGGATGGCGGCATCGGTGAGCACCCGCGTCGTCTCCTGGAAGGAGGCGGCCGAGAGCCACGAGTCGGTGGCCAGCGAGGCCTTGGTGATCCCCATCAGCTGCGGACGACCCTCGGCGGGCTGCTTGCCGGCGGTGACCAGCTCGCGGTTGACGTCCTTGAAGGTCTGCTCGTCGACCAACGCAGCCGGCAGGAAGTCGGAGTCGTTGGGGGCGACGATGAGCACCCGGCGCAGCATCTGACGCACGATCATCTCGATGTGCTTGTCGTGGATCTCCACGCCCTGTGAGCGGTAGACCTCCTGGACCTGATCGACCAGGTACTGCTGGGCGGCGCGGACACCACCGATCTCCAGCACCTCCTTCGGGTCCAGCGGACCGTCGGTGAGCGGCTGGCCTGCGGAGACATCCTCACCGTCGATGAACCGCGGGCGGGCGAGACGGGAAATCGGGTAGCTGACCTCGCCGTCGGGGGTGTCCACCACGATGCGGCGGCCCTCCTCGTCGTCGACGACGCGTGCCGTTCCCGAGACCTCGCTCAGGACGGCCTTGCCCTTGGGCGTGCGGGCCTCGAAGAGCTCGACGACGCGGGGCAGACCGTGAGTGATGTCCTCACCGGCCACACCACCGGTGTGGAAGGTGCGCATCGTGAGCTGGGTGCCCGGCTCGCCGATGGACTGGGCGGCCATGATGCCCACGGCCTCGCCGATCTCGACGGTCCGATTGGTGGCCAGCGAGAGGCCATAGCAGGCCTGGCAGACACCGCCGCGGGTCTCGCAGGTGAGCGGCGAACGCACCCGCACCGACTCGAGGTCGGCGTTGGCGATCGCGTTCAGCTCCTGGGCCTTGATGGTGGTGCCGGCCCGCAGCTTCTGGCCGTCGGTGGTCTCGATGAGGCTGCGGCCGTCCTTGACGTCGTCGGCCAGGACACGGCCAAAGATGCGGGACCGAAGGTTGCGGATCTTCTGGCCGCGCTCGTCGACCACCCGGATCGGGATGCCGCGGTCGGTGCCACAGTCCTCTTCCAGGACGATCATCTCCTGGGAGACGTCGACGAGACGACGGGTCAGGTAGCCGGAGTCCGCGGTGCGGAGAGCCGTGTCGGCCAGACCCTTTCGGGCGCCGTGCGTGGAGATGAAGTACTCCAGCACGGAGAGGCCCTCACGGAAGTTGGCACGGATCGGCTGCGGGATGATCTCACCCTTCGGGTTGGCCACGAGGCCGCGCATCCCGGCGATCTGACGCAGCTGCATCATGTTCCCGCGGGCACCGGATCCCACCATCATGTCGAGCGAGTTGAAGCGCTGCTCCTTGAGCGAGTTCTTCATCGACTCGGTGACGCGTTCGGTGGCCTCGTTCCAGATCTCGATCAGCTCCTGACGCCGCTCGTCGTCGGTGACGACGCCCTTGGAGTACAGGTCCTGGATCCGGCGAGCGCGCTCCTCGTACTCGGAGAGGATGTCGGCCTTGTCCTCCGGCGTGCGCACGTCGTCGAGGGCGATCGTGAGACCGGCCCGCGTGGCGTAGCGGAAGCCGAGATCCTTGATGTTGTCCAGGGTCTCGGCCACCGCCGAGCGGGGGTACAGCTCGATGATGTTCTCGATCAGGGCCCGGATGTCGGACTTGATGACCGTGTCGTTGATGTACGGGAAGTCGGCCGGGAACGCATCGTTGAGGAGCAGACGGCCGAGGGTGGTCTCGATCATCTCCTCACCGGACACCGGCTCGTCGCCGATGAGCTTCCGAAGGGCCGGATCGAGGTGCTGAAAGACCTCGGGGCTCCCCGCCTTCTCCCCGAGACGGATCTTGATCGGGGCGTGCAGCGACAGCTCGCCGATCTCGTAGGCCATCATCGCCTCGTCCATGTCGGCGTAGGTCTTGCCGGCGCCCATGGCGTCCTCGACCAGCTCCGACAGGTAGTAGATGCCGATGACCATGTCCTGTGACGGCGTCACGATCGGACGGCCCGAGGCGGGCGACAGGACGTTGTTGGTCGAGAGCATCAGGATGCGGGCCTCGGCCTGCGCCTCCGCCGAGAGCGGGAGGTGAACGGCCATCTGGTCACCGTCGAAGTCGGCGTTGAAGGCCTCACACACCAGTGGGTGGATCTGGATGGCCTTGCCTTCGACCAGCACCGGCTCGAAGGCCTGGATGCCGAGACGGTGGAGGGTGGGAGCACGGTTCAGCAGGACCGGGTGCTCCTGGATGACCTCGGAGAGGACATCCCACACCTGCGGGCGCTGCCGCTCGACCATCCGCTTGGCCGCCTTGATGTTCTGGGCCAGGTCGAGCTCCACGAGCCTCTTCATGACGAAGGGCTTGAACAGCTCGAGGGCCATGATCTTGGGCAGACCGCACTGGTGCAGCTTGAGGTTCG
>JAGFIR010000113.1 GCA_024103415.1 Acidimicrobiales bacterium
GAGACGACCACGTGCTCTTCTTCTCATCGAACGGGGAGAGTCTGACCGTCCAGGACATCTCCGCCCTGGTCGACGGTGACGCCTGGACGCGAGTGGTCGTCGGTGACGACCGGATCCTCCTCCTCGCAGAGGAACCCAACGTGACGTCCGTGCGTGTGGGCATTCCCCCGGAGACAGACTGATGCCAATGCCGGACGACAAGGTCTCGCCCGACCGCCCCGTCCAGGAGACACCCCACAAGCGCGGGAACCGGCTGGCCATAGGGCTCCTCACTCTCGCCGTGGGAGCCGTAGCCATCGTCGCCCTCACCCAGCCCGATCCGTCCCCTACGGCCGACAGCGCCACCACGACGACGCTCGTCCCGCCGACGGTGCCCACCACCACCATTGCCTTCATCGCGCAGGGAGAGCCCCTTCGGTTCCAGACGGTGGACCTGGAAGGCATCCCGTTGGCAGTCGGGGAGACCACGAACGGAGAGATGGTCGTCATCCGCGGGCTGGTGGGTAGTCGAGGCATCGAAGAGGTAGAAGTCCTGGCCTCGCGAGATGGCGAATCCTTCGAGCCCGTCGCCCAACCGACCCCACGCGGCAGCCGCGTCACCGGGGCGCGAGTCGGGGCCACGGGCATGTATGTGTATGGCCAGGACCCGACGGGAGCGCCCACCGTCTGGAAGTCCGAGGACGGCCGGTCGTGGTCGACGTCGGTCGTGGATCCCGAAGGCCGCTGGCAGATCCACTCGGTGGGAGCCACCGAGACTCTCCTGTTGGCGTTCGGCTACTCCAACGCGATGACTCGGATGGAGGATGCGGTGGCAGACCGATTCGACGGGCTGGAGGTCGCGCCCGGGCCGTACTCGACCTCAGGTGAGCCCACAGGGATCATTGTCTGGGCCCCATTGGGCATCGCAGTAGGCAGCTTCACTCTCGAAGAGCTCGGCCTACCTGCCGACCTGTTCGATTCGGATGGAACGACGGAGGCACGCGCTTTCACCGATGGAGTCGGGTGGTTTCACGCCACTATCCCGCACCCGGCAACGGGCGCGATGTTCGCCGGCGACAACGGCGAGTTGTGGGCCGCTGCACATGAGGACCTCACCACGAGGATCTACGCCACCACCAACGGTGTCGATTGGATCGAGCGCGCCGACCTCGGGAGATCGGGCGCGTACATGCGCCCCTGGAGAGATGGCTACGTGGCGGTTTCCCAGAGTCTCGAGCTCAGCATGTCCACCGACGGACGCAGGTGGGAGCGCACCAGTCTGCGGGATCACTTCACCAACCCACGAGAGTGGTACAGCACCATCGCCGCCGATGAGGGTGGTCTGGCGATCCTGTCCAACCACTACACCCGCGGCATCGACCCGGGCCCGGACTCCGGGCCCCCTTTCGTCGACTTCGAGCGCGAGGGATTGCTGGTGCGAGTGTGGCCTGAGCTGGTCGAGATCTTCGGCGACGATCGGTCGAATCCCCTGGTCCGACTGGGGAGATGGACCGATGGGGCCTCGCCGAGCGTGTCTTACGACCCCGGTTCGCAAGTGCTCACGATCCACCATGGGCCCGACCACGAACAACTGCTGACCTTCACTGTGGACGAATTGGCCGATTTGGAGCGAGAGGCAGATCTTCAGACGGCGTTCCCATCCGAGGAGCAGGTCCTCCTCACATCGTCCGACGGCTGTGCCTGGACGGTCCAGGAGTTGCAGCTGCCCAGTAGGTCATACACCTTCCTGATCGAGATCGTCGGTGACCGGGTGGTACTGGGTGTGGGCGGGTTCTACCGGACGGGTGGCAGAGGCCAGTTGTGGTGGGCTGAACTCCCGGACGGGCCACGGGAGTGCCCGGCGGAATGATCTCCACCGGTCGCGTGTTCCCCGGATAGGTGCCCACCTACGACCAACACGAGATCCGCTTCGGCGTGTTCATCACGCCCTACAACGACCCGCCCCGGTTCGCCGTGGATCGGGCCATCCACGCCGAACGGGTGGGTCTCGACCTGGTCACGTTCCAGGACCACCCGTACCAGCCTCGTTTCC
>JAGFIR010000125.1 GCA_024103415.1 Acidimicrobiales bacterium
GACCGGATCGTCGCCCTGCAGCGCGGCGAGGAGCTCGAGCCGCTGGTCGGGATGCTCCGCCGCTTCTTCGGTGTCGAGGTGCACGTCCTCGCCTCGGACCCGGGGATCCTCCCCATGTCGCCCGACGCCAGGGCCGGCAAGCGCGCCGAGCAGTTCGCCCGGGCACTGCGGCCGCCGCTCGAGCGGTGGAAGGTACGACCCACGGTCTTTGCCCCCACCCTGCCCGTTGGCCTCCAACTGAACCGCCTCGGCGGCGTGCTGGTCGGCGTGCAGAGCCGCGGGGGCGAATGCCTCGGCCTCGGTGTGCTCGACCACGACGACGGGGCGCTCCGGGTGATGACCAACGCCGGCGAGGGGATGACCGGTCTGCGTTTGGGCTCGATCCGTATCGACCTCGACAGCTATCAGACCTCGTTGATCAACCTCCGCGAATTGATGTTCGGCCTCTAGCGCCCCTGCTGCATCAGCAACGCCCTAAAGCTTCGGTGGTTTGGGGTGACCATCAATCGATTAAAGAGGGAGCCGCGAGCTCCCATACTCCGAGTGACCCGTGTGAAGCTTTGCCAAGAATCAATCAAGCGATGTCGTCCAGGCCCAAGAGGCGGTCATGGCCCGGAGGCGCCACGCTCCGATCTTCGTCGAGCCAACGACCACTGCGCAATCTCTGCGGTATCGCGGGTAACGTTTCGGCGATGTCTCGCCGTGGCGTTGCTCTGATAGTGGTGGTCGCTGCGCTCCTCATCCTCCCGGTCATGGTGCTGGCCTGGCTACGGCTTCGGACCGAGGATCAGTTGGCTGAGCTCGAGCCCTCTCCCATGCCAGTGGTAGTCATCGCTGCCGAGGTCGAGGTCAACCGAGCCCAGCAGGTGATCTTGACCCTTCATTTAGATGCGCCTGTAGTGGTGGCTCCACTGTGGTCGGGTATTGTGACCGATGCCGCTGTTGCGCCCGGAGAGCTGGTGACTACCGGGGATCGCCTAATCAGGGTGGACGGTGTCGATCGCATTGCCGCCGCCACTGACTTTCCCTTTTGGAGGCCCCTGGACCGGGGGGCAACTGGTGACGACGTCTCCCAGCTACAGATCCTGCTTTCTCGCCTTGGCTACTACCTAGGCCCTGTGGATGGGGTGTTCACTTCCTCGATGGTCGCCAGTGTCAACGCTTTCGCTACCGATTTGGGGGTGACCCGCCCCGAAGGCGTTTTCGACCCCGGGTGGGTGATCTGGTTGCCGTTCGAGCCGTTCCAGGTGGCCACTTTGGTTGCAACCGTGGGGGGCCCAGCACCATCACCAGGGTTGGCGCTACTCGAAGGTTCGGCCAGCATCACGGAAGTCGACATAACTACCCCGGAGGGTCGGGCAGCGATTCTCGACGGGGAGTGGATCCTCGAGCTAGGAAATGACGAGCTGACCATCGTCGACGGTGAGTTCACCGACGAATCCATTGCAGAGCTTGCCGCCTTGGCAATCGACCACGGGGAAACCGAATTTGCGGGTCGGATCCGGCTGGCTAATCCGGAACGGGTATTGGAAGTCCCGGCCACCGCGGTCACCAGCAACCAGGCGGGCGCCCTATGTGTCTGGGTTCCTGACGGCGCCGGCTACGTCGCGCGAAAGGTCACGCTGGGAGGCGGTCGAGTGGCCCGGGTTGAAATCGTGTCGGGCCTGACGCCAGGCGACCAAGTGTTAGCCAACCCAACCGAGATCCTCGACAGCCCGGTATGTCCTTAGCCCTCGACGCGGTTTCGATGCGGTATGGGAAGGACAGACTTGTGCTCGATGGCGTGGACTTCGAGGTCGCCGACGGAGACTCAGTGGCGGTGATGGGACCCTCGGGTTCAGGGAAAACTACACTGATCTCGATTCTGGGGCTGCTCATCGAGCCGGTCTCCGGTCGGGTGCTCGTCGACGGTGAACCGGCACCTAAAAGTGAGGGCGGTCGCCACGCCGTAAGGAGCGCCCTGTTTGGCTGGGTATTGCAGACGGTCAACACCTTCTCACGTCGAACGGCTTTGGACAACGTGGTAGTACCGATGCTCGCAGCCGGGCAAGACCGGAGAGCGGCCGCCGCGCGGGGAGAAGAAGCTCTGGCTCGTGTTGGGCTGGCCAAAATGATGGACGAGCCAGTCCGGCATCTGTCCGGCGGCGAGGTGCAGAGGTTGTGTATCGCCAGGGCGCTGGCTCATCGGCCCCGGTTCCTGTTGGCCGACGAGCCCACCGGTCAGTTAGACCATGCCACGTCGATGGAAGTTCTCGACGTTCTGAGCTCGCTGCTTGCCGAATCCGAATCGGCATTGGTGGTCGTTACTCACGACCCATCCGTGGCTCGCGTGTGCCGTCGCACTGTTCAACTCGTCGACGCCGGGGTGAAGGAGCCTTGAACGGCTGGCGTATCCGGACTCTCACTGGGGAGACCTTTCGTAACCTGGGAGCGGCGTTGGCCCGCGTCGTCGTCATCGGAATGCTGGTGGCGGGGATGATCGGCACGTTGACCTGGACTGAGTTGACCGTAACCAACGACATCCTCGCCTTCCACCGGGGGTACATCGCGGCCGGCGGCAACGTAGTGGTAGCAAGTCATCCTCAGGGGCTGCCGGCCGCGCGCTGCCTGGCGTTGGTCGCGCGATCGGAAGTGGTGGCTGCCGGCACTGCCAACCCTGCTCCAGCGAGCGACACCAATATCGCCCCGGGCACGTTCTTTCAGGTCCAAGAGGTCAGCGCGGGGGCTCTCCGGGTGTGGGGTGCAGAACCCGGGGTGGAGGCCGCGTTGGCCGGGGGCCTGGTGATGGGTTCTGCAGCGGCAGCCGAGCTCGGGCTAGGCGATGGACAGTACGTGGCCATCGAGGACGATTCCCCTGTGGTGGTCAAGGTGGTGGACTTGGAAGGACGCAGCCCCCAGTTCCAGAGGTCGATCTTCAAACCTGCGGCTCCGCTCGGACGCTTCGCAACCTGCTGGATCGAGACCGCTGACGGTTCGGTTGCCGGAGGAGAAATCCTTCTCACCGACACCTTCGCCGACAGCGGAGAGGAGCTCTCGGTGAACCGTTGGATTCGGCTGGGCGAGTTTGCCAGGAACCCAATCGCCGAGCTGGCCGGCCGGGCCCAAGCCCATGTCTGGCTGGCCGTCGGGGCGGTGATCACCCTCCTCGTCTGGCTTGACCTATGGTTCCGGAGGGGTTCACTCAGTCTCTATCGGGTATTGGGAACTAGTCGCACTGGGCTCCTCTACGCAGCACAGTTGGAGACCGCTGTAATAGTGGTTGTCGCTGGCGTCCTCGGCTACATGTGGGCTGCCGCCGTTTACGGCGCCGTCGCCCTGGCCAGTCCAACCGAGGAGCAGTACCTGGTCGCAGCACGCGCCGGACTGTCGGCGATCCTGGTCCCGATCATTATCGGGCCGCTGCCAGCTCTGCTGACCGGAGCTCGAAACGGACTCCTCAACCAACTCAAGGAGCGTTAGCCCCTACTCGCGATATAGGGGCATCCCATTGGCAGCTTGGTGTACCAACATGGATGTTGGTACCGCGCGTTGAGGTGGGGCGGGTCCCTCGTCTCGGTTCATGGTGATGTTGCCATGCCTGGGGTGAGGAGGAGGGCTCTGGCGGCGAAGTTGGTGACGTTGACGAATCCGTAGGCGACTCTTTTGAGTACGCCGAGCTTGTTGTTGGTGCCTTCGATTCTTCCGTTGCTGGCCCGGTCGGTGTCGTGGAAGGCGAAGATCTCGTCCCCCCATTCGAGGAGGGTTTCGGTGAGCTTCTCGAACTCTGCGAGGGGGTGGTGCTGGTAGGTGTCGATGAAGGCTCCGAGCGCCTGGTTGGCGTCGTCG
The DNA here is from genome assembly GCA_024103415.1 of Acidimicrobiales bacterium. Taxonomy (GTDB): domain Bacteria; phylum Actinomycetota; class Acidimicrobiia; order Spongiisociales; family ZC4RG35; genus ZC4RG35. The sequence continues at coordinate 3,826 of JAGFIR010000125.1, forward strand.
GTGTCGGCGGCGAGGTGGATTCCGTAGAGGTGTTGGAGCATCCGCCAGGCCGCTTCGAGTTCGGGCCGGCCGGCCAGCACCCTGCCGAGAGCTTCGATCCGGTGGGCTTGGAGATGGTCGAGGCGGGTGAGCTGGAGGTAGCGGCTCCGGAAGACGTCTGGTTCGAAGGCGGGTCGGGAGCCATGAGGTCCGATCCGTTGGATGCGGTGTCGGACTTCGATCATCCCCGCGGCGAACCATCTGGCCACATGGAACCGGTCGAGGACGTGGGTGGCGTGGCCGAGATGTTGACGGATCGAGGCCCGGTAGGAGCCGGAGCCGTGGGAGACCACCACTCGGACTCCACGGAGCCAACGGTGGCCCTGGGCGAGGAGAAACCCTGACAGGGCAGCCGTATTGCGGTGGGCCACGATCCCGAGGGTCTCCCCGGTGTCACCGTTGATGACCACGGTCACATACCGGTGACCTCGGCGCAGGCTGGTCTCATCGACGAGAAGGACCCGGCAGCGACGGCGACGCCGATCCTGGGCCACCCGGTCCGACCAGGAGACGGTGAGACCCATGATGTAATGCCAGGGAAGGTCATGGCGGCGGGCCACCTCCCGGATCGACATGGCGTTCACATCCCGGACCAGCTGGCGGGCCAGCCGGCGGGTCACATGAGTGCGACGGCCGACGAGGATCTCAGGGTGATCCTCCCAATGGCGTTCAGAGCATTCCCCACAGACGAAACGGCGGCGGGCCCACATCAGCTCAGTGGGTCGCCCCCGAGTCGGCAGGTCACGAACCCGGAGGCGACGCGTGTCGTGGATCCGGGTCGTCTTGAACCCACAGTGAGGGCAGCGGACCACCCGACGGACATCGACCACTTCGACCACCAGCCGCTCGACCAGATCCACCAGCACGGCGACCACCCGGATGCGCCGCAGGTGAAGACGAACAGACATACGATCGGGCTCCATCAGGGCCCCTTCCTTGCTCGGCGATTTTCGACATCACCGAGTATCGAGGGGCCCTGGTTGTCAGCCCGGCATCATCCCTGGCCAGCCGCTCCCCAACTCACCGCGCAGTCTCTGGATGTTTTGCGTCGGTGTCAAGGATCCCACGGGCGACAGCCAAGTGCGACGGCATCCAAGGCTTCCGATTCGGTGGGTGGCTCGGACAACACCATTCCCCTATCCGCTCCGCACGCCCACGCTCGCTCGAGCCAGTCAAGTCGTTCTTTCTCGGAGGGTGCGACCTGGGCCAGGTAGGACTGCTCGACCAAGAAGTACCACTGAGCCTGACATTGTTGGTTCGCGTCACTCCACGCTTCGTCGATCTCCGGCGTTATCCCCCGCGCCAACAACATGAGCCTGTCACGGGGATCGAAACCAACCTCGAGAATCATCGGGCCGCCTGGTTCGTACCGCATTGGACCGTCGACAGTGAAGCCAGAGTCTCTCATGCACCTCACACCCGCTGTGAAAGCTCGCTCGTATTCGGCGAAGGTCACAAGGCCATCGGCCAAGATTTCAGCTTGAAGAGTGAGTCCGCCGACGTCGGGCCCCGGGTCATAGGGCAGCTGGTCAAGTCGTAGGCTTCCTCCGGGCGGTGGTGCCGAACTCGTCCCAGATGTGCATGATGTGACGAAGATCAGCAGGATTGCGGCAATGCGGTTCAAGTCAGCCGCCGACAACTCGTTCTCAGAAGCTGTGTGGTTGCCGGATGCCCGAAGACCAGGTTCCGTCCCAATTGTGCTGTGCCTGATGCTGGCTGCTAAAGGCCGTTGATCCTGATGGTCCATACACCCGGAACGTTCCAGCGAAGGCGCTGGAGTATCCCCAACCAGTGTCAACTCCACCAGGATTGTACTTCAGCCGAGCTGCCAATGCTCCGCACATGCCGTTGTAGTCCTCGGTCTGGGCGTATGCCTTGCCGCTCTCAGAGGCGTGGGAACCAGTCATCTGAGCGGTGATCCCGCCCCGCGACCAGCTCCAAGGCCCCCCTGAACTCACGCTCCCAGCGAGTACTGGCATAGCACTCCCGAAGGTCAGCACTCCTACCGCGATTAGGAGAATGAGCTTGGTGTGATTTGGTACACGGATCAACCGTCTTGGGATAACGAAGGGGGTGAGGGCTCTCATTACGACCTCCTATGTAGGTCCCAGCCCCCAACCGCGACTTATAGCAGTCTGGGTGTTCATCGTCAAGGTCGCATTTTTCGCGACTTGCAGAACCATTGAGCCGATTCGGCTCCTCCTTCACATGAGCCGATTCGGCTCCCCCGTCACACCTGTCGATGATTACAGCAAGACGCGGCCAACCTCCGATAAACCACCCAACCCGCGGTTGCGTCGCTGGGCGGAGGCCGTGCCCAATTAGCTGATGTTCGGCATCTAGCCCCCTTCAGATTCGGCGCCGTCACGCCGATGAAGGGAGAATGGTTGGGACACGGCGCTGGGGCGCGATCGTCGTTGTGGCGGCTTTGGCCATCGGCGGCTTTGCCGTCTCCGTCGCCGCCGATGCCTCCTCGGAGTCGGGCTTCCTCTCCAAGATCAACGCCGAGCGGACCTCGAGAGGACTCGGTCCGGTGGAGATGGACTCCGGGCCCCGCAGCTACGCCCGCACCCACAGCCAGTTCATGGCCGACGGCGGGTGCCCTGACGGCGCCAACATCTGCCACTCCACGGAGGCTCAGCTGAAGAAGGCCGCCGGATCGGGCTGGTCGAAGATCGGTGAGAACGTGGGTCGTGGCGGATCCGTCGACTCGCTCCACAAGGCGTTCATGAACTCGGCGGGCCACAAGGCGAACATCCTCGACAAGGCCTGGACCCACGTCGGGATCGGGACCGTCTACGCCAACGACAAGTTGTACGTGACAGTCGTGTTCGTGGCCAGGGGAACGTCCAAGCCTCCCGCCCCCAAGGAGCCGGCTCCACCCAAGGAGTCGGAGCCGAAGCCCACCACCACTACGACCACCACGACGACGCTTCCTCCGACGACCACGACGACATTGGTGGTGGGGCCGGACAAGCCGGTGACCCCGGGCGAGTCCTGCGTGTCGGTCGCCCGGCTCTGGTGGACCTGTCACAACTGACCGATACCTGATCCAGGTTCCACGTACCAGGTACCGAGTACCAAATAGCAAACGCCCCAGTGACCCCCGGAGCTTCCTCCGCACTTCCCCGAACGGACGCTTCTCCGGTTGCCTCTAGGGCGTTTGATGGGCGGGAATCTACGCAAACCGTGGGACGGATTCAACGACCCCGTTTCGCACAGATCGGAACGTCATCCAACGTTGTGGGTCACCGAACATCGACTCGACTAGACCGCCCGGCTCCTTACCCACAGGAATCGGGGTTTTCCACAGGCTTTGTCCACACCCCCTTGTTCACAAGTATCTAGGGGGATTTTTCGCGAACCAACTCCACCAGGGGCTCCAGCGCGCCGACCTCCCGGCCCCCTCCGAGCACCGGTCTGCGAGCCCACGACTCGAGTCTCTCCGCGGGGAATCCGGCGACCGCTCCGACCTCCTTCAGGGCGGCCACCGCGGCGATGACGGCGACCTCGTAGTGCCCGTCCCAGGACTTGGCCGCGACACCCAGACCGGCCCGTGTCGCCACCCCGATGCAACCCTGCGCTCCTCCCTTGGCCACGGCATCGACCGCCGTGGCGATGGACGCGTCACCCGCACCGTTCCCCGAGATGAGTGCCGGGTACCGATGCATCGCCTCGTACACGTCGGCGAGGTCGGGATCGGACCCGAGACGGGCGAACATCGTTGCCATCGCCCGCGCCGTCGTCCGCAGCACGGGCGCACCGCAGCCGTCGACACCGACCGGAGTCACGTCATAGGAGCCGAGATCGGAGACCAACTCGATGATCTCGCGCTGCAGCGGATGATCCGGATCGAGATAGCTCTCTGTCGGCCAGCCGGCGCCCACGCACGCCGCCAGGAAGCCGGCGTGCTTCCCGGAGCAGTTGTGCCAGATACGACGCGGTTCGGAGTGGCCCTGGTGCAACAGCCTTCGGAGCGCAGATTGCGACGACGGCCATGCCGGCGGGCACCGGAGATCGGCTTCGGACAGCCCGACGCCCTCGAGGACACCCCGGGCAATGGCTACATGAGCGGGGAGACCCCAGTGCGACGCACAGGCCAGGGCGAGCTGCACGGGAGCCAGGTCGGCATGACGACGGGTCACCGCCGCCTGGAACGGCTTGGCCGATGAACGGAGATAGAACGGACGGTCGATGTCGCCCGTGGACGCGATCACGCTTCCGTCGCGGTCGCAGACGGCCACCACCCCGTCGTGGTAGGTCTCGGTGAGGCCGGAGCGGACGCTCCTCGCCAGCATCAGGCCTCGGCCGCCTCGCCCTCTAGCGACCGATAGCGGGAGACGATCTCCGCCTGGATGGTGTCGATGACGCTGTGCAGCTGGCGCCGCTGGCTGGACAACGAGGACTCGACCTCGCTCAGCCGCTGGAGCGCCTCTTCGACCTCGTCGTCAGCGAGGTCCGGCAACTGGGTGAGCACGGTGTCGTCCATGATCTTGTCGATCAGCCGACGGCCGGTGGTCGACGGGAGCGGCGGCATCACGTCGAGATGCTTCAGGTTGGGCGAGTCCCCCAGCATGAGGCCCGAGGACAGGATCTCGGGGAGCGCCTCCATGAGGGTCCGCTGCTCCTCGCCACGACGCCGCTTCAGCTCGAAGGCGAGCAGATCCATGCGTCCGTGGAGCAGACGCCGGTAGTAGGAGATCTGAGCCTCGAGCTCCGAGGCGGTGGCGCGTCGCTCCCGAAGCTCCTCGAGGTCCACGGTGGGGAGATCCTCGAGGTACTCGGGTTCCAGGACGATGTCGATTCGCCGGCGACGCTCGCTCACGTCGTCCACGTTACCGGCAGACGGAGATGAGCGTGGGATAGGGGTTGACCGCCGGCGCACCCCTTCCACCCGGATGGATCTCGAAGTGGAGGTGGGGGCTGCCGCCACGGGCGTTGCCGGTGTCGCCGTTGTAGCCGATGGTCTGGCCCTGGCGCACCCGCTGCCCGTTGGAGACGGCCCAGTCGTTCAGGTGGGCGTAGTAGTAGGCGACGCCGTTGTCGGCGGTGAGCCAGATGGTCTTGCCGCCCAGACCGCCGTTGCGAATGGCGACCCGGCCGTCGGCCACCGCGTACATCGGCTCGTTCCAGGGGGCGAACATGTCGGTTCCCTTGTGGCTGCGACCACCGGAGCGAGGGGCGCCCCAGCTGTTGCTGAACGAGGTGCGGCCCGGGGTGAAGGGGCAGATGAACGACCCGACCTGGACCGACCCGGAGGCCCGCTGTCTCGCCCGGGCAGCCGCCTCGGCCTGCTCCTTGTCGTACTGCGCCGACAGGCTCTTGCATCGGCTGCTCAGCTTCTCGTAGGCGGCGAGTTCGGCGTTCATGGCTGAGGTCATCGACTCGACGTGGGCGTCGGCCTCCTGCCGCTTCTCCTCCAGCTCGACGGCTACCTGGTCGAGATCGGCCTGGAGCCGGTCGAGCTCGCCACGCTGAGCGATCAAGTCCTGCATGGTGCGCTGGCCGCCGATCGCCGCCGAGGTCAGGAACTCGGTCGTGGTCAGCAGCTCGTCGAGGGAGGTGGCGGAGAGGATGATGCCGGGTGTCGAGGTGCCGCCCTGCATGTAGATCTGGACGGCCTGCTGCTCGATGAGAGCCTCGACCTCGGCGCGCTGGGCGTCGGCGTTCTCTGCGGACTCCTGGATCCGGTTCTGCTTCCGCTCGAGACGCTCTATGTCGGCGAGGACCAGGTCGTACGCCTGGGTGGCCTCTGCGAATTTCTGCTGGGCGGCCCGGTAAGCCGCGTGCTGCTCCTTCGAATCGGCACAGGCTGCTTCGACCTGGGCCTTGGTCACACCTCTCGCGGTGGGCGGCGGCACAGCGGCCACCGCCAATGCGGCGGCTAATACGACCAGAAGAACAGCGCGGGCACGGGCCTTGATGGCTGTCATCCGACCAAGATGCTAACCCCGGCGGTGAACGAGGTGTAGTCGCGCCGTCAGAGAATGAATGACGCCAGCGGGTAGACGATGGCGGCCGCCAGCATCACCCCGTCCAGCGACGGCATGACACCCGGTGACGGCTCTGTGAGCCGGACCACCCCGCGACGCAACATCGAAGACAACCCGCGGCCGGCGACGAGGGCCACCGCGATGCCGATGCCGACGAGCAGGTAGCCGACGACGTTCGCTTCCCACAGCATCGCCGAGACGACCGCGCCGATCACCGCGACGATCGCCGAGGTCGTGATCGGGTCCAGATAGGGGATCGCCGGCATGCGGGAGACGATCGCCCCGAACAGGGTCCCGGCGATCACCGAGACGAGGAACACGCCGACCAGAGACGGGTCCGGAGAAGACGGCGAGTCGGCGATCACCATCGAGGCTGCGGCGAACCCGCCGATGAGGGTGACCATGGCGGTAGGCGCGTAGACGTCCACCTGCCGATACTCGGGGAACGCAACCGCCCAGCCGAGGGTGACCGTGATGGCGAGGGCCATGGTGAGGGTGAAGCCGTCAGCGCCGGCGGCGTGCGCCGCGATCGCACCGGCCGCCGAGGCCGCGGTCACCGCCAGGGGGGCGAACCTGCGTCCCCGCACACTGAAGGCGGCGCCGAGGTCGAGGGCCCAGACCGAGATGATGGCGACGAAACCCGCCGCCCAGATCTCACGACCGCGCATGGCCGCCAGGACGGCGATGAGGGCGACGAGGAACGGGGCGAAGGCCATCGGGTCGACGTTGCCGCTCACGGCGAGCGGACGGTTGCCGCCGGAGACGGGCGGGAGGAGCACGATCTCATCGTCGTCGTCGACCTCCTGATCGGGAGTGGCCTCCTCGCCGTTGACCCAGATGCGGGACGCCTCGACCCCGGCCGCGAAGTCCGAGCCGTACTTCCCGGTGGCGGCATCGATCACCTCGGCGACCGTGTCACCCGGTATCTCGACGCGCCCCGTGCCCGCGATTTCGCGGAGGTTGGCGAACATCCGCAGCCTTGCCATCGACATGGAGCGTATATGGGGATGTGCCGGATGCGTGACCATTCCCGTACGCTCGCACCCATGACGGACCGGATCACCGTCGCCGTGGAAGTGCCACTGGTCGGGGACGAGCGCCACAAGAACTGGGCGAAAGTGGTCGAGGCGGTCGACTCCTCGCGCTCGTCGGGCTGGGCCTTCGAGGGACCCTTCGTGGCACCCGGCGGCATTCAGGACGTGCCGGCAGGATCGGTGCTCCTCGTGTACGGGGAGCGGGGCTCCCGGGCCAACCCCCAGCCACAGGCCCGCGTGTATCGAATCAACGGAGACGCCACGCTCTCTCTCGAGGGGGAGGCCAAGGGAAGGGCCTGGGCGCGTACGCTTCGGGACGTGGTGGAGCGCTGCCTCGACCTCGAACCGACCGTCGCCGACCTCTCCGGCGTCTCCGACGAGACGCTGGCCGCCGAGCTCATGTCCCGGGGCTGGACCGTGGAGCCGCCCCGATGAGGGCGGCCGTGGTCACCCGCAAGGGCGGGCCGGAGGTCGTCGAGGTCGCCGATCGACCGACGCCGGAGCCCGGTCCCGGCCAGGTATTGGTCAAGGTCGCGGCCGGCGGGCTCAACTTCATCGACATCTACCAACGCGAGGGCGTCTATCCGATGGAGTACCCGTTCGTCCCGGGCAACGAGGGCGCCGGGGTCGTCGAAGCCGTCGGCGAAGGCGTCACCGACCTCTCACCGGGTAGTCGGGTCGGGTGGGCCTCGACGCTCGGCAGCTTCGCCGAGTACGCCGTGGTGGCCGCCGACCGAGCCGTGCCGGTCCCGGATTCGGTGGACCTCGAAGTGGCGTCGGCGGTTCTGTTGCAGGGGATGACCGCGCACTATCTGGCCCACGACACCTTCCCGCTCGCCGCCGGCCATCGCTGCCTGATCCACGCCGGAGCAGGCGGGGTCGGTCTGCTCCTCACCCAGATGGCGAAGCAGGCCGGCGCCGAGGTGATCACGACGGTCGGCTCGCACGACAAGGTCGAGTTGAGCAGGGAGGCGGGAGCCGATCGGGTCATCGTCTACACCGAGGCGGATTTCGCAGGGGAGATCGAATCCTCCTACGGGCCCCGACCGCTCGACGTGGTCTACGACGGCGTGGGCGCAGCCAC
>JAGFIR010000153.1 GCA_024103415.1 Acidimicrobiales bacterium
GAGCGATGGTGACCGCCCGTGCACCCGATGCCGATGGACAGGTAGGACTTGGCCTCGCCCTCGAACTTCGGGATGACGAACTCGAGCAACTCGTCCACACGCTCCACGAACTCCGACGCGCCCTCCGACTCCATGACGTAGCTGCGCACGTCCGGGTCGGTGCCGACCTGGTCGCGCAGATCGGGCTCCCAGTGGGGATTGGGCAGGAACCTGACGTCGAAGAGCAGGTCGAGGTCGCGGGGCGTGCCGTGCTTGAACCCGAACGACCGGATCGAAACCCGCATCGGCCGGGGAGCCGCGTCCTCGCTGAAGAGGGTGGTCATTCGCTGGCGCAGCTCGTGGACGTTCAGGTTCGAGGTGTCGATGACCACGTCCGCGATCTCGCGCAGCGGCTCGGTCATCTCCCTCTCGGCGGCGATCGACTCGGCGATGGTGTCGTGCCCGAGGGGGTGGGGACGTCGGTTCTCCTCGTAGCGCTTGATGATCACGTCGTCGTCGGCGTCCAGAAAGACGATCCGGGTGAGGATGTTGTCCCGACCGAGGGCGTTGAGGCTCTCCCTGATCTCCTCGAAGGGCAGGCCCGAGCGGGAATCGATGACGACGGCGAGGTGGGTGTGCTGCTCTGGGATGTCGTGGGCCTTGACCACCGCCCCCAATAGCGACGGGGGCAGGTTGTCGATCACCACGTACTCGAGGTCCTCCAGGACGTCGGCTGCGCTGGAACGACCGGCACCGGACATGCCGGTGACGATCAGAACGTGCGGTGCGTCGTGAGTGGAGGTCATGCCGATGTCAGCCGTGGAGGGCAGCGTACAGGTCGTCGGCGACGGGCTTGGGCACGACCTCGGCCAGGTCGTCCACGTCGGCCTCTCGCATCTTCTTCAGCGACCCGAAACGGCGGAGCAGGTCGCGCTTGCGCTTGGGGCCGACACCCGGCACGGAGTCGAGGATCGAATCGACCATGGACTTCGACCGGAGCTGCTGGTGATAGGTGTTGGCGAAGCGATGCGCCTCGTCCCGGACCTGTTGCAGGAGATAGAGCGCCTCGGCGTCGCGGGGGATGCGAAGCGGCTCGGGAACACCCGGCAGATAGACCTCTTCCATCCGCTTGGCGAGGCCGATGGCGGGGATGTCGAGACCGAGCTCGTCGAGGACCTTGACGGCACGGCCCAACTGTCCGGCGCCCCCGTCGACCACGACCAGGCTCGGCGGGTAGGCAAACCTGGTCCCCTCCCCCGCCGCCTTCTCACGCTCCCGGAGATAGGCCTTGAAACGCCGGCGCAGCGTCTCCTCCATGGCGGCGAAGTCGTCCTGGCCTTCCACGGTGCGGATCTTGAAGCGGCGGTAGTCGTTCCGCTTGGGGAGCCCGTCTTCCAGCACCACCATCGACGAGACGGTGTTGGTCCCCTGAAGGGTGGAGATGTCGTAGGCCTCGATGCGTAGCGGGGCGTGGACCAGGCCCAGCACCTCTTGCAGCGAGCGGAGGGCGCGGGCGCGGGCGTTGTGGTCTCGCTGACGACTCATCCGGTGCCTGGCGAACGCCTCCCTGGCGTTGGTGGCGGTCGTCTCGAGGAGTCTGCGCTTGCTTCCCCGCTGCGGCACCCGAATCTCCACCCTCGAGCCCCGGGCCTCGGTGAGCCACTGGGTGAGGAGGTCGATCTCGGCAGGCTCCACCGAGACCAGGATCTCCTTCGGCGGCCTCTCCTCGCCATAGACCTGGAGGATGATCTGGGCCATGAGCTCGGCGTCGGTCAGTTCCTCGACCCGATCGACGATGACGCCGCGGCGGCCGACCACCCGGCCCCTGCGGACGTTGAGCACCTGGAAGGAGGCCTCGAGCTCGTCGCCCTCGAAAGCGACCAGGTCGTAGTCCTCGGGCTTGTCGGAGACGACCTCGGTGCGCAGGGTGGCCCGTCGAACATCGTCGATCCGGTCCCGGTATCGGGCGGCCAACTCGTATTCCTCGCGCTCGGCGGCCTCCCACATCCTCTCTTCGAGGTCGGTGATGACGCCTTCGGTGTCACCGTCGAGGAACGCGGCGAGACCGTCGAGCAGGTCCTCGTAGGCATCCCGTTCGACTGCGTTGATGCACGGGCCGGAGCATTTCTCGATGTGATACAGCAGACACGGTCGCCCCTGGGCCCGTTGTCTCTCGAAGAGGGCGTCGGAGCAGGTGCGGACCGGGAAGGTGCGGAGCAGCAGGTCGAGGGTCTTCCGGATGGCGTAGGTGTGGGCGTAGGGCCCGAAGTACTGGTTCCCCTTGCGTTTCCGGGCCCGGGTGACGAGGGCCTGGGGCCATTCCTTGGTGCGGGTGATGACGAGATAGGGGTACGACTTGTCGTCGACGAGCTTGACGTTGAAGCGGGGGCGGTGCTTCTTGATCAGGTTGTACTCGAGCATCAGCGCGTCGACGTCGGAGTCCGTGACGATCCACTCGACGTGACGCGCGTTGTCGACCATGGCCTGGGTACGGGGATGGAGCCCGGTGCCGAAGTACGACATGACCCGGCTGCGCAGGTTCTTGGCCTTCCCTGCGTAGATCACCCGCCCGTGCGCGTCACGGAACATGTAGGCGCCGGGCTTGGTCGGGATCTCCGAGGGTTTCGGCCTGTCGAACATCACCTCTCAGGGTAGGAGAGGCCGACCGCTCTCCCCGACGCGGGTCTCACCGACCGCGGTCCGGGCTGGCCGGATGCATCTGCCCGTCCTGGCCCTGGTACCAAGAGCGCGAGTCGAGCCGAGCAACCGGGCTATCGGAGAGGCATTCGATCACGACGCGGAACACATTCACCGTGTTGTTCCCCTCACCAAGGGTGCACCCTTCCGGAAGTCTCATGGCCAACAGAACGCCCAGGAGGCCCGTGTCGGGCGAGATGCCTGGGTCTGTCTGATTCCATATGTCGGCCGGGAGGCGAGGTCCGTGATCTCCTTGGACGATTACGACCGAGTCTGGATCCTCCCTCGTGATCAGCTCCACAGCTTCAACCGTCCGCAACCCGGTGCATCGAACAGCGTCGAGATAGTCGGCGACCGGCAACCAGTTCGACATGAGAATGCTGGACGGCTGGGCACGGCAGTCTGTCCCCAGCCATCGATAGGGAGGATGAGAACTCATGACATGGACCACCGTCATGAAGCGTCGCGCTTCGATCCTGTCTCCCTCTTGTATCTCAAGAGCGCTATCGATAGCGAGGGCGGGGTCGACGGCCTTCGCCAGACGGTCGTTTCTGCCAAAGGTAAGTAGATCCAGTATCGGGTCCAGAATCGTCACCGCCTGAATGAGGGCATCTTCAAGGTGAACCGACGATCCGACGAGACAGGTCGAACTGGGCGGCCCGCATCGCCAACCTGGCCAGCGTGCCCCTGGAAGATGCAGACGGCGATAGCCCGCATCGTCAAACCAGGCTAGAACCGCTGGGTTCCCCTCAAAAATGGGCCACGCAATGTCCCTCAGCTCCGCAAAATCGCGGACGTCCGGCAAGTACGACGCCGACAAGGTGGCTCCGAGCGAAAGGTCGGTGTACTCGTAGGGCGCAACCGCCTTCGGGTCGACCTGGAAGCCCATCTCGGCCAAACGCGAGCCCAAGTCATATGCACCGCCCAGAGCCTGCAGCACGTCTTGGCGCCCATAGCCATCCAGAATGAACCAATAGACGTTGCGATCGAGGTCGCCCGGCGGCTCCGGAAAACCAACCGACATCCGGGACTCCCGATCACGGACCTCGGATCTGGAACTCGTTGCAAGATCCAAGACCGGCGCTGCCAGTAGGAAGAAGGGCAGGATCAGCGCGAATCTCTGCACCCCCGGCCAACGAAGAAGCAACCAACCCCCGAGTATCAGCGATACATCTATTGCCAGCCTCAATAGGGGCTCGTCCGTTCGAAGAGCGTTCCCGACCACGGATCCGTACATCAGCAGGCTCAACATTGCGACGAGCACCGTTGCCCGTCCCCGAACGGTCCCAGACCGATCGAACCGGTCAGCCATCCAAAAGGCCGACAGCCCGACGGCCCAAAAGAGCAAACCCCACATGAAGAGCCGAACGAAGCTCAACCCCTGGTCAAGGTTGTTTACAGCTATTCGCACTACCGGCAAGAAGGCAGTCGCAGACAATGCACCCACGTGCCACCCTCGACGAGCTGGGTCAGACCTCGCCTTGACCGAACTCGAACCCGGGTTTATCAACTCAGCCCGGTTCATGGATGAACGACGTGGGCTACAGCATCACTACTAGTGAAATGCCAGGATTTGGGCGGTAGGACATCTGGGGAGCGGTAGCTCATGCAAGCCATCACCAACCTGAAGACGTTCACGGTGTTGTTGCCCTCCCCCAACTCGCAGCCTGGCATACGCAAGGCGAGGAATGTCCCGAACCAGACGGTTTCGGTCGGAAGAGTCGAACCGATTGCCGACAGATCTGACCCGGCAACCCTGGGGCCATGATCCCCCTGAACAATCACCACAGCTGTTGGATCTTGGGCGAGGATGAGGTCGATCGACTCCAATGTGCGTCGTGTGGCGCATCTCGCCGCATCGAAGTAGTCAGACAAAGGGAGCCACTCCTCCGTAAGAACGCCACCAGGCTGGGGGGTGCACTCCGGGCCGCTCCATCGGTACGGAGGATGAAGACCCATCACGTGAAGCACAACGAAGTGCCGTTCGGTTCCTTCGCCGTCGGAAGCTCGAAGCCCCAATGCCTTCTCGACTGCTGGGACTGGATCCACATCAGCGATGAACCGGTCCGAGTTCCCGGCCTCGATCAGTATGCGAATTGGTCCAACAAGGGTCATGGAAGCCATCAGGTCGTCTTCGACAGCCCGCGACGACTCCCGAAGACAATTCGGGTCTCCGGCGCTACAGGTGAAACCACTCCACCGGACGCCGGGAAGCATGAGCGTCTCGAATCCAGCGTGCTCAAATGCGCGGAAGACCGGAGGACCGTTCTCAAAGAATGAGACCAGGACAGGCGTCAGTTCGTCATAGGTGAGATCTTCGGGGAAGTACTCGGCATTCAACGTCGCTCCCAAAGACAGATGCGTCCAGGCGTACGGAGCCGTGGCGCCGTCGTCGACCTGGAAACCCTTGGCACGGAACTTTTGGCGAAGGTCGAGTTCTGCTCCCAACTCATTGATGATGTCTTCTCTGCCCAATCCATCGATGATGAACCAGTACACGTTCGGAGCCTCGATTCCGGCCAGGCTGGGCAGTTCACCGGTCGGAGCGGGGCCCTCGGTCTGGGGTCTCGGCAGAACCACGATCTCGGCGATGGGGTAGGCGATCAGGAACAGCGGCACGATAAGGAGAAAATGCTGAACACCTCGCCACCGGGCAACCAACCCAGCCGTCACCGTCAGGGCGACGGCTACGAGGATGACCATCAACGGCTGCTGGAGATTCAGCGCATCGGCAAGAAGCGGCCCGTATCCGAGCGAAACCAACAGTCCGGCGATCGCTGTCGCGCGAGCGCGAGCAGATGCACCTCGGTCCAACGACCACGCGATCGTGAACGCCAAGACACCTATGACGAAAAAGCCCGATCCCCACAGAGCCAGCCGGGCGACATCCAGGTTCTCACCGGGGTTGTTGGCGATTGCACGAGCAACAGGAAGGGCCGAAGCGGCCCCGACTGAAACCAGCCACCACCAATGGGATGGCGTTCCGGATCTCTGACCACTCATGGCTTGGCTCGAACCCACGAAGCTCCCAAGAGTCGAGGCACCGATGGGGTCATATCGTCACGATCGCTAGACCTCTCCACCAGTGTCTCGAGACTCCAACCTGCTGACGCCGCGGCGTTGAGAAGATCAGACATGCTGCGATGAAAGAAGGTCACCTCGCCGCTACCGGCCGGCTCGACGGTTGCCCCACGTTCGAAGTACCGACCCGGTCGCCACAGGATCTCACCGTCTGTGTCAGAGATCGGCGTCGAGCCCGGGGCGGTCCAGAACGGGTGGTTGGCGACCACCACCAGGAACCCGCCCGGCTTCACCGCCCTGGCGGTCTCGTTGAAGAACGCCTCGTGATCCTCGACGTGCTCCAGCACGAGCACCACACAAGCGCCATCCAGAGAACCTGTCTCGAGCGGGAGCATCGGCAAGCGGGAGAGCACCACGGGCTGCGCCGATTCCCGGGCCAGGTCTTCCACCAATTCCACCCCGACGACACGCCCACCGGTTGCCTCGGCGATGACCGGCATGAGCCGGCCGTCGCCACTGCCGAGATCCGCCACCACTCCCCCTCCACCTCGGGGCAGGACCTCGAGCAACAGAGGCGTCACGACCTCGTCGTAAGCCGGGTCGGACACCTCACCGAGCCACCAGCCGGCGAGTTCTTCCCAGGACACAGAGTGAGGGTAGGTCCGGAACGGTCAGTGACCGTTGACCTGGGCCTTGAACCAGGGAAGCGTGAGCTCGAGGCCCTGGCGGAGGGGCACCTCCGCCTTCCATCCCAGGATCTCCTCGGCTTTGGTGGTGTCGGGACGACGCACCGACGGGTCGTCGACAGGTCGCGGGATGTACTCGATGCCCGGATGGTTGCCCACGACGTCCTGGATCAACTCGGCCAACTCACGGACGGTGACCTCCTCGGGGTTTCCGATGTTGACCGGCCCGGTCTCGTCCGAGAGGACGAGGCGGAGGATCCCCTCGACGAGGTCATCCACGTAGCAGAGGGACCGCGTCTGGCTTCCGTCGCCATGCACAGGAAGTGGCCGATTCTCGAGTGCGGCTTTGAAGAAGCTGGGCACTGCCCGCCCGTCGTTGGCCCGCATCCGCGGCCCGAAGGTGTTGAAGATGCGAACGATACGGGTGTCGACGCCGTGCTCCCGGTGATAGGCCAACGTGAGCGCCTCGGCGAAACGCTTGGCCTCGTCGTATACACCCCTCGGACCGATCGGATTGACGTTGCCCCAGTAGGTCTCGGGCTGGGGGTTCACGAGTGGATCGCCGTAAACCTCGGAGGTGGAAGCGAGAACGAAGATCGCACTCTTCTCCTTGGCCAGGCCTAGCCCCCGATGTGTGCCGAAGGCTCCGACCTTCAGCGTGTGGATCGGCCACTTCAGGTAGTCCACGGGCGAGGCCGGCGAGGCAAAGTTGAGGACGTAGTCGACCTGTCCCGGCACCCACA
>JAGFIR010000161.1 GCA_024103415.1 Acidimicrobiales bacterium
ACCGCTTCGTGGGGGAGAAAGCCTCGGCCCCAGCGGCAGGGCCGTCCAACACCTCTCCCCCGTGGAGCGGCAGCGGAACGGGGGAGCACCGCCGGAGGCGGGGAGGGGGCGCGAGCGAAGCGAGCCAGAAAACCACCGTGATTTCCCTGCGGTCCTACGGACCGCGCCCCCTCGGCACTTCGTGCCACTCCCCCACTCCGCTGACCGCTTCGTGGGGGAGAAAGCCTCTGCTCCAGCGGCGGTACCTTCCCCCGGCCTTCGGCCGGGGGACTAATCCGGAACGTCTCCCCCGTGGAGCGGCAGCGAAACCGGGGGAGCACCGCCGGAGGCGGGGAGGGGGCGCGAGCGAAGCGGGCCAGAAAACCACCGTGATTTCCCTGCGGTCCTACGGACCGCGCCCCCTCGGCACTTCGTGCCACTCCCCCACTCCGCTAACCGCTTCGTGGGGGAGAAAGCCTCTGCTCCAGCGGAACGGGGCCTTCCAATGGTGGTCAGCTGAAGGCCGACAGGTCTTTGACGTTGTGGAGGCGGACCTGACTCTGGGCGACGAGCTTCCCGTCGTCCTCACGTGTGATCTCGACACTCCACAGCTGACCCGATCGGCCCCGGTGGATGGGCGTGGCCACCGCCACGAGGACGCCCGAGGTGGTCGCCCTGAGGAAGTTGGTGGTGTTGGTGACGCCGACGGCACCCGCCATTCCCTGGGCCATCGCCCAGATGGCAGCGCCGGTGGACGCGATGGTCTCGGCCAGGGTGCAATAGACGCCGCCGTGTACGACTCCGTAGGGCTGATGGTGGTCCTCCGTGATCACCAGACGCCCGGCGGCGCGGTCGGGCTCCGCCTCAGTGAGCTCGATACCGGTGTGGCTGACGAAGGTGGGGCGATCCTGGAACGGGTTCTCCATTCAGGCACCGCACCCGGACTGAAGCTGTCTCACGAGGCCGAGATCATCGTTGACGTACTCCCAGATTTCCACCCACGAGCCTTCGTAGTACTTGCCGGACACGACGATCTCCGTCTTCCCGTCCCCATTGAGGTCACCCACGCCGCCGATCGAGTACGAGTAGGGCGTGTCCCCATCTTCCCCGCCGTCCGGGTGAAGCGAGGCACCGAGGATGGCCGTCTGCACCTCTCCGTCGACGACCTTGCGCATGAAGGCGATCGAGTAGTCACCAGGCTCCGGTGAGAAGATCCCGCTCATCTCCTCTGCGACCACGAGTACCTCGTTGACCCCGTCGCCCTCGAGGTCGGTCCGGAACAGCTGTGTGATGACGGGAGAGGCCACCGTCATCCCGTGGCTCTGGAGGAGGTCCCGCGCGTGCCCCTGGTACGTGGCGGTGTCCCCCATCGTCTGGAAGAGATGGGGCTGAACAGTCCATGGAGCGGAGATGGCGACGCCAAACGGGCCCGGCCACTCGCCCAGCCGGTCCGGGTCGCTGAGCTCGACGCCCAGGTTCATCAAGGGCTCGCAGAGCTCGGTTTGGGGCCCGCCCTGGATGATTCCGGAACTGGACACCGACACGACCTGGTAGTCCTCCCCGCCGGTCACGGGAAGCTCGGTGGACGACGTCACCCAGCCCGATCCCGACCACCAGCCCAGGGCTCCCCACGAGGCCACGATCAGGGGCTCGTCGGCCCAGTTGCCCGAGACCCCCGTGGTGGGCGGACTCGCAAGGGTTGTCGTCGTCGGAGGCAATGTGGTCGTGGTCGAGGCGCCGATCGTCGTGCTCGTGGAGGTCGAGCTCGTCGAAGTGCTCGTGGTGCTCGAAGACGAGGTCGAGCTGGTGTCCGCGGCCGGTTGGCCGCATCCGGCCACGATCAGTGCCAGTGTGGCCAGGCCCGTCAGGGTCCTTTTCATGCGGGACAAGCTAACCGGCACGCTCAAAGGCGTTCAGCTTGACATCGAATCTCGCCAACAGACGGGGCAGCAGGTGCACCGGCATGCCCACCACGGTGTGAGCACTGCCCCTGATCGACTCCACGAAAACTCCCCCGTACTCCTGGAGTGCGTAGGCGCCGGCCTTGTCCATCGGCTCGCCGGTGGCGACGTAGTCGGCGATCTCCTCGTCGGTCATCGGCAGGAACGTGACCTCGGTGACATCCACGGCCGACTCGACGGCGAGCCCGCCGTCCTTGAACCCGGCAACGGCCAGCCCTGTCGCCACCTCGTGTGTGTCGCCCTGGAGCCGGCGCAGCATCGACCGGGCCTCTTCCGGGTGTCCCGGCTTGCCCAGGATCTTCCCGCCGTGGACGACGACCGTGTCGCAGCCGATGACGATGACATCGGGGGCCGCCGCCGTGGAGGCCTTCTCCCGGGCTAGACGCTCCACGTACTGGAGGGGCGGCTCGTCGGGGCGTCGCGTCTCGTCCACGGATGCCGCGGCCGCCTCGAAGCTGAGACCCAGCCCCTCGAGGATGGCGGCCCGTCGGGGCGACCCGGAGGCGAGAACCAGCCTCAGACCAGCCTCCCCAACCGGATCACCGCCGTGGGGTGCTTCAACACGTCCGGCTCATCGTATGGATTGGACGGGAAGAGCACGGCGTTCGCCGGAGAGCCCGGGGCGAAATCGGTGGCTCTGCCCGTGGCTGCGAGCCCGGACGACGACACTGCCCGGACCGCCTCTGCAGCAGGAAGCCCGTACTCGATGAGTTTCAGGGCCTCGGATGCCACATTGGTCGGCGTTCCCACGAGGTCCGTGCCCGCGAGGACATGAGCCCCGGCCTCCGAGGCGAGGCCGAGCAGCCGTCTCACGTTCTCGAGACCTTCCGCGAGGAGCCTGCCACCGGTCGATTCGGTCCCGAGCTGGGCGATGGTGTGCTCCACCCTGAGGATCGTGGGAACCCACATCCCCCCGCGGGCCGCCAGAGCTTCGACATCCTCGGCCGTGAGGAAGAGACCGTGCTCGATCGAGTGGACACCGGCGCGCACGGCCATGGAGGGGACGTCACGGGCCATGGTGTGGATGGCGACCCGGGCACCCTCCTCGGCTGCGATCTCGACCGCCCTCCTCAGCTGATCCTCCGTGAAGTTGGCGACTGCCCCCAGACCCTTGCGGGGCCAGTCGCCCACCAGCTTCACCCAGCCGTCACCACGGCGAGCCTGATCCCTGATCGCCTCGTCGAAGGTGCCCTCGCCGACTTCGAGGGCGACGTCCTTCATGTAACCGCCCTCATTGGCGATGATTCGGGCCGCCGCCTCGATGTCGGGACGCTCCTCCTCGGGGACCCGCCGGGCGACCTGGATCGCGGTGTCGTCCAGCCAGCCTTTGTCCAACAGGAGCATGACGCCCGACCGCAGCGACTCCCGGGCCCGCTCCTCGGCGCCGGCGAGGTCGCCGGACAGATAGTCCAGTCTCTCCCGGGCGATGTGGCTGTGTGCGTCGACCAGACCGGGAAGAGCCCAGGCCCCCTCCCCGATCACCGTTTCGGCATCACCCTCCGGCTCGGTCCAGCGACCGTCGATGACATCTCTCGTCACCACCTCGCCTTCGGGTGAGCGCAGGATCACTCTCATGACGGGCGACGGTACCCGGGCCGCCGTGCCGATAATGACGGAATGACCCGGCTCGCCCTGGCCGTGTGCCTCCTGCTCGTCGCTTGCGCCGGGCCGGCCGCCGATGTCACCACGACCACCACGCGGGTCACCCTTCCGCCGGTCACGACCAGCATCCCGCCAGTACAGGTCCAGCTCGAGGACTGCGACCAGCCACCTGTCACCTTCTCCGCCCTGTGCGAATCGTTCGAACTGCTCTCCGACTGGCACGTCGACCGGCCCGTGGACCTGGCCGGTCTCGCCGCACTCGCCCGGGATGCCCTCACCGCCGGGATGCCCGACGATCTCCCGCAGGCGGAGCCCCCGCGCACCCTCTTCTGCGCGATCCCCGGCCAACAGTTCTCACCCTTCTGCGACGACCTGGCCGACCTGATCCAGGAGAAGCGGGTCGACGTCCGGGCGGTCATGGACGTGGTCGTCACGACGGCGATCGAAGGCGCCTACGGGCCCTTCACCTACTACCTGCCGCCGGACCAGATCACCGGCATCCGCGACAACGGGATCGTTGGAGGCCTGGGCATCCTGCTCGACGCCACCAACGCTGTCGGGTCGAAGTGCGCCCGTCTGGGACCGACATGCCCGCTGCGGATCGTCACGACCCTCGACGACAACCCTGGAAAGGAGGCGGGCCTCGCGCCCGGTGACGTCATCCTCGAGGTGGACGGCGTGCCGGTGGACGGCCAGGGGTTCGCCGCCACCGCGGCGCAGATCGCCGGTGACGAGACCGGCACGGTCACCCTCCTGATCGAGAGGCGCGGCGACCGCATCGAGTTCACGATCACGCGGGAACACCTCGTCGTCCCCACGGTCACCAGCGGCATCGTCGATGACGGTGTGGCGTACATGCGGATCCCCGACTTCGAATCCGACGTCCCCGACCTGGTCGACGAGGCCTTCGAATCCCTCGGCACCGGCTGGTCGACGATGGTCGTCGACCTTCGGGACAACCCGGGTGGCTTCATCTTCTCGGTCGTGGAGGTGGCCAGCGAGTTCGTCCCCGAGGGCCCGCTGTTCCTCGAGGACGAGACGGGCGAGCTCCTGCCCGTCGACTCCGTCGGGACGGGAGGGAGGGGCGCCGACGGGCGTCTCATCGTCCTCGTCAACGAGGGCACGGCATCAGCCGCGGAGATCCTGGCGGGGGCACTCCGGGACCGCCGCGGGGCCGTCGTGATCGGCGCCCCCACCTTCGGTAAAGACGCCGTGCAAATACGCTTCGACCTGCGAAACGGGGGCCGTCTCGACGTGCAGGTGGGACATTGGCTCACCCCCGACGGGACGTCCGTCGGGAACGGTGGGCTCATCCCCGACGTCGAACTGGAGTTGACCCACGACATGACAGTTTCCCAGCTGGTGCAGGCTGCCCTGGGAGCCGCACCGTGAAGCGGCTCCTCGCCCTCGCAGCGGCGACGCTGCTGATCCTCGGCGCCTGCTCGCCCTCGG
>JAGFIR010000077.1 GCA_024103415.1 Acidimicrobiales bacterium
GGCCCTGCGGGCGGCCCGCTCTACCAGGGGAAACGCCTCCTCACAGAGGTGGCATCCGGGACGTGTCAGGAATTTGACCACTTTTTGCTTCAAGTAACCACTCAGAGTGGTCGATAATGCGTGTAGCGCGATGTGGGGTTCTCCGTACCCTCATGCCTGATGCACGCTCTGTGCCAGGCGTGACGGATAGCCTCCCAGCCCGCCCCACGGTAATGGAGACCTACATCGTGTAGTCGGGGCCCCCGTTCTTGGGGGCCCCGACACCTTTTGTAAGCTCCCCGCTCAGTGCGCCCCGCCACAGCCATCGTTCTGCTCGTCCTGCTGGTCCTGATCGTGATCGCCGGTGCAGTCCAGCTGTGGCTCATGTTCTCCCCGCCAGGGTGACCGACACCCCGGCGACGAGATCGAAATGCTCGTCGGCACGACCGTCGCGGACGGCGATGGCCATCAGACCGGCCGAGTCGACGTGCAACAGGGGCTCGCCCTCCTCCACGTCCCCGTAGGCCTGCACCCATTTGATGTTGTGGATTCCGGCGCCGATGCGAAGGGTGACCACGTCCCCCGGCGCGAGGCCGATGCCGGCGAGGTCGTCGGGCGAGACGTTGGTCTCGATGTTCCCGTAGCGGTCGATCCACCAGGTCTCCCCCGTCACCGACGATCCGTCCGACTCGGTGAGAGGAAGCAGGAGCGGGATCACCTCCTCGTCGCTGACCTTGGGTCCGAGATCGGTGAGCGAAGCCTGGTCGGACGCCAGGAGGGCGGCGGCCGGGGCGAACACGTCGCGCCCGTGGAACGTGGCGCCGGGCGAGGGGATCATCACCTCGGGGTTCTCGATGGACACGATGGTGGAAGCGCCCCCCACCATCGAGACCGCCGGTGACAGCAGGCCGTTGTCAGGCCCGACGAAGTAGCCCCAGGGCGTCTCGGCGGCGATGGCGCGGCGACCGGTGCCGACGCCCGGGTCGACGACTGCGAGACAGACGCCCTCCGGGAGGTACTGGATGGCACGAACCAAGGCGAGCGCCGCGGCACGGACGTTGCCGGGCTCGAAACCGTGGCCGACGTCGATGACCCGGACGTCCGGGGCCACCCTGGCGATGACGCCGTGGACCACGCCGACGAACTCGTCCTGATGCCCGAAGTCGGACAGGAAGCTGATGGGACGCGTCATGGAGGTGCGACGGTAGCCGGGGGAGATTCGAAGATATCCGGCACCCCTATTCTGGTGCCATGGGCGAATCGAGCACCGAAGAAGCGGTCCGGCTCGCCTCTTCTCCTGGAATCACGATGCTGATCGGGGGTCTCGACGCGGGCAAGACGTCCGTGGCCATCGAGGCGGTGCGCACCGCGCTCGCCGCCGGTCGGCGCGCCGTGCTCGTCGATGCAGACGTTGGTGTTTCGACGGTCGGCCCTCCGGCCTGTGTCTCGATGAAGGTCTTCGAAGGTCCCGACGATCTCGAGCGTCTCGACGAGCCCGACGGTCTTCACTTCGTGGGAACCACCACCCCGACCCGACTGGTCCTCCAGCAGGTCATCGCCACGACCGTGATGACCAACCGGGCCCGGGAGCGGGGCGACGTCGTGATCATCGACACGACGGCGGTGGTGTCCGGTGTCGCCGGTGAGACTCTCAAGTACCACAAGACGGAGCTGTGCCGGCCCGACCGGATCGTCGCCCTGCAGCGCGGCGAGGAGCTCGAGCCGCTGGTCGGGATGCTCCGCCGCTTCTTCGGTGTCGAGGTGCACGTCCTCGCCTCGGACCCGGGGATCCTCCCCATGTCGCCCGACG
>JAGFIR010000179.1 GCA_024103415.1 Acidimicrobiales bacterium
AATCTCGAGGTGAAGAGATGGTCCGGACCCTACGGCGACGTAGGGAGGTCGGCAGAAATGATCCGACCCACTCCCGAACTTCCGTTCGGGACGTAGTAACAGATCCAGCGAAATTCCTTGTCGGGTAGATAGAACTGCCCGCCAGGAGAGCGATCTCCTGGATAAACACCCGCTCATAACGGCGAAGCCCAAACAGATGATGCTGTGGGTAATGCCGTGGGAAGTCCTCTGCTGACAAGCATGCCCCCGTAACGACTGATCCGAAAGGTGAGGCGGCGTCTCCTACCTGGCAACAGGTAAATCTATGAGCGCCGCAAAACGCGGGCCCTCGCATTCTTATGCAAGGTGAAGGCATAGTCTGTCCCACTGGAAACAGTGGAATTAGATGAAGTTCCGACCTGCACGAATGGCGTAACGACTTGGGTACTGTCTCAACCAGAGACTCGGCGAAATTGCAGTGTGAGTAAAGATGCTCACTACCTGCGGCAGGACGTGAAGACCCCGGAACCTTCACTGTAGCTTGACATTGGTATCTGGCGCGTGATGTGCAGGATAGGTGGGAGACTGAGAAGCGGAGGCGCCAGCTTTCGTGGAGTCAACGTTGAAATACCACCCTTCACGTGACGGATGTCTAACCCAGATCCGTTATCCGGATCGGGGACAGTGTCTGGTAGGCAGTTTCACTGGGGCGGTGGCCTCCTAAAGCGTAACGGAGGCGCCCAAAGGTTCCCTCAGCCTGGTCGGCAATCAGGCGTTGAGTGTAAATGCACAAGGGAGCTTGACTGCGAGACCTACAAGTCGAGCAGGGACGAAAGTCGGGATTAGTGAACCCATGGTTACACGTGGGTGTGCCATGGTTCAACGGCTAAAAGGTACTCCGGGGATAACAGGCTTATACCCCCCAAGAGTCCATATCGACGGGGGTGTTTGGCACCTCGATGTCGGCTCGTCGCATCCTGGGGCCGGAGCAGGTCCCAAGGGTCGGGCTGTTCGCCCGTTAAAGCGGCACGCGAGCTGGGTTCAGAACGTCGTGAGACAGTTCGGTCCCTATCCGCCGCAGGCGCAGGAAGTTTGAAGGGAGCTGCCCCTAGTACGAGAGGACCGGGGTGGACGTACCTCTGGTGTGCGAGTTGTACTGCCAAGTGCACGGCTCGTTGGCTACGTACGGACGGGATAAGCGCTGAAGGCATCTAAGTGCGAAGCCCACCCTGAGATGAGACTTCCCACCCGCAAGGGGTAAGGCCCCTGGTAGAAGACCAGGTTGATAGGCCGGACGTGTAAGCACAGCAATGTGTTCAGCGGACCGGTACTAATAGGCCGAGGGCTTGGATAGAGAATCCTTCGACGATGGATCGTGCTCGCTATGGAGCTCTCGGGTTGCCCGGGGCTCGAAGGTTTGTCCGGTGGCGATAGCGTCGGGGAACCACCCGTTCCCATTCCGAACACGGAAGTGAAACCCGTCAGCGCCGATGGTACTTGGGGGGCGACCCCCTGGGAGAGTAGGTCACCGCCGGACATAAACGTCGGAGGGGTCACCGAACTAGTGTCGATGACCCCTCCTTTTTTCATGACGGAGTGAGAGAGATGGCGCGCCCATCCGACAGACAACGAGGTTCCGGCGACCGACGGCGATCGGGGGGCGGACGCGGCCAGGACGGGCGTCGCAAGCCGGCACCGCAGAAGGACTCGAGACCGGGTCGTCCCCAGCGGGGCAGGATCACCGCCGTCCCGTCGGGTCAGCTTCCTCGCTGGGTTCGTGACGAGATCATCCGCTCCACCGGCAAGGAGAAGCGCGAGCCGGCCATATTCCATCTCTCCAAGGGGATGGAGGCGTTCGCCGACGAGCGCTACCCGGCCGCCGCTGCCGAGCTCCGCAAGGCCAAAGAGCTGTCACCACGCGCGGCCACCATCCGCGAGCTGCTCGGGCTGGCCGCCTACCGCTCCGGTCAATGGGAGGAGGCGCTGCGCGAGCTGCGCACCTTCCGTCGCATCACCGGTGAGATGCTGCACACCCCGGTCGAGCTCGACTGTTTGCGCGCCCTCGGCAACCACCAGGGAATAGCCACCGCCTGGAAGATGATCCAGGAGGCCGACCTCCACCCCGAGACCCAGAACGAGGCCCGGGTCGTCTACGCCTCTTACCTCGTCGACCAGGGCCGCCCCCGTGACGCCTGGGCCGTGATCCGTCCCGGCCGTCTCGTCGCATCGCCGACCCCGGGCCAGCTCCGTCGCTGGTTCGTCGCCGCCCGCGTGGCGCTGGCCGCCGGTGATCCCGACGCCGCCCGCAAGCTGCTCGATGCCGTCGAGTCCCACGAAGTGGACTTCGAAGGTGTCGAGGAGTTGCGCTCCCAGCTCTCCTAGGACCCCCTTCCCGCGGGGCCCGCAACCCGCTTGATTCGAACCTGTCCGCACTTCCCGCATGACAGGGGAGGGGAGAAGTGAGTCTCGACATCAACCTCGTGGTCCTGCGCGGCCGTCTGGCCGCCGACCCCGAGTGCCGGACCTTCGACAGCGGGAGCCGTCTCATCAGGTACCTGGTGACCGTGAGACAGGAGTTGCCGCGTCGACGGGTCGACGTCGTCCCGGTGACCCTCTGGGACCCGCCCGACGAGCTGTGGGACGAGCCCGGTGTCTTCGAGGACCGTCTGTGGGCGGTCGGTTCGATCCAACGCCGCTACTGGGAGGGCCCCGAGGGACGCCGCAGCCGGATCGAGGTGGTCGCCGAGCAGGTGCAGGTCGACCGCCCGGTCGTCCTCGCCGGGGCCGACGGCGAAGCCGGACACGGGGTCTAACGTGACATCACCCTGAACGAACGACGTCATCCGCTGCTCACACCCGGCTGGCTGGCCGCCCACGTGATGGTGGCCGTGATCGCCGTTGGCTTCGTCTTCCTCGGGCTCTGGCAGCTCGACCGTCACGACGAGGTGCGTCTGGCCAACGAAGAAGGGGCCAGCCGCATGTCCGCGGAGCCCGTCTCCCTCGATGAGGCTCTCCGATCTGCGGCCGGCGACTACGAGTCGCTCCGCTACCGGCAGGTCGAGGTGACGGGGGAGTACGCAGTCGAGGACGAGGTCCTGATCCGATCCCGGGTCCACCCCGACTTCGGCGCCGGCTTCCACGTCGTCACACCGCTGGTCCTCGATGACGGCTCGGCCGTCCTGGTCAACCGGGGCTGGATCCCGCCGCACCTCGCTGAGCCGCCCGTCGCCGAAGCCGCCCCGGAGGCGGGGGAGGTCACCGTCGTGGGCTGGATCGAGCCCACCCAGGAGCGACCCCGCTTCGGGCCGACCGACCCGCCCGATGGTCGCCTGGAGCGACTGGTCCGGATCGATGTCGAACGGATCGCGCGGCAGGTCCCGTATCCGCTGGCCCCGGTGTACATGGTGGCCAGGGGAGCGGGGGAGGGGCTCCCCGAGCCGATCCCGGTGCCCACCTTCGACGACATGGGCTCGCACCTGTCGTACGCCATCCAGTGGTTCTCCTTCGCCCTCATCGGGCTGGTCGGGTACGGGTTCCTGATGCGGAACCGGATGCGTCAGTCCCGCGCCAGGTCTTCGACGACCTCATAGCCGTCGAGCCCGGCGAGCTGGGCGGGGTCCAGGCGGATCTTGGCGTCTCTCGAGCCGGCCCCGACGATCACCCAGTCGCAGTCCATCACCCGGGAGTCGATCCACACCGGGATCCCCTCGGGAACGGCGAAGATCGTCACGCCGCCGATCTCCTGACCCGTGAGCTCCCTCGTCAGGTCGGCAGGGGCGAAGCTCGCCTTGCGGACACCCAGGCGCCGTCTCACGGTCCCGTTGACGTCGAGACGCGTGGTGGCCAGCAGCACGCACAGGGCGTGATGGCCCGGTGGCTGCCGTGAGGCGACGAGGATCGCGTTGGCCGAGTTCTCCAGAGGGATGTCGTAGGCGCGGCAGAAGTCCGCGGTGTCGGCGAGGTCGGGATCGATGTCCATCGACTCGTACTCGATACCCAGACGCTCCATGTCGGCGAGGACGGACGGGTGGATCGGCATGGGGCCAGCTTAGAAATGACCGGGGTGCCCGCCGGCAGGCGTGCCAGACTCCGGGTGATGACACAACCGGAGAAGTACGGGGACGTCTGGGGCCAGGTCTACGACGAGCTCTTCAGCCAGGTGGACATCAACGCCGTCCACCTCCTCGAGGAGCTGTCAGGCCCACAGAGACGGATGCTCGAGCTGGGCGTGGGCACCGGCAGGGTCGCCCTGCCCCTGGTGAGACGCGGAGTCCAGGTCACCGGCATCGACGAGTCCGACGTGATGGTCGAAAAGCTCCGGGCCAAGGACGGGGGAGACCGCATCGACGTCGTGATGGGGGACTTCGCCGAGGTGCCCGTGGAGGGGACGTTCCCTCTCGTCTTCCTCGGGTTCAACACCCTCTTCTGCCTGCTCACCCAGGACCGGCAGGTGCAGTGCTTCCAAAACGTGGCCGAGCACCTGGAGCCGGGCGGCCGCTTCGTCCTCGACTGCTTCGTCCCCGACCTTGAGCGCTTCGACAAGTACGGGACGCGGGTGGGTCTGTCCAACCTCGGCCCCGACGGAAGCCACTCGTACGAGCTCGCCATCCATCACGCCGCGGAGCAGGTGATCGAGGTCCAGAACGTGCGTCGGCTGGCGTCGGGTGAGACCGTGGTGCTCCCGCTCACCATCCGCTATGCCTGGCCGTCCGAGATGGACCTGATGGCCAGGATCGCCGGCCTGGAGCTGGAGCACCGCTGGGACTGGTACGACCGTCGCCCGTTCACCGACAAGTCGGAGGCACACGTCTCCGTGTACCGCAAGCCGCGCTAGCGACTAATCAGTGCTGGTGGTCGTGGTCGTGGTCATGCTCGTGATCGTGGTCATGGCCACCCTGTGCCATCTCGGCCTCGATCTGGGCCCGCACGGCGTCCATGTCGACCTCACGGACCTTCCCGATCAGATCCTCGAACACAGGTTCGGGGAGGGCGCCGGGCTGGGCGTAGAGGATGATCTGGTCACGGAAGACCATCAGGGTGGGGATGGACTGGATCCCGAAAGCCTGGGCGAGCTCGATCTCGGCGTCCGTGTCGACCTTGGCGAAGACGATGTCGTCGTGACGCTCGGAGGCGGACTCGAACACGGGAGCGAAGCTGCGACACGGGCCGCACCATTCGGCCCAGAAGTCGACGATCACGGTGTCGTTGCCCTGGATCGTCTCGTCGAAGTTTTCCTTGGTCAGTGCCACTGTGGGCATGCGTCTGTCTCCTGATAGGAAGGGTTTGTACAGAGAACCCTACCCGGGAGGGGGCTATTCCAAATGACCCGTTCCGGAGGGCCTGAATCCAAAGCGCCCATAATCCAGGTTATGTCAAGTTACGAGATGGCGGCCCGTGCGCCCGCTCCTGCCGCCACTCCCCGGCCGGAGCTATTCCAGAGGGGTCTCGACACACGCGGCACCGCTGAGACCGGGGGCGGCCCGGAACGTGCGACCGGGCTCGTACCAACCGGTTCCCGGAACGTCGGTGTTCAGGTACGCCTCGATGGCGTCGGCGATCGCCCTGCCCGCCACCTCGACGTACTCGACCGTGGCGAACAGCTCTGCCTC
>JAGFIR010000198.1 GCA_024103415.1 Acidimicrobiales bacterium
GCGCCAGGGCGTTCTCGGCGTGGGCCCGTCCCGAGCAACGCAGGTCCCCGCATCGGAGGAGACCGGGGATTGCCCGGTCGTAATGCCCCCTCGCCTCTCCGGTGTCGCCGGTCTCGAGGGCGATGCGACCGAGAAAGCGCTGCGCCTCTGCCGCCTCGTGGTCGTTGCCCATTCGACGGGCCAGGGCGAGGGCTTCCTCCGCGGTTTGGCGGGCTTCGTCGAGTCGGCCGTCGAGGATGGCGACCACCGTGGCGAACCGTGAGGCGATCAAATAGGAGTGCAGGTCTCCCAGCTCACGGAACATCTGACGGGCGAGATTGGAGTCTTCGGCACTGCGGGACGCGGAGGCGGGGACAGCGGTCGACCAGGGCCTCGGCCACGCGCGCCACAGGAGTCCGGACGTGCTCGCAGTTGTCCAGGACGATCATGATGGGCCTGTTTCCGATGAAGTCGGCGAGCGAGCGCAGCCGGTCCAGTGTCACTGCCGAGGGGGCGCGCAGGGCGACCTGGATCTCGGTGGTCACGAGATCGGGGTCGCGTAGCGACGCCAGTTCGACCAGGAACACCGAATCCTCGGAACGCCCCGCCACCGTTTCCCCACCTCGACGGCGAGCCTGGTCTTGCCCACACCCGGTGGGCCCGTGAGGGTCAGGAGGCGATCGTCCTCGAGGAGCTCGATGATCGATGCGAGCTCGGTCTCTCTGCCAACAAAGCTGGTCCTGGGGGCGGGCAGATTGTGAACGGGCGCCGTCGACAGCCGCCGGCCCAACTCCGCGAGGTCGCGTCGGTTCGACGCGCCGGTCTTGACGAGCAGTGACGACACGTGGCTCTCCACGGTGCGCACCGAGATGTAGAGCCGGTCGGCGATCTCCTTGTTGGTGAGGCGGTCCGCGAGGAGGGCGAGCACCTCGCGTTCATGGGGCGTGGGCGCAGAAGGCCCCGCCAAGGAGCCCGAATCCGTGGAATCCACGGATGACATTCTTCACCGCCCCGACGAATAGTCCACGGGTCGGTTCTACCAGGAGGTGGATGTGCGAACGACGTGGACATGGTCGCCGAGGCGCGACAGAGGGTACGGGAGCTGACCCCCGCCGAGGTGGTCGCGGCGCGGGACCGGGGTGTCCTGCTCGTCGACATCCGGGAGCCCGACGAGAGAGAGGCCACCGGATTCATCCCGGGCGCGGTCTTCGCGCCGCGGGGGATGCTCGAGTTCTGGCCGGACCCGACCTACCCGGCGCACCGGGAGGAGTTCGACCCGTCGGCGCCGGTCGTCCTCTATTGCGCCTCGGGTGGCCGCTCGGCGCTGGCGGCTGCGGTGCTCGCCGATCTGGGGTACCGCGACGTGTCCCACCTGGAAGGCGGGATCAATTGCTGGCTCGATGACGGCTTCGCCCTGGAGCACGAACGCGGGGGATGAGATGCCCCCTGGCCGGGATATCCCACCCGGCCGGGGGCACCCGGATCGTCCGACCGGTACGATCCCGCCACCCGATGCGACCGGAGATCATCGCCGAGTATCGAGAGAGAACGCCAGGCTCGGCGAGTCTCTTCGCGTC
>JAGFIR010000088.1 GCA_024103415.1 Acidimicrobiales bacterium
GGTGCGGGAAGGCGTGGAGGGCGAATCGCGGATCCCTCTCGAGGTCCCTCCGCTTGGGTGACGGTGTGAGAAAGGCGTAGAGCCCGCCCTCTTCCTGGACCACCACTATCGGATGAAGCCGGGGCGCACCCCCGGCGTCGATCGTCGCCAGGAAGGCGAATCCCTCGCCCCGCTTGAATAGCAACTCCCGCCCGCGTCGGGCGATGTCGGGGGCCTCATGGGCGAAGTCGATCCAACGAAGCACCGAGCCCGAGCCTAGGCAACGGCTACGACCCGGGACCATTCCGGTTGGCGATACTCCTGGCTGTGAGTCGTCAGTTCAACCGGCTCCCTCTACGCGACGATGATCTGGAGCCAATGACCACCACCGAATCGCCAGCGACGGCCTCCCTCGGGGACACAAAGGGGCTGTTCGCGAGGTTCGGTGTCGACACGAGGGCCCTCGCCGTGGCCAGGGTGGGGCTGGCAGCGATCATCGTCATCGAGTGGCTGACCAAAGCGTCAGGCTATTTCCCGATCTCACTGGACCTCGTCTCGCTCTCCCACTTCGTGCGTTTCCCGGCCGCGATGCTTTTGATGGTCGGGCACCGAACCCGTGTCGTCTCGGTGGTCACCTGGCTGGCGTACGCGTTGCCGCTCAGGGAGCTGCTCCTCAGCGGCTCCGCCATCAACATGGGCCACTACTGCACCGCCCTCCTGCTCTTCTGGTTGATGTTCCTCCCGGTCGGAGAACACCTCTCCTGGGACGCCAACGGCTCGAAGGGTGCGCCGCCCCGGACGGTCCTCTCGGTCGCTTCCGCCGGGCTCCTGATCCAGTTCTTCCTGATCTACTTCTGGGCCGGCATCACCAAGCACTTCGGTGAGTGGCTGCTCGATCGGACCGCGCTCCACGACGTATTGGCCCACCCCGATCACGGATCGAGTCTCGGCTCCAGACTCACGTCACTTCCAGCGCTGTTGGAGGCAGGTTCGGTGGCCACCGTGGCGCTCGAGGTCCTGGGAACGGTCCTCCTGTTCCTGCCGCTGGCCGGAATCGCTCGACGGCGGGTCTGGCTGGTGGCGGCCTTCATCGGGTTCCATGCCGCGATGGCGTTGTTCATGACGTTGGAAATCTTCCCATACGTGATGATGGTCGGATGGTTGGTCTTCCTCCCGGAGCAGACCTGGTCACGCTTGTTCGGCGGTGCTCCGATCGCGCAACTCGACAAGTCCCGTCTCCGCAACGCAGTCGCCGGAGTAGCCCTCGGCTATGTCCTCACGAGCAGCGTCGTCACCTGGCTCTACTTCCCGGCCCGCGTCGGAGTGCCAGCCGTGATCCAGGAGGTCGGCAGGCATCTGGTGCTCGTTCAGCAATGGCTGATGTTCAGCATGCCTTCGTCACTCTGACGATCGGGAGCTCAATGACCACCGGGCGCGATAGCGCGGATGGTCTGGATGTTGTCCTCGATCTCGAGTCGCCAGCGGACCCCGTCGATGACCCACTCCGACCGATGGGTGAGGTCCCGGAAGTCCTCCGGCCCGCCACCGTTCAGACCGTCGTGTTGATACCTCTCCAAACAGGCCGGTGAATGCGGATGAACCACATGGCAGAGGTGGATGACCAGTCGGTGGGAGTTCTCGTCCGACAGCCACGATCGCACCAGGAGGGCGTAGATGTCCTCGGTGCGGTCGTCGTACGCGCCGGCGACGAGACTCGAATCGTTGAATCGGTACGTGAAGGCGTCGAATCGCCCGGTCTCGGGCGTCCGCGGGATCCCCTTGGTGATCGCCGGAGGCGAAGTGACCTCGTTCCACCGCTCCGCGAGCCCCGGGAGCCTGATGCCCAGGGAGTCATCGGCCGCCGCCGAAGTGGTCGGCACCGTGACCACCGGAACGGTGACGTCGATCGAGGGCGACGTTGACCGGGGCCAGAGATTGAACGACAGGATGACCAACACCGCGACGACCAACACAACCGCGACCCAGACCCCGCCGTGACGTATGAGATCGATCAGATCCGAGTGCCCCGTGACCGCGGTGACCTTGCCCCCCAGCCCCGGCGCCTCGTCGGCGTCCAGGATCTCGGGGGCGTCGACGTCGTGCTCGGGGTCAGCGCCGACCATCGGCTCCATGGACTCTCTATCGGACACAAGGCCTCGAAATATGAATACGAGCAAAGGAGAGGGGCCCGGTTGCCCGGGCCCCCCTTCTCCTCGTTGGTCTGTCGGCTTCTAGAAGTCGCCGGCAGCGGGAAGGCGATTCCGACCGACAACATGTGACGAGTCCGCGATTCCCGTCGAGAGGGCGTTGCGCAGGTACACAACACCGTTCGACGGCCGGTAGAGACCGATCGAATCTCGTCCGTCCCCGTTCCAGTCACCGGCGAACACCACGTCTCCGGGGTTGCCGTAGAAGAACGAGATGTTGGCGACACCCTGGGAGTTGCTGTTCCTCAGATAGACGAAGCCATCCGACGGCCGTCGCAATCCAGGCGTGTCGATTCCATCGCCGTTCCAGTCACCAACAAACGGGACATCGCCGGGGTTGCCGTAGATGAACGAGTACTCGGCTGCGCCGAGCCCGCCGCCGTTCTTGCCCAGTTTGTTGATGATGTAGAAGCGTGCTTCGGACGGGCGATAGATCGACACCGTGTCGAACCCATCTCCGTTGAAGTCACCCACCATCGGGACGTCTCCGGGGTTCCCGAAGTAGAACGAGATGTCGGCCACACCCTGGGTGTTGGAATTGCGCAGGTACACGAAGCCATCCGACTGTCGGTAGAGACCGGGCGTGGCGACACCGTCACCATCCCAGTCACCCATGAAGGGGATGTCCCCGGGGTTGCCGAAGTAGAAGGTCTTGACCTTCGTGCTCCCTTCCCAGAGCTCCCAGAGACCGGTGTCCGTGCCCGCGGTGGCGAACTTCGGTCCTGTCTTGGGATCCGGATCCGGATCCGGGTCCGGATCGGGGTCGGGATCTGGCTCGTCCACTTCCGCGACCGTGGCGACCTGATACTGATCATCCGGCGCGTTGTTCGGGAACAACCAGAGCATGTCGCCGGTGCCTTCGACCGCGAGGTCGACGCTCTCTGCCGTATCGAGCTCGAGGAAGTTCCCTGCCTCGGTCTCGATGATGTTCCCGAGATCGACCGCGAGGTCATCAGCGAAGCCAACGACCTCGTCGCTTCGAAGATCGTAGACCTCGACGGCGATGGTCATCTCATCCGAGTCGATCTCAGGCCAGCCGGCGAGCAGCGACAGGACTCCGTCGTTGTAGTCGCCACCGGCGAAGTACACCGTACCAGATGCCAACTGCCCGCTCGGCATGAACAGGGCCGTGACGTACTGGCCACTGAAGCTGCCCGAGGAGAGGAGCCCCAGGTCGGCCCCGACGACGATCCAATCGTCCTCGCCGTCGTTGTCGGTGTCGA
>JAGFIR010000100.1 GCA_024103415.1 Acidimicrobiales bacterium
GGCCATGGCCCGGTACAGCTTCTCGACCTCCTCGGCGAAGATCTTGAAGTCCGACCGGATCTCGGACGGAGCGGTGTCGGCGGCGGCATGGATCTGAGCGATGGCGACCTCGTAGTCGATGTCGTCGCCGTCGTAGAGCTGGCTCTGGCGCTCCATCGCCTCGACCCAGGCCCGGTTGGCCATGAAGCAGGAGCCGGCAGAGAAATCACCGCCCGTGTCGTCGTCATCGTCATCGTCGTCGTCGACATCGGCCGCGGTGGTCGTGGTGGTGTCGGCGAGCGTGGTCGTGGTCACGTCCCCGGAAGCGGCTGCGGTCGTGGTGGTGGCGTCTGCGTTGGCCTCCGCCCCACCACCACAGGCGGCGATGAGGGCCATGATCAGGCCGAGGCCGAGCACCTTCAGAGCGCGTTTCATCGAGTGAACCCCCTTGAACTGGCGACGCAGCCTATTCCGCACCCGTGGTCGGCTCGATGACCACGAGGGGGATTCGGCGTGTCGTCTTCTCCTGATAGTCGTCGTACGCCGGCCAGATCGACACCATCTGCTCCCAGAGGAATGGCCGCTCATCGTCGGTTGCGTCCCGTGCGACCGCTTCGAACACGTCGGGTCCCACCTGGACCTGGACGTCCGGGTTGGCCTTCAGGTTCAGATACCACATCGGGTGTTGCGGAGCACCGCCCTTCGACGCCACGACCACGTATGCGTCACCCATGCGCCCGTAGATGAGCGCGGTGCGACGCAGCCTGCCGGTCTTCCGGCCGCGTGTCGTGAGGAGAAGGGTGGGAGCCCCTCTCCAGTCGTGACCCTTCTCGCCGCCGGTCTCCACGTAGTCGCGGATGTGGTCGGCGACCCATTGGGATGGCGAGTCGTAAACCGTTTCCTGCTCCGACATGGTTCCCGAGACCCTAGGCAAGACCTGGTGGGAATCGGCAAACGGCCCGGTGACAGGCTCGGTCTTCGTTGGTGTCGAACGAGTCGACATGTCCTGGAAACGGGCGGCGGGCCCGTTCCGTTGACAAACGATCTCTCCGCGTAATCCCCGGGGTCCCGGAGGCAAGGGGCCAGGATTTGCTGTCAACGCGAGCACGGCTCGTGCCGTATTCATTGACGTGATATCCAAATTGCAGGCGCCGACCGGATTCGAAGAGGCCTTCGACGGCCTCTTCGGTCGAGCGTTCCGTGTGGCCATGAGGGTCCTCCGTGACCCCACCGCCGCGGAGGATGTCGCCGCCGAGACCATGGCCCGCGCTTTCGCCCACTGGCGGAAGATCGGGGATCAGCCGTGGCGTGAGGGGTGGGTGGTGCGTGTCGCCTCCAATCTGGCGATCGACACCGCACGGGCACGCAGTCGGATGTCCGACGCCCCTTTGCAGGAGATCTCGCACGAAGACGACGACGTGGCGCTGCGTCTGGCACTGGTCGACGCGATGGCCCGCCTGCCGAAGAGACAGCGTGAGGTGGTGGCCCTGCGTCACCTCGCCGGTCTCTCCGAAGCGGAGACCGCGGCCGCATTGCGGGTCTCGGCGGGATCGGTGAAGACACATCTGCACCGCGGGCTTGCCGCACTTCGTGCGCGGTTGGGCGCCGAGGTGCCAGGAATCGTGGAGGGGGTGGCACGCGATGTCTGACAGGTGGCCGGCCCCGACCCCACGGGACGAGGTGTTCGCCCGTGTCGTTGCACGTGGACGGAGGATTCGAATGATCAATCGTGTCGTGACCGGCTTGCTGGTCTCGAGCGCCGTAGCCGCCGGTGTGTGGCTCGGCTACAACGGCGTGTTGCCCTTTGGCAGCACCGCCGGGGCCACCATCACCGGGGGTGGCCTCCCGTACTACCTGTGCCCCGCAACGGCGGAGGCTGGCGAGGTCCACGACGGCGACCGGGTCCTCGTCACCGGCGTCGACGAGTCGGGGAACTGGCTCGAGATCCGCGATCCCGAGAGGCTCGAGGCCCGGGTGTGGGTGCAGCGCGAGTACGTCGATCCCGATCGCGACATCGACGTGCCGGTCGCTCCGTGCTCGCTGGAGGTCGGCCGTTTCGACCGCCTCGCCTCCCCGGATGAGACCACGACCACAACGACGACAACCACCACCCTCCCTGACGGGGAGACGACAACGACAACGACCACCACCACCACGACCGTGCCATCCACCACGACCACGACCGCTCCGGCCCCCACCACGAGCACGGCCCCCACCACCACCACCACCACGGCAGCACCGGCGCCTGTGATCGGGGAGATAACGAGGAACCCGGACACGATCATCGAGGAGTGGGACGGCTTCCCCGAGACCTGTGGTGGTCCGAAGACCTCGGCGATCTCGGTCCAGGTAGCCAATGCGACGGCGGCAACCATGAGCTGGGAAGTCGGCTCCGTCTCCGGCTCCGTGCCCATGGCCCGGAACGGGAGCGTCTTCGCCGCTGAGCTCGGCCCCTTCGACGAGAACACCGTCTCCTCGGGTCATCTGATGATCACGGTGACCATCACCGCCAGCGGTCCGGGCGGCCAGACCATGAAGCAGACCCAGGTCCGACTCGACGACTGCTTCTTCGGGTGATCCACATGAAGCGAATCAACCTCACGATCATCACTGCCCTCTCCTCGGTGGCGCTGTTCGCAGCCGGGCTGTTCATCGGGGATCTCCTTCGCGACGACGATCCGGATTCGGCGACCCGCGAGTTGGTCCCGATCGAGACGGCGATACCGGCCGACCCGGACACCGACCCGGGCGATGTCGAGATCCGTTTGCCGCGGCCCTCCACCCGGCAGGTCCCCGCTCGGCTCCTCGTCGAACAGGGGGAGGAGCCGGCTGGCTCCGATTCGTCCGGTCAGGGACAGCCGTTCCTGCCGCCGACCCGTCCGGCCGGTGTCGATGCGGACGGCATCGGCACGCCGGATCCCGATCGTCCCTACGTCGTCGAGGAGTGGGCGACCGAGTACACCGCCGACGACGTCTTCGGCCCGGGTGAGGAGCCGGTGGTCGGGGAGCCCGGGGAGGGCGAAGAAGCGGGCGGCGAGACCTCTCCGGACCCGGTGTTCCGGGATCCCTGTGTCGACGTGTCCGACGCGGAGGCGGCCGATGCCGAGAGGCACTGTCCCGACGGGGTGGGCGGGACGATCGTCCTGATCGACGAGGGGACGCCGCCCAACCCGCTGTCGATCATGGGCCAGTTCTACGTCTCGATCAACGCCCCGGTCGAGCTGCGGTGCCCCGATCTCGGCGTCAGCCCCGACGGCATCTACCGGCCCCTCTTCGCCAGCAACAACCCCGCCGACTTCACCATCCGCTACTGGATCTCGACGAAGCCGGAGACGGTGTGGCAGGTCACCTATCGGTCGTC
>JAGFIR010000229.1 GCA_024103415.1 Acidimicrobiales bacterium
CACCGGAGCCGAGCACGGCCACCGCATGACCTCGAGCCTCGAGACATCCGCGGTGGGCGGCGGTGTCGATGCCCCGGGCGAGCCCGCTGACGACCGTCCACCCGGCGTCGCTGATCGCCCGGCCGAATGCGCCCGACAGCCCCATCCCGTATCGGGTGCACCGGCGTGTCCCCACGACTGCCACGCCCGGCTCGGGGCGGAGCTCCCCGGCGACCCAAATCGGCGGCGGATCCTCCAGGTCAGCCAGACCCACCGGGTATCCGGGGTCGTCCGGACCGACGAGCGTCACCATGGCGACCGGAACGCCATCGCTTCGGCGACGTGGTCCTCGTCCACCTCCTCGCACGCGGCGAGGTTGGCGATGGTTCGGGCGAGTCTGGCGGTGCGGGTCGCACCGCGGGCGGTGATGAGACCCTGTTCCAGCGCCGAGACGATCATCCGCTCGGCGGCCGGAGAGAGCCCGCCATCGATCCCGGAGCCGAAGCGGATGGCCTCCTCGACCCGCTTTCGGACCACCGCCGAGGACTCCTCCACCGACAGTTCGAGGCTCAACGTCTCCACCCGCCCCACCTTGACCACGAGATCGATGCGATCGACCAGGGGGCCGGACACCCGCTGGCGATAGCGAGCCACCTCGGACGGCCGGCAGACGCAAGGCTTGCGCCGGTCACCGGCGTAGCCACAGGGGCACGGGTTGGCCGCGGCGACGAGGTGGAAGCGCGAGGGGAACCGCACCGAGACCCCCTTGCGGGCGATCGTGATGAGCCCGTCCTCGAGGGGCTGACGGAGGGTGTCGAGATGGTTCCGCGGGAACTCGGCGAGCTCGTCCATGAAAAGGACCCCGCGATGGGCGAGGCTGACCTCTCCCGGCACCGGCACACCGGACCCACCCCCGACCAGCGCCGCGCGCGAGGCCGTGTGATGCGGTGACCGGAATGGCGGGACCCTGACCATGGGTCGGTCGAGACCGGCGGCGGCGTGGATCATGGCGACTTCGACGGCGGCCTCGTCGTCGAGCTCGGGGAGGATCCCGGGGAGTCGGCGGGCCAGCATCGTCTTGCCCCCGCCCGGTGGTCCGTAGAGGAGGACGTGGTGACCGCCGGCGGCTGCGATCTCCATGGCCCGTCTCGCCAGCGGCTGACCTTGCACGTCGGCGATGTCCGGCGTGTCCGATGGGATCACGTCGTCGTCGGGCCGGGCCGGTTCCCTCGCGGTCGCACCGTTGCGGAGGAAGGAGACTGCCTCGGCAAGCGTGTCGACGCCGTAGACCTCTGCTCCCGGCACCACCGCCACGCGGGACGCCACCGATCGGGAGACCAGACAGGGGACGCCGGTCTTCGCCGAGAGGACGGCGGCGCCGATGCTCCCGCCGGCAGGTCGGACCCTGCCGTCGAGACCCAACTCGCCAACAGCCACGGCGTCGACTTGCCCGGTGACGACACCCGAGGCCGCCAGCACACCGAGGGCGATCGGAAGGTCGAAATCGGTCCCCGACTTGGGGAGGTCCGCCGGCGCCAGGTTCACCGTCACCCTCCGGTTGGGGAAGTGGAGGCCGGTCGAGTTGATCGCAGCCCGGACGCGGTCTTTCGCCTCACGGACGGCAGTGTCGGGGAGCCCGCTCAGCCGGAACGACTCCTTCTGTGACCCGACGTGGACCTGCACCTCCACCGGCCGGGCGTCACCTCCGACCAGGGCGACGGATCTGGTGGCCGCATTCATACGACCGAACGTATGGGGCGGCGTGGTCAGGTGGAAGGGGGTTGACCCTGTCTCTAGCGGCCGTGCCAGGTGGGTGGGCGCTTCTCCAGGAACGAAGCCACGCCCTCCCGGGCGTCCTCGGTGCCCAGGGCGATGGTCTGGGACTCGCTCTCCCAGCCGATCGACTCGGAGAAGCTCGACTCGAACGAGGCGTTCAACTGCTGCTTGACGAAGCCCTGCGCCAGTGGCGCCCCCTGCAGGAACGACTGCGCCATCTCC
>JAGFIR010000040.1 GCA_024103415.1 Acidimicrobiales bacterium
CCGGGTTTCAGCGTCGTGGGTCGCAGCCCCGGTGCGCTGGTGGGGGCGATGGAGGCGCCGGACCTGGGCATCTACTCGGTCCAGTTCCATCCCGAGGTGATGCACACGCCGCGAGGGTCGGAGATCCTCAAGACGTTCCTCTACGACGTCTGCGGGCTGGCGCCCACGTGGACGTCGCACTCGATCATCGAATCCCAGGTGGAGGCGATCCGCCGCCAGGTCGGCGACGCCCGGGTCATTTGCGGTCTCTCCGGCGGTGTCGACTCGGCCGTGGCCGCCGCGCTCGTCGCCAAGGCGGTAGGCGATCAGCTGACCTGCATCTTCGTGGACCACGGTCTGCTGCGGGCGGGCGAGGCCGAGCAGGTCGAGGAGACCTTCCGCTCCCACTTCGACGTCGACCTGGTTCACGTCAAGGCCGCCGATCGGTTCCTGGAGCTGCTGGCCGGTGTCACCGACCCCGAGCAGAAGCGCAAGATCATCGGGGAGACCTTCATCCGCGTCTTCGAGGAGGCGGCGGCCGGCGTCGGGGACGCCCGCTTCCTGGTCCAGGGGACCCTCTATCCGGACGTCATCGAGTCGGGCTCGGCCACGGCGGCCACCATCAAGACGCACCACAACGTAGGTGGGCTGCCCGACGACATGGAGTTCGAGCTCGTCGAGCCGCTGCGCGACCTCTTCAAGGACGAGGTGCGGGCCATCGGCGAGGAGCTCGGCCTGCCCGAGGAGATCGTGTGGCGCCAGCCCTTCCCCGGTCCCGGACTGGCCGTCAGGATCATCGGGGAGGTGACCCGCGAGCGTCTCGACACCCTCCGGGCCGCCGACGCCATCATCACCGGGGAGATCAGGAGGGCCGGTCTCTACCGGGACATCTGGCAGGCCTTCGGCGTCCTCCCCGCGGTCAAGACCGTGGGGGTTCAGGGCGACGGTCGCACCTACGCCTACCCGCTGGTGATCCGGGCCGTCACCTCCGAGGATGCCATGACGGCCGACTGGGCGCGTCTGCCCTACGAGCTGCTGGAAAGGATGTCCTCCCGGATCATCAACGAGGTCCCGGGCATCAACCGCG
This sequence comes from Acidimicrobiales bacterium, assembly GCA_024103415.1. GTDB lineage: Bacteria > Actinomycetota > Acidimicrobiia > Spongiisociales > ZC4RG35 > ZC4RG35. Next base: position 1,067 of record JAGFIR010000040.1, read on the forward strand.
TCGCCTACGACATCTCCTCGAAGCCGCCGGCCACGATCGAGTGGGAGTAGCCGGATGACGGGCCGGTCCGGCTTCCTGGAGACCGACGCAGCCCGCATCTACTACGAAGTCGACGGCGACGGCCCGGCGGTGGCCGTGATCCACGCCGGTGTCGCCAACCTCCGGATGTGGGACCAGCAGGTGGCGGCACTAAGCGAAGACTTCAGGGTGATCCGCTACGACACCCGTGGTTATGGCCGGACCGAGACCGGGGCGGTCGAGTTCTCCAACCGCGCCGACCTCGCCGTCTTGCTCGTGACCCACGACGGGTCGTTCGCCGATGCGCTGGATCTCGTGCCATTCGATCTCGAGAATCTCTAGGTTCGGGTCAAAGGTGGTTTCAGCCCGGCATCGGCGGTGCCGATGTTTAGGGCGAGGCAGGGGAGCGTTTCTTTGGACTTCGACACGCCCGAGTTGACGCAGATCTTCCGTGAGGAGCTCGAAGAGCGCTCGCGTCGTCTCGTCATGGGCGCCCGCGACCTGATCGCGGGCAATCTCTCCCTGGACAAGGTCTCCGACCTCGTCCGCGACGCTCACACGATCAAGGGCTCTGCCGGACTGCTGGGGCGCAAGACGATCTCCGAGGCCGGAGCCGTCCTGGAGCGGATGTGGAGACAGGTGGGTGAGGGAAACACACCCCCCACAGCCGCCCTGGTCGCCATGGAGGCGACCGCCGGCCGGCTGGTCGGTTCGTTCGACTCAGGTGACGAGAGCGAGCTGCGCGAGGCGCTGACGCGTCTCGAGCTCGCGGCCACCCAGGAGCCGCCGGAGCTGAGGGCCCTCCGCCCGCCGGAGACGAGTCTCGGGGGCCTGCTCACTTCGATGACCGGCTCGGTCCTCGGCGATGCCACCCGGGTGGACACGGGACAGCTGTATCAGTTGATCAACCGGATCGTGGAGGTCGCACTGGATGTGGATGCTCTCGCCGACCTGTCGCTGGTGTCCATCGAGGGCGCCGACCCGGCAGTGTTCCGGAAGACGTTCCGCGCCCAACTGATGAGGCTCTCGGAGTCGATCCAGGACGTGCAGGGCCAGGCAGTGGCGCTGGCCAATGTCCCGTTCGCGGACGCCGTCTCGACGTTCCCGCAGTTCGTCCGCTACCTCGGGCGGCGGATGGGCAAGGACGTGCGCATCGAGATCGAGGGTCTCGACATCCAGATCGACCGCCAGATCATCGACCTCATCCGGGAGCCCCTGCGTCATCTCCTCGTCAACGCGGTCGATCACGGCATCGAGCCTCCCGAGGAAAGGGTGGCCAAGGGCAAGCCACCCACCGGGACCATCCGGGTCACCGCCGAGGTCCAAGACCATCGGGTCGAGATCTCGATCACCGACGACGGTGCCGGCATCGACTGGGACCGCGTGGCGGAGGTCGCCGACGAGAAGGGCATCCCGGTGATGCCTCCCGACCTATCACCGGTCCTCTTCCATCACGGCTTCTCCACCCGCACCTCGAAGACGGAGTTCTCCGGTGCAGGCGACGGTCTCCCGCTCGCCCGCGAGGCGGTCGAGAAGGTGCGCGGTGCCCTCCACATCAGCTCTCACAAGGGCGACGGGACCACGGCCACGATGGTGCTCCCCATGTCGATGGTGCTCCAGAACGTGGTGGTGGTCGCCACCGGCGACGAGTTCTGGGGGATCCCGGAGGCGGCCGTGGAGGCTTCCCTGCCACTGCCCGCTGCGGAGTACACCTCGGCCGACAACGGTCGGACGGTCTCGTTCCGGTCCCGGTCGATCCCCTGTGTGTCACTCGCCCTGGCCGTGGGCGCCGAAGAGCCCGAGGACGAGACGGAGATGGTGGTGATCAACACCCGCTCCGGCCTGGTGGCGGTCACGGTGAGCGAGATCGTGGATCGGCGACGCGTCGCCGTGAAGAGCCTCGGCCCCATCCTCGAAGGTGCCAGCCACGTGACCGGCGCGGCCATGCTCGGTGGCGGGCAGGTGCTGGTGGTGCTCGATCCGAACTTCCTCGGCGTGGTCGCCAGACAGCGCCCGAGGAGCCTCTCCGACCGGCCCCGGGTCCTCGTCGTGGACGACTCGGCCGGTGTGCGTCAGTTGCTCTCGGCGACCCTCACCGGCGCCGGGTTCGATGTCGAGGTCGCCGCCGGAGCGAGAGAGGCGGTGCTGGCCATGGCAACCAGTGGTTTCGACGCCCTGGTGGTCGACTACTCGATGCCCCGATCGAACGGTGTCGAGCTGGTGCGGGCAATGCGGGCCGCCGACATCCGCGTCCCGATCGTGATGGTCTCCGGTGTCGCCTCCGACGAGGAGAAGCGCGCCGCCTGGGACGCCGGTGTCGACGCCTATCTGGACAAGTTCGACCTGCGCCAGGGGGTGCTCACCCAAACGCTCCGACGGCTCCTCGGGATGAACGCTGCCGACAGCGCCTAGTTCTTCAGTCGGTTTTCGAACGGGTCGATAACCAGACAAGGCATGCCGAACGTGAGCGACATCCTCGTATACGTCTCGCCCCTCATCGGGGTGGGGGCCGTCCTGTGGGCGTGGCGGATCACGGCCAAGGGGCGGGAGCGTGAGCGTGAGGTGAAGCGTCTCTCCGAAGAGGCGCACACCATCAAGAACGACTTCGTCGCCATGGTCAGCCACGAGCTCCGGACACCGCTCACCTCGATCGCCGGTTTCGCCGAGACCCTCGTCGAATCGTGGCGCGACCTCCCCGAGGAGGAGGTCGACGAGTTCCTCACGATCATCAACAAGCAGGCCATCTACCTGGGAGACCTCGTCGAAGACGTGCTCGTCATCCCCCGTCTCGAGGCGAACCGTCTTCGTCTCGACCCGGAGTTGTTCGACCTCGGCGATCTCATCGAGGACGTCGCCCAGATGGTGTTCCCCAACGGCGGTCGCAAGACCTCGCTGGTCTCGCTGCCCGACGGCGTCCGTGTCTACGCCGACCGTCGACGCGTCCAGCAGATCGTCCGCAACCTCATGGAGAACGCCCGCAAGTACGGCGGTGACCAGATCATGGTGGAGGGTTTCGTGGTCGGCGACCAGTACACCGTGATCATCTCCGACAACGGCCCCGGTCTCGCCGACGACGACACGCTCCGCATCTTCGAGAACTTCGAGCAGGTGTCCAAGGGCGACGCCCGGGAGGCGACCGGCATCGGTCTCGGTCTCCCCATCGCCCGCCGGCTCGCCCGGTTCATGGGTGGCGACGTCTGGTACGAGCGTCGCTTCCCGACCGGTGCCCGCTTCTGCTACTCGCTGCCCCTCCGTCGTCCCGCGGTCAACGGGGACGAGAAGGGTGCGGACGTCGACGCCATCGGCGTCGTCGAGATGCCCGTCGCCTGAGGAGTCCACGAGGACTTTCCCTCGGTTTGCTGGAGGAGTGGCCCGAAGGGCCGAGGGGGCCGGTTCTCAAGACGCAAGGGTCCGCGCTCGAGGTCCTCGCTCGCTTCAACGGCCCCCTACCCGCAAGCGGGTCCCTTCCCCCATGCTTCGCATGGGGGACACATCCGGAGGAGAGGCGTCGGGTTCAGTCCGGGGCCGCCACTACGATCGGCCGGGATGCAGGCCGAGTGGCTCACCGACGATGTCCCGGCCGACACCCCACTCTTCGCCGACCTGAACCCCTCACAGCGGGAGGCGGTGGCCGCCACCGAGGGCCCGGTCCTGGTGGTGGCGGGTGCCGGATCGGGAAAGACCAGGGTTCTCACCTACCGGATCGCCCATCTGATCCGTGACCATCAGGTGGCGCCCGACGCCATCCTGGCCATCACCTTCACCAACAAGGCCGCCGACGAGATGAAGCAGCGGGTGGCCGCGCTGGTGGGCGGCGGCATCTCCAAGCGCATGTGGGTCAGCACCTTCCACTCGGCATGTGTGCGCATCCTCCGTCGGGAGGCCTCCCGTCTGGGGTACCGCTCGGGGTTCTCGATTTACGACGACGCCGACTCCCTGCGTCTCATCAAGCTCGTCCTGCGGGATCTCGACATGGACCCGAAGCGATTCCCCGAGAAGGCGATGAAGGGGATCATCTCCAAGGCCAAGAACGAGTTGGTGGACTACGAGTCGTTCGCCGACCAGGGGGAGGGGTTCTATCACGAGCAGGTGGCCGACGTGTACCGGCTCTACCAGCAGCGTCTCCTCGCCGCCTCGGCCATGGATTTCGACGACCTGCTGATGATCACCGTCGAACTGTTCGCCGCCTTCCCCGATGTTCTCGAGACGTATCAGAACCGCTTCCGGTATGTGCTCGTCGACGAGTACCAGGACACCAACCGTGCCCAGTACCAGCTCGTCCAGCAGCTCACGGCCAAGCACCGGAACCTCTGCGTGGTGGGCGACTCCGACCAGTCGATCTACCGGTTCCGTGGCGCCGACATCCGCAACATCCGTGACTTCGAGAAGGACTTCCCGGATGCCCGTGTCATCGTCCTCGAGCAGAACTACCGGTCCACCGAGACCATCCTCGACGCCGCCAACTCGGTGATCGCCCAGAACACCAAGCGAACGCCGAAGAACCTCTGGTCCGACCGGGGCCGGGGTCTTCCCATCACCCGCTACGAGGCCGAGGACGAGCACGACGAGGCGGGCTTCGTCGTCGACCAGATCGAGAAGCTGCGGGAGGAGGGCTTCGACCTCGCCGACATGGCGGTCTTCTACCGCACCAACGCCATGTCCCGGGTGGTGGAGGACGTCTTCGTCCGCCGGGGGATCCCGTACAGCGTCGTCGGGTCGGTGAAGTTCTACGACCGCAAAGAGGTCAAGGACGCCCTCGCCTATCTACGGGCGATCGTGAACCCGTCGGACGAGGTGTCGGTGAAGCGGATCATCAACGAGCCCCGCCGGGGCATCGGATCCACGACCATCGCCCACCTCGATCGCTTCGCACAGTCGCAGCGGATCGACTTCTTCGCGGCCCTACGGCGGGTCGCGGAGGTCCCGCAACTGAACGCCCGTGCCCAAGGCCAGGTACTCGAGTTCGTGGCTCTCATCGAGTCCCTCCGCGAGAAGGCGGAGGAGGAGGGAGTGGTCGCCGCCATGGAGGCGGTCCTCGACGACACCGGCCTGGTCGCCGCGCTCGAGGCGGAGCGCACCATCGAGGCCATGGGCCGGGTGGAGAACCTCAAGGAGCTCGTCGGCGTCGCCAACGAGTTCGAGAGCTCCAGCGAGGGGGCCGTCATCGGCGACGAGGAGTACGACACCCTGGACAACATCCGTCGTGTCGAGCTGTTCCTGGAGACGACGTCCCTGGTGGCGGACATCGACGAGTGGGACGAGGGCGCCGGGGCCGTCACCCTGATGACCCTTCACACCGCCAAGGGCCTGGAGTTCCCCGTCGTGTTCATCATCGGCATGGAGGACGGGGTCTTCCCCCACATGCGCTCGCTCGGCGAACCCGACGAGTTGGAGGAGGAGCGTCGGCTCGCCTACGTCGGCATCACCCGGGCGATGGATCGTCTCTATCTCACCTCGGCGTGGAACCGCATGCTGTTCGGCGGCTCGAGTTACAACCCGCCGTCACGATTCCTCCAGGAGATCCCCGAACAGCTCGTCACCAAGATCTCAAAGCGGAAGATGCAACCGTCCGGCCGGTCGCCCGCCGAGCGGGCCGCCTTCACCGGCCCGGCCACCAAGGTCGACCCCTCCCAGATCGGGCCGGGTGACCGCGTTCGTCACGGCAAGTGGGGGCTGGGCACCGTGCGCGAGGTGGTGGGCGAGGGCGACAAGGCCGAGGCCGAGGTCATGTTCGACACCCAGGGGAAGAAGCGTCTGCTGCTCGCCTGGGCGCCTCTCGAGAAGGCCTAGGAGCCGATGGCATCCAGGAGCTCGTGCCAGCTCCTGGCGAACTTCTCGACACCCTCCCGCTCCAGCACGCCGACGACGTCGTCGTAGTCGATGCCGAGCCCGGCAAGTCGCTCGAGGTCGGCACGCGCCGCGGCGATGTCGTAATCGGTGAAGGGCTGAGGGCTCGGATCGCCGTGGTCCTGGTAGGCGTCGATGGTCTCGAGAGGCATGGTGTTGACGGTGCCCGGCGCCACCAGTTCCTCCACGTAGAGCAGGTCGTGGTAGGCGGGGTTCTTGGTCGAGGTCGATGCCCACAGCGGCTTCTGCCGGCGGGCGCCCTTGGAAGCCAGGGCCTCGAATCGCCCGTCGCCGAAACGCTCCAGATAGAGCCCGTAGGCGGCTCGTGCATTGGCGACGGCGGTCTTGCCGAGGAGCGAACGGGCCTCTTCCGAGTCGATGGACTCCAGCCGCTTGTCGACCTCGGTGTCGAACCGGGAGACGAAGAACGAGGCCACCGAGAACACCCGACGGGGGTCGCCGTCGTCTGCGACGTAATCCTCGAGACCGCCCAGGTAGGCGTCGATCACCTCGTCGTATCGCTGCAACGAGAAGATCAGGGTCACGTTGACCGAGATGCCCTCGGCCGTGAGGGCCCGGATGGCGGGCACGCCCTCAGGAGTGGCGGGCACCTTGACCAGGAGATTGGGGCGGTCGATCGTGGCGACCCAGTGCCTGGCCTCTTCGATGGTGGCATCGGTGTCTCCTGCGAGTACGGGAGAGACCTCCACGGACACGAACCCGTCGCTCCCATCGGTGGCTTCCCAGACCGGTCGCAGCACGTCGCACGCAGCCCGGATGTCCTCCGCCATGATCTCCTGCACGATCTCTTGGGGGCGGACGCCACTACTGCGAAGGGACTGGATCTGGTCGGCGTAGTCGTCTGATCCGAGGATGGCGTTGGTGAAGATGGTCGGGTTGGAGGTGACGCCGCTGACCGCGTCCTCTTCGATGCGCCGGGCCAGTTCGCCGGACTCCAGCATCTCCCGCGAGATCTGATCCGACCAGATGCTGACGCCCGCTTCGGCCAGGCCGTGCAAGTTCGAAGCCATACCCCGAGGGTACCCATCGTCCGAACAACGGGGTTCCGGAGCGGGTCCGTCTGTAAGAAGATCGCTCTGTGGAAGAAGGAAACCTCGGCTCGCCCGCCGCGCGCATCGAGAGATCCCGAGAGCTTCGGCGCACCATGACGCGGGAGGAGGCTCTGTTGTGGACATTGCTCCGGAGAAACGCTCTCGGCGTGCGATTTCGTCGTCAGCACCCGATCGGCCCCTACCTGGCAGACTTCGCGTGCCTGCGACCGAAGCTGGTCGTCGAAGTCGATGGCACACACCATCTGGAGTCCGATTACGACATCGCGCGTGACGCCTTCATCCGGAGCCGTGGTTTCGCAGTGCTGCGCTTCTGGAACGAAGAAGTCTGGGAGAACTCGTACTGGACCATCTATCGGATTCGGGAGAAGCTGGCCGAGCTCGATCCGCGACTTCCTCGTCCCGATCCTGAGTAGCCGGCCGGATGTCTCGGCGAAGCCGGGGAGAGGGTCGGTACTACACAAGGATTTCTCCCCCAGTTCTGCTGGGGGAGTACCGGCGGAGCCGGGGAGGGGGTCGGTTCTCCAGACGTAGGCCTCGCGCGGGTTTGGCGACCCCCCCCCCCCCCACGGGGGCCCTCCCCCCCCCCTTTCCCCCCGGGGGGCGGACCCGGGGGGGCCCGGCGGGGCCGGGGGGGGGGGGGGTTCCCCCAACGGGCCCCCCCCCCCCCCCTCCGGGGGGGGAGCGGCGCCGGCTGCGGGGGCGCCCGGACCTGTCCGCCGGAGCGAAGCGATGGGGGAAGGGACCCGCTTGCGGGTAGGGGGTCACCACCCCCGCCCGACAACCCCTGAGACGCCTACGTCTGGAGTACCAACCCCCTCCCCGGCTCCGCCGGTACTCACTGGATCTGTCCCCCAGAGCGAAGCGATGGGGGAAGGGACCCGCTTGCGGGTAGGGGGTCACCAAACCCGCGAGACGCCTACGTCTGGAGCACCGACCCCCTCCCCGGCTTCGCCGGTACTCCCCCAGCAGAGCTGGGGGAGAGATCCTTGTGTGGAACCGACCCCCTCCCCGGCTCCGCCGGTACTCACCGGATCTGTCCCCCAGAGCGAAGCGATGGGGGAAGGGACCCGCTTGCGGGTAGGGGGTCGCCAAACCCGCGCGAGGCCTACGTCTGGAGCACC
>JAGFIR010000052.1 GCA_024103415.1 Acidimicrobiales bacterium
CAGAGACGGCAGCCTCCATCGGGTCGAGCCCTCTCGCCCAGAGGGCGCCGAGCATGCCGGCCAGCACGTCGCCGGTGCCGATGGTGGCAAGGACCGCGCTCCCCGACCGGACGAGCACGGGGAGCCCACCGTCGGTGACGACGGTCGGGTTGCCTTTGGCGAGGAGGACGACACCGCACCGGGCGGCGTAAGAGCGGGTGGAGAATTTGCCGGGCCCGACCCCGGCGAGACGTTTGAACTCTCCGGCGTGGGGCGTGACGACGACCCGAGCGTCGTTCTGACATGCCGCTTCGACCATCGCCGGCGTCAACGCCCCGGCGTCGAGGACTACCTGGCTCGCCGCCTCGACCAGCGGCACAACCTTCTCCCGGTCCCCTTCGGCGAGCCCCGGGCCGGCGACGATCACGTCGAAGCGATCGAGCCGGGCGACGTCCCCGAGCGGGACCGTGGGGACCTGGGGCACGATCATGTGCGCGGCCTCCGGATCCGGGGTCGCCAGATAGACAGCACCGGCGCCGAACTCGAGGGCAGCCCTGGCCGCCATCGTGGCTGCTCCCACCATCCCGGAGGAACCACCGACCACGAGGACCGCCCCGGCGGACCACTTGTGCGCCGTCCTCTCCCTGGGAGGTCTTGGTGCGTCCACGTCCTCCGCCACCCAGGCCGACGGCCTGCCGGCCTCGATACCGATGTCGGCGATCGTGATCTCGCCGCACCAGTCGGGCCCGTCGTCGAAGACGTGTCCCGTCTTGTACGCGGAGAAGGTCACCGTCTCGGTGGCCGGAAAGACGACCGGGCCCGCTATCCCGGTGTCCGGGTCGAGACCGGTAGGGAAGTCGACGGCGATGATCGGTGCCTCGTGTCGCGCCCACGCCCCGACGGCTTCGGGCAGGTCAGGGCGTCCGCCGCCGCCGAAGAGCGCGTCTATGACGAGATCGGCGGGTTCGGGCTCGCCGAGTGGTCGGATCGGAACGCCGGCGAGACGGGCACTCGCCGCGGCGCGTACCGCGTCCGGGCTGCGGGGCTCGCCGAGCCTGAAGACGGTGACACCCGCTCCCCTCTCGAGGAGCACGCGAGCGGCCACGTAGCCGTCGCCACCGTTGTTGCCCGGGCCCACCAGAATCGCCACCCGCGTCCCGTAACCCGCTCCGCGGCGGATCGCAGCCATGGCCACGGCATGACCGGCTCTCTCCATGGCCTGGTACAGATCGCCGCGGTGGGCATCGTCGACCCTTCGGCTCTCCGTTGCGGTGACGACCGGCTTCACCGCACCGAGGTTAAGCGTGCTCGCCCACCGCCACCGCCATGACGAGGGCGGTGTCACCCGTGTGGGTGATGGTCACGAGGACCTCGGTGACCCCGAGCATCCGGGCGCGTCGCTTGGCGGTGCCTGACAACCGGACGGTGGGCTTTCCCCCGCCGGTGATCTCGACATCGGTCCAGCGGATGCGGCGCCACCCGGTGCCGAGGGACTTCATCACAGCCTCCTTGCCGGCGAAGCGGGCGGCCAGGCGTCGCTCCGGCTTGGTGAAGCGAAACGCGTACTCGCGCTCGTGATCGGTGAAGCACCTCTCCGCGAACCGGGGATACCTGGCGAGCAGATCGGCGACACGACTCACCTCG
>JAGFIR010000055.1 GCA_024103415.1 Acidimicrobiales bacterium
GCGGCGATGAAGGCGTCCTCTATGTCGTCCTTGCCGGTCACCTTGCAGAGCCCCTCGGGGGTCTCCTCGATGACGAGGCGGCCACCCACCATGATCCCGATCCGGGTGCAGAGCTTCTCGACGAGATGCATCTCGTGGGAGGAGAAGATGATCGTGGTGCCGCCTGCTGCCGCCTCCTGGAGGAGGTTGCGGATGATGCGTGCAGAGACCGCGTCGACGCCCTCGAACGGCTCGTCGAGGAAGAGGACCGGCGGACGGTGGATGATGGCCGCACCGAGGGCGACCTTCTTTCTCATGCCCCGGGAGTAGTCGCCGATCAGCTTGGAGGCGGCGTCGGTGAGGTCGAGCATCTCGAGAAGCTCGTCACGCCGGGCGACCGTCTCCTCCCGGCCCAGCCCGTGCATGGCGCCGGTGAAGTCGAGCAACTCGGCGCCGGTCAGGCGCTCGTAGAGGTTGAACTCCTCCGGGAGCACCCCGATGCGGGCCTTCACCTCGGTTGGCTGCTTCCAGGTGTCGAACTCCCCGATGCCGGCGGTGCCCTCGTCGGGCCGAAGCAGCCCCACGATCATGCGGATGGTAGTGGTCTTCCCCGCGCCGTTCTGGCCGAGCAGGCCGTAGAACTCACCCGCCTCGATGGAGAGGTTCAGGTTGTCGACGGCGGTGTACTTCCCGAAGCGACGGGTCAGTCCCCGGGCCCACACCGCGGCACGCGGCATCTCCCAGGGGTTGTCGGGCTGCAAGGTCACGGGTTCAAGTATCGACGCCTGCAGGTCACTAATGAAGCGCCGATGGCCCAGTGCCTTGAAGGCGAGGGATCACGACGACGTCGAAAGCAGCTTCACCGAATCACATGTTCCTCTTGCGTGATGCGGCTGGCCATTGCCAAGAGGAAGTTCTCGCAAGCCCGATCCACCCAACTTGAGAAAATCCAATAGTGCCTACTACCGCGCAATTGCTCGACGACGTGCGGACGATATCGAACCATGTCAGACAGGTGGTGGAGCACAGCGAATGTCACCGCTTCTTGGGACAGCAGATTCGCCCTTTCATTGTGGACGACGAATAGGTCTCCTCCGCTGTAGCGGCGAATCCCGAAGAGTGACTCGTCGAAGGTCTTTCTGATCTGCGGGAGAACCTCGGCTCGTTTCTTGCCATAAGCAAATGCCTCTATGGACTCGTATGAGTAGGTGGCGACGGATGCGTCCGCCACCAGTCGATAGCGCTGTTCAAAGGCGCCAGCTTCCGCCAGCAACCGGGTCGCGGAGAGCTTTCGCTCTCTCAAAGTTGCGCGGCTGATCTCTATTCTGAGCCACGCCGATTGGCGCCCGTCAACCTTGCCGAAGAGAACCTTGGCGTCGGCGACGGGTATAAGGCGCGAAGCCTTCCCGTACGCGTCGGCATATAGGTCAACCGCCTCGGGAAGATATCGAAACAGGCGTACGAGTTGTAGCTCTTCGCCGGCATTCCAGCAGTACCCCTGTCCGGTACTCTCAGCAAGCGATCGAAAAACCCCGTGGGGCCAAACGCGGATCTTTTCTTGCTCGATCCTGTACTTCTGCTTTTCGACGGGAACTGGCGATAGCCCGTGTCGCAGCTTGCTTCGCGTGCTGTCGGGGGAGACGGCGGTGAGGTAAGCCTTTGAGAGATTGAGAGCGAAGTAGTAGCCGAGGAGTGGCTTTGCGACAGGGTCAGTCAATGGAATGGCGGCGTAGTACTGCTTGGCCTGGGCTACGAACGCCGAGAATCGTCTGGCGTCTGGGCCCTTGAGTTCAGTGCCTCCCCGCTTCCTCAGGTTGGTCGGGTCCGCAGCGAGTGCATCTATTGATGACCACAGGTCGGCAATTGACGCGCGAGGGGAGAGAACACGTCCAAACGACGCAACGCCTGGAATGACCGGCCGCCCCGCTGACTCCGCGGGTTGTCCAGGTCTGCATTTTGGAGGTGCTGCCATGCCGTACCGCTTCCTTTCGTAGCGTATCGGCTGACACTGTCCACTACCTTCTGGGCCTCTAGACCTGTTTGTGCGTCAATTGGCTGGAGGCGTCACCCCGGTGCCGTCAGTACCGAGACCCAGATGCCCGGTGCAACTCGTCACCGTCAGGCGGTACGGTTGACGCTGCATGGAATACCAGGCGCTCTACCGGAAGTACCGGCCCCAGACCTTCGACGAAGTCATCGGCCAGGGTCACGTCACCACCACGCTCGCCCGGGAGGTCGCCGAAGGCCGCGTCGCCCATGCCTACCTGTTCGCCGGCCCCCGCGGCACCGGCAAGACCACCACGGCGCGCATCCTGGCCAAGGCCCTGAACTGCGAGAACCGGGGCAAGGACGGGACCCCTTGCAACGAGTGCGGGAGCTGTCTCGCCATCACCGAGGGGTCATCGCTCGACGTTCTCGAACTGGACGCCGCGTCCCACAACTCTGTCGACGACATCCGTGACATCCGGATCAGCGTGACCACTGTCGCCTCGGTGGAGACCTCGAAGCGGGTGTTCGTCCTCGACGAGGCGCACATGCTCTCCAAGGCAGCGGGCAACGCCCTCCTCAAGACGCTCGAGGAGCCGCCCGACCACGTCATCTTCGTCCTCGCCACCACCGAGCCCTACAAGCTGCTCGACACCATCCGGAGCCGTACCCAGCGGTTCGACTTCCACCCGGTGTCGATCGACGAGCTGGCCGGTTACCTGTCGACGATCTCCGACCGCGAGGGCTACAAGGCGGAGCCTGCCGCTCTCGTCTCCATCGCCCGGCATGCCGGCGGGTCGGTCCGCGACTCGCTGTCGCTGCTCGAGCAGGTGGCGGCACTGGGCTCCGGCAAGGTCGACGCCCCGGGTGTCCGGCGGGCACTGGGCCTCTCCGATGCCGACGCCATGATGACCCTGGCCCGAGCGGTCGCCGAGAACGACGCCAAGGCTGCCCTCGGGTTGGTTGCCGAGATGGCCGGCGGCGGTGTCGACCTGCGTCGCTTCGTCTCCGAGGCGATCGGATTCTTCCGGGGGGTGTTCCTCGCCCAGTACGCCCCCAACCTGGCGGAGATCTCCGACGAGGCCGAGGACATCCACGACATGTGGATGAAGGCCGCCGAGATCGTTCCCCGCGCCGACGTGCTCCGTGCCATCGACCTCCTCTCCGACGCCCTGGTCCGTCTCCGCGAGGGCCGGGAGGAGCGGCTGATGACCGAGCTGGCGCTGATCAAGATGACCAGGCCGGAGACCGCCACGGACCCCGAGGCGCTGATATCCCGGATGGACCGCATCGAGCGTCGTCTTCGCGGCGAGACACTCACCGGTGCAACGCCGGCAGCAGCACCCGCTCCCGCTTCGGCCCCGGCCCCGGCCGCCGCAGAGACGGCACCGGCAGCACCGGTCGCGAAGCCGCCGACTGCCGCCGCCGCACCGGTACAACCGGACACCCCCGCTGCCCGGGTGGATGCGGAGGAGTCGGCCGACGCACCGGCCATCGACGTCAGCCTGGAGAACCTGGTCAAGGTGTGGCCCGGTCTCTTCGGGTCGTTGAAGGACCTGCTCGGCGCCCGCCGGTGGGCACTGTTCAAGGAAGCGGTCCCGGCAGCGGTCGAGGGCCGCACGATCATCCTCGAGGTGCCGGCCGGCTTCCATCTCAACGCCCTCAAGGAGGACGACGCTGTCGCCCGCGTGGTCGCCACCAAGGCCGGCGATCTGCTCGGCACCCAGGTGCGCATCACGTTCCGGGCGAGGGGATCGGACGCGACCCCGTCATCGACCGACCAGATCGATCTCGACGACCTCGAGGAACGGCCCACGGCTGATCCCGAGACACTGCTGGCGACCGAGTTGGGCGCCCGCGTCGTCGAAGAGTGAGTCAGTCACGGTCGGTAAGTACCCTGGCCCCATGAACCGCCAGCCCGACATGCGTCAGCTCATGAAGCAGGCGCAGCAGATGCAGCAGGAGATGATGGCCGCCCAGTCCGAGCTGGCGCAGCAGCAGTTCACGGGCACGGCCGGTGGTGGTCTGGTCACCGCCACGGTCTCCGGGAGCCAGGAGCTCCTGGAGGTGAAGATCTCCCCGGAAGTCGTCGACCCCGAAGACGTGGAAATGCTCGAAGACCTCGTGGTGGCCGCGGTCCGTCAGGCCATGGAGGAGGCGGCCACCGCCGCCAGCGACCGGCTCGGCGGTCTCGCGGGTGGCCTCGGAGGTCTCTTCGGCTGATGTTCGAGGGGCCCGTCCAGCGGCTCGTCGATGAGCTGAGCAGGCTCCCCGGCATCGGGGCCAAGTCCGCGCAGCGCCTGGCCTTTCACCTGCTCACGGTGGAAGAGGCAGACGCCCGGCGTCTGGCCGCCGCCATCTCCGACATGCGCGACCAGGTGGGCACCTGTGAGAAGTGCTTCAACGTCGCCTCGGGCGAGCTGTGCTCCATCTGCCGCGACACCCGGCGCGACGAGGGCGTCATCTGCGTCGTGGAGCGGCCCCAGGACATCGTCGTGGTGGAGCGCACCCAGGAGTTCCGGGGTCTCTATCACGTGCTCGGCGG
>JAGFIR010000060.1 GCA_024103415.1 Acidimicrobiales bacterium
ACGCCATTCTGGCCCGGTGTCGCCGTGTGGGAAGGCGATGCCCGGCCGCGGGTACCTGCAGGTACGGGATGCGGCGAAAAGGGGGCCCTAGTCGGCGAGACGTGTGTCGTGCTCGCGGCCGACCACGAACCACACGGCCTGCACTGGCTCGTCCCCTGTGTTGTAGAGACGATGCGGTGTGGTCGAGTCGAAGGCGATGGAGTCACCGGGCCCGAGCTCGTACTCCTGGAAGCCGATCTGAACGGTGAGCGTCCCTGAGATGATGTACCCGTACTCTCGCCCATGGTGTCGCATCAGCGACATGTCCGGCGTCGATGATCCGCCGACGTCGTAGGTGGCCAGGAGGAAGTCGATGCCCTCCTCGAGATCGGCGGTCAACTCCTCCCATCGGACCCCGGATGCGAGGTCGATGACCTGTCTGGTGCCTGTCCTCGCCACCGGGCTGTCGGTCCGCTCGGTCTCGGTCCGGTCGGGCTCGGTGTAGTCGTCACCCCTGATGATCCGGTCGAGCGATAGGTCCAGCTCCGTGACGATGGCGTAGAGCGTGCCCACGGAGGGCTTGGACACTCCGCTCTCCAGTTGCGAGATGAGGCTGGCCGACAGCCCGAGACGCCGCGCCAGCTCTCGCTGGCTCAGCCCGGCCTTGATCCTTTCCTCCCGGAGCCGGTCGCCTATCCCCTCGAGGGCGTCAAGGGATGCATCGGCGGCGCCGCTCACATCAGCATCCATCCGCCGTCGATGTGCAGGTTGATCCCGTTGATGGATTCATTCTCGAGCAGGAACACCGTGGCGTCCACGACGTCGGCCATGGTGGTCAGCTTCCCGGTGGGGGTGCGGGCCACCACATGGCTGAGGTCCTTGTCCTTCCAGAACGGGCTGTCCCCGACGATGCCGGGATGCAGGGCGTTCACCCGGGTCGGAGCCAGTTCGAGGGCGAGGGTCACGACCATGGAGGTCACCGCGCCGTTGACCGTGGTGACGGTGGTGGAGCCCGGGTACGGGCGGTCCTTGGCCCGCCCGCCGAAGAGGACGATCGAAGCGTCCTCGGTGAACCGGTCGACGAGGGTGTGGATCACCTCGGTGTAGCTGACGAGCTTCATCGTGGCGAGCTTGATGGCACGCTCGTACGAGTACTCCCGGACACTGTTGGCGTCGCGGGCGATCGCCGCCAGCACGAGACGGGACACTGGGCCGACGTCGGCGAGGGCCGGTGCGATGAGAGACGGTTCGGCCAGGTCGAATCCGATGCCGGTGGCATTCGGTCCGAGATCGTCGGCGATGGAGCGACACCGGTCATCGTCACTTCCGGTGATCACCACCTCCCGTCCTTGGTCGAGGTAGTGCCTGGCAATCTCGAGACCGATGCCGGAGGTGCCTCCGACGACTAAGACCGCTCCGCTCACTGCTGTGTCTCTCCTTCGTGCGATTCATCGAGGATATACGCTCTGACCCGACGCGTGCAGTCCTGCTGAGCAGGGGGGAAGAAATGACTGGAGAGCTGGCCGTTGTCGGGGGCGGTCTCATCGGGTTGGCGACCGCCCGCGCCTATCTCGAAGAACGACCGGGTGCTGACGTGGTCGTCTTCGAGAAGGAGCCCCGCCTGGCCACCCATCAGAGCGGCAACAACAGCGGTGTCATCCACTCGGGTCTCTACTACCGGCCGGGATCCCTCAAGGCAGAGCTCGCCGTCGCCGGGGCCGAGGAGATGTATCGCTTTGTCGAGGAAGAGCAGATCCCGTTCGATCGTTCCGGGAAGCTGGTGGTCGCGGTCACGGAACGAGAGCTGCCTGCGCTGGAAGAACTGGAACGACGCGGGAATGCGAACGGTCTCATCGGGCTGAGGCGTATCGGTCCCGAGGAGATCACCGAGATCGAGCCGACGGCTACCGGCATCGCGGCATTGCACGTCCCGGACGCCGGGGTCACCGACTATGTCGCGGTGGCGGAGAGATTGGCCGCGCGCCTCCAGGAGCAAGACGTGGTGATCCGCAGGGGCTCGCCGCTGACTGCGATCCGGGAGACGTCCGATCACGTCGAGGTGGTCGTTGGCGGAGAGACCCACCGGTTCCGCAACCTGGTCAATTGCGCCGGTCTGCACTCGGACCGGATCGCGGCCCTGGGAGGGATACGCCCCGAGGTCAGGATCGTTCCGTTCCGGGGCGAGTACTTCACTCTCACGGGCCCGTTGGCAGAACGGGTTCGGGCTTCGATCTATCCCGTGCCCGATCCCCGCTATCCGTTCCTCGGAGTGCACTTCACGAGGGCGGTCGACGGCTCGGTGCACGTTGGCCCCAATGCCGTGCTCGCTCTCGGCAGGGAGCAGTATCGGGGCCGCCCACCGTCGCTCCGGGACCTTTGGGAGATGGCCCGGTTCGGCGGTTTCTGGCGTCTGGCCGCGGCCAACGTTCCGGCCGGAGCGAGGGAGATGGCGTCTCGCTGGCGCCGGCTCTACGCCCGCCAGGCGCGCCGGCTCGTGCCGGGCGTCCGAGCGGGCCATCTGGCCCGCGGTAGGGCCGGTATCAGGGCCCAGGCGGTCGACCGGTACGGCAAGCTGGTCGACGACTTCGTGATCGAGCGATCGGGAAGGTCGGTCCACGTGCTCAATGCGCCCTCTCCTGGCGCTACCGCGTCACTCGCCATCGGGCGGCACATCGCGAAAGTGATCGCTGGCGGTACACGCTGACGATCATTCTGTGTAGTGTCACTGTTCACCGATGGTTATCCAGCGCGCAGTGGCGGTGTTGGGGACAGGTCGCATGGGAGCCGCGATGGCTTCGACGATCGTGCGATCTGGTCATCCCGTGACGGTCTGGAATCGCAGCCAGGAGAAGGCGCAGGCCGTCGCCGATCGTGCCGGCTGCGCCGTGGCGCCGACCGTCCGTGAGGCGGTGTCCGACACCGAATACATCATCACCAGCCTCGCCAACGACGCCGCGGTTCGTGACGTCTATCTGGGGGAGGACGGCATCGCCGCCGCGGTCGGTCCCGGTCAGATCGTCATCGACACCTCCACCATCGACCCGGCCACCGTTCTCGAGGTCGGTAAGGCCCTCGACGCCGCCGGCGCCATGTTCCTCGACTGTCCCGTGTCCGGCAGCGTGTCCGTGGTGGAGGCGGGCAACCTGACGATCATGGCGGGTGGGGAGCCCGACGAGGTCGAGGCGGCCCGCCCCGCCCTGGATCCGATCGCCGGTCGGATCATTCACACCGGGCCGAGGGGGACCGGTGCGGCCATGAAGCTCGCCATCAATTCCCTCGTCCACGTCCTCAACGTCGCCCTCGCCGAGGCACTCGTCCTCGCGGAAAGGGCCGGCATCGACCGTCACACCGCCTATGAGGTGTTCGCCACTGGTGCGACGGGTGCGCCCTTCGTCCAGTACAAGCGGCAGGCCTACGAGGACCCGGACAACACTCCGGTGGCCTTCAGCCTCGACCTGGTGCAGAAGGACATGGAACTGATCACGGGCCTGGGGGAGCGCACAGGCACGCCGATGGCGGCGGCCGGGCTGGTGCTCGACCTGATCCGGGAGGCGAACGAAGCGGGATTCGCCGACCGGGACATGAGCGCGGTAGCGGATTACTTGAGAGGGAGGGCAGGCTGATGGCCCATCACATCGTCAAGAAGGCCGGCGACATGGTCTTCTCGACGCCGGTCTGGTTCGACGGGTACAGCGAGGGATACACGGCCGACTACTCGATCTCCGAGGCGGCGGGATCGGTGCACACCGGTTTCCGGGTGTCCCGGCTCGAGCCGGGCGGCCGGGTCGGGTCCCATCTCCACTCCTTCGAGGAGAGCTTCTTCGTGATCGAGGGCGATCTGGTCGTCGACACGCCCGATGGCAGCGTCGCCGCCACCGCCGGTGATTACGGGCTCATCCCCACGGCCACCCCGCACGCCCTCCGCAACGTCTCGGATGGCGTCGTCACGTTCGCCGAGGTGATGGTCCCCGTGCCCCGGGAGCGGTTCGACTTCGACACCTACCGGGTGGGCCCGGTGCCACAGAGCGATCCCATCGTCATCGACCCCCGGGACCCGCGGACCCGCAATTACGGGCACATCTCGCCCGAGAACATGGACCCGGACAACCAGACCCAGGACAAGCTCGCCCAGAGCGCGTCGATGCGCACCGCGCTCCTCGTCTACAGCGGCATCAGCGTGAAGATGATGATCGACTCCGATCTCGGGTCAGACCAGCACACCATGTTCATGGTCCAGTACGTCCCGGGTGGCTTCGCCGGGCCCCACGACCACCCGCTCGAGGAGGCCTACCTGTTCCTCGAGGGGAAGGCCCTCGGGGTGTTCGACGGGCAGGAGTACGTGCTCGAGGCCGGTGACATCGCCTGGGCCGGCGTCGGATGCGTCCATGAGTTCCGGAACCTCTCCGAGGACGGGGTCGTCCGCTGGCTGGAGACCGCAGCACCACAGCCGCCCGGTCGTCATTCGTATCGCTTCCGCAGGGACTGGACCTATCTGGAGAATGCCCTGGCCCTGGAGATGGGGCCGGGGGGAAAGGACAGCAATGAGTGAGTTCCCCGTTGCCACCACGCCTTCCCCGGGTGTGATGGGGGTCGACTGGGAGATCCGCGTCGACTTCGAGAGGCTGCGGCAGTACCGCCTCGCTCGCGTGCGGCAGATGCTGGAGGAGTACGACCTCGGTGCCGTCCTTCTCTTCGAGACCTCCAACATCAGGTACGCCACCTCGACCCAGATCGGCTACTGGGCCTTCAACAAGGGCGAGCGTTACGCGCTGGTGACCCGCAACGGGCGTCCCCGGATCTGGGACTTTGGCTCGGCTGCCAAGGCGCATCGTCTCCAGCTCCCGCACATGTACGACGAGGAGAACGCCGTCGGCGGCAACACCGGCCTCCAGGGCGCCATCGGCCCCGAGACCGGTCTGCACAAGCGCGCCGCCCAGGAGTTGAAGTCGGTCCTCGCCGCCGAGGGTCTGGAGAACGAGCGTCTCGGCGTGGACATGGCGGAGACGGCGGTGATCCTCGCCCTGCAGGCCGAGGGGCTCAACGTGGTCGACGGGCAGCAGGCGATGATGCGGGCCCGGGAGATCAAGAACCCGGACGAGATCACGCTGCTCACCCAGGCGTGCGCCATGGTCGACGGCGTCTACCAGGGCATCTTCGAGATGCTGAAGCCGGGCATCCGGGAGTCCGACGTGGTCGGCTACGCCCACGCCCGGCTCTTCGAGATGGGCTCGGAGTTCGTCGAGGCGATCAACTCGATCGCGGGTGAGCGCTGCTCGCCCCATCCACACGTGTTCAGCGACCGGCTCATCCGGCCGGGGGACCAGGCGTACTTCGACATCATCCACACGTTCAACGGCTACAAGACCTGCTACTACCGGACCTTCGTGGTCGGCAGGGCGACACAGGCCCAGCGGGACGCCTTCAAGCAGTCCCGGGAGTGGATGGACGCAGCCATCGACCTGGTCAAGCCCGGCACCACCACCGATCAGATCGCCAAGATCTGGCCCCGGGCCGAGGACTTCGGCTTCAAGGACGAGATGGACGCCTTCGGTCTCCAGTTCGGCCACGGCGTCGGTGTCGGGCTCCACGAGCGGCCGATCATCAGCCGGCTCAACTCGCTCGACGACCCGATCGAGATCCAGGAGGGGATGGTGTTCGCCCTCGAGACCTACGCCCCGGCCGCGGACGGTCGCTCGGCCGCCCGGATCGAGGAGGAGGTCGTGGTCACGGCCGACGGCTGCAAGGTCATCACCCTGTTCCCCTGTGAGGAGCTGATGGTCGCCAATGCCTACTGAGATCGCCGACCCCCGCTACGACTACGCCCTCCGGCCGCCGCGGTTGCCGCAGCCGGTGGACGAGTCGATGGCGTCCCAACCCATCGACACCGACATCCGTCTCGGGATGTATCGCAAGCTCCATCTGCTCCGGCAGTGGAGCAAGCGCGCCCACGACCTGTTCCTGCAGAACCTGGTCAAGGGGACGACGCACCTGTCGCTGGGGCAGGAGGCCGTGGCGACCGGATTCAGCACGGCGATGCGGCCCGATGACTACACCTTCGCCACCTACCGGGGTCACGCCCACTCGCTCTCGAGGGGCATGGACCCGGGCGAGGCGCTCGCCGAGCTGCTCGGCCGGTCGAACGGGGTCCTCGGCGGCAAGGGCGGCTCGATGCATCTCACCGACGTCGAGAAGGGGATGATGGGCTCGTACGCCATCATCGGCGCCCATCTCTGCATCGCCAACGGCGCCGCATGGTCGGCGCAGATGCGCGGCACCGACCAGGTGGCGGTGTGCTTCTTCGGTGACGGGACCACCAACATCGGCGCCTTTCACGAGGCCCTCAACATGGCGAAGATCTGGAGCCTCCCGGTCGTCTTCGTCTGCGAGAACAACCTCTACATGGAGTACACGCCGATCGACATCGTCACGGCGGTGCCCCGCCCGGCGGCCGACAGGGCACCTGCCTATGGTCTCGACCCCATCGTCGTCGACGGCAACGATCCCGACGCCGTCTACCTGACCGCCAAGGCGGCCATCGACAAGGCCCGGTCCGGCGGGGGGCCCTCGCTCATCGAGGCCCAGACGTATCGCCATGGCGGGCACTCCCGGGCCGATCCCGGCAAGTACCGCCCCGCCGAGGAGATCGAGGCGTGGAAGGGACGCGACCCGATCCCCATGTACCACGACCGGCTCCTCACGCTGGGGACACCGGAGGAGACCCTCACCGGCATCGAGCGCGAGGTGGCCGGGGTCGTCGATGCCGCCACCGAGTTCGCCAAGAGCGGGCCCGAGCCAGGCGAGGCAGAGCTGTTCAGGAACGTCTGGGCCGACGGGGGAGCGGAATGGCGCAACTGAGCTATCGGGAGGCGGTCGCCTACGGAATCGCCCAGGAGATGCGGCGTGACCCGAAGCTGGTCATGCTCGGTGAGGACATCGCCGCCGCCGGTGGCGTCTTCAAGACCACCGTCGGTCTGCTCGACGAGTTCGGGCCCGACCGCATCAAGGACACGCCCATATCCGAGCAGGCCATCGTCGGTGCCGCCATGGGCGCCGCCATGACCGGCATCCCGGTGATCGCCGAGCTGATGTTCTCGGACTTCGTCGCGGTCACCTGGGACATGATCGCCAACGAGATCGCCAAGACCCGATACATGACGGACGGCCAGGTGGCTCTCCCGCTGGTGATCCGCACGGCCAACGGAGGCGGCGTCAGGTTCGGCGCCCAGCACTCACAGTCGGTGGAGAACTGGTGCATGATGATCCCCGGTCTCAAGGTCGTCGCTCCGTCAACTCCCACCGACGTGATCGGTCTCATGGCGGCCTCGGTGCGCGACCCCGATCCCGTGGTCTTCTTCGAGCACAAGGCCCTCATGGCCATGTCCGAGGAGATCCCGGACGGTGAGATCGTCGACGAGCTCGGCAAGGCGAAGATCCTCCGGGAGGGAACCGACGTCACCATCGCCGCCCTCGCCGCCATGGTGCCGAAGGCGTTGGAGGCCGCCGAGCGGCTCGCCGCCGACGGCATCTCCGCGGAGGTCATCGACGTCCGTAGCCTGATGCCGCTGGACACCCGGACCATCCTCGGGTCGGTCTCCAAGACCGGTCGCTTCTACACCGTCGAGGAGAACCCGAGGGTTCTCGGATGGGGTGCCGAAGTCGTGTCCATCGTCACCGACGAAGCCTTCTGGGACCTGGATGGTCCGTGCATCCGGATCACCACCCCTCACATCCCGCTTCCGGCGGCGGCATCGCTCGAGGACATGGCGATCCCGTCGGTCGATCGCATCTACGAGACGGTCAGGCGCACGGCCGGAGGTTCTGCTTGAGCAAGACCCTCCTTCGCGGAGGTTGCGTCCTGACGCTGGGCGCCCGAACCTCGAACCACACCCGGGCCGACCTCCTCATCGAGGACGGCCGGATCGCCGAGGTCGGCTCGGGCATTCGGGCGCGTGACGCCGAGCTGATCGACGCCACGGACACCATCGTGATGCCCGGGTTCGTCGACGCCCATCGCCAGCTGGCCCACACCCTCTTCAGGGGCACCGGGCACCTGGGGGTGTCTCCCGAGTCGCGGCACTTCGAGGACGACGACGTCTATGCCGCCACTCTTCTCGGTTTGATGGCCGCGGCGGAGGCGGGGACCACCACCCTCGCCGATTGGTGCGAGGCCACGAGCGAATCCCAGCTCGATGCGGTCCTGCGGGCGCATCGCGACGCCGGGATTCGCTCGGTCGTGGTGGTGGCGCGGGCCCCCGGGACCGACGTCTCCACGTGGAAGAGGCTGCTCGCCACCGAAGCGCCACCCAACGTGGTTCTCGCCGCTGGCTCCGACACGCCCGGTCAGGTCCCGGACTCCGACATCCAGGAGCAGTGGTCGATCGCCCGGAACGCGGGCCTGCGGGTCCATGCCCGGGTGGGCGTGGGCGAGGGTGATGGGACGATCCGGCGTCTCGCCGATGCGGGGGCCCTGGGCTCCGACGTCACGCTGATCCATTGCACCCGGCTGTCCGATGCGGACTTCGACGCCATCGCCTCATCGGGGGCGTCGGTCGTCCTCGCCCCATCGGACGAGATGGCCGAAGGTGTCGGCATGCCGCCGGTCCAGGATCTCATGGACCGCCAGATCAAGCCGGGTCTCGGCGTCGGTAGCGAGATGCTCGCCCCTGGCGACGTCTTCGCCCAGATGCGCGCCGTGATCTCGATCCAGCACGCCCGCTACTTCGATCTCAAGCTCGCCGGAAAGGCGGGGCTGCCCAACCTGCTCAACACGAGGGAGACGATCAAGTTCGGAACCTTCTACGGGGCATCCGCCGTAGGGCTGGGTGACATCACGGGATCCCTCGAACCAGGAAAGCGCGCCGACCTGATCGTGCTCCGCACCGACCGCCCCAACATCTGGCCGATCAACGACCCGATCGGCGCCGTGGTCTGGGGCATGGACACTTCCAATCTCGACATGGTGTTCGTCGACGGGCAGGCCGTGGTCCGCGAGCGACGTTCGGTCCGGGACACGAGCGAGGTGAGGAGACTCGCCGAGGAGGCCAGGCAGCGGGTTGCCGCCCGCGCCGGGTTGCTCGAGGGCGCCGGGGGATTGGCGTGACGATCGCCCGTCGGCCGTCGTCGGCCCTCACGCAGTTCGTGGTGGCGTCCCGCTACATGCCGGTGTTCATCGCCCTGGGTCTCCTTGCCGCCATCGCCGCCATCTGGGTCCCGCCCGCCCTCGGTGAGCCCGCGTTGCGGGCGGTGGCATCAGGCGGTGCGATCCTCGCCATCGCCGCTCTCGGCCAGATGCTCGTGATCATGACCGCCGGCATCGACCTGTCGACGCCGGGAACCATCACGATGGCGGCCGTTCTGATGGTGGGGATCGGCAATCAGGCTGGCCAACCTCTCGGACGGGCCATCTTCACGGCGCTCGGCGTGGCCGCCTTGATCGGGTTGGTCAACGGGCTCCTCATCGGTGGCCTGAAGCTCAACGCCCTGATCGTCACCCTGGCCGTGGGTCAGCTGGTGGTGGGGCTGGTCACCCGTTACTCGAGGGGCTTCCCGGTCCAGCTCCCGGTGCCCACACCTCTCTCCGATTGGACCAATGCACGATGGCTCGGCCTGAGCCCGGTGTTCTGGCTCGGAGCGGCTCTGACCCTGGCGCTGATCCTCGGCTTCCGCTACACGACCCTGGGACGCCGGTTCCAGTCCGTCGGCGCCAACCCGGTCGCATCCCAGGTCGTCGGTCTCCGGGTCAACCTCTATCAGGTGGCGGCCTACGTCGTCGCCGCCGTCCTGTACGCAGTCGCCGGGATCCTCCTCGCGGGTCAGCTCAAGACCCCGGGCGTGGCGGCGGGCCAGCCCTATCTGCTCGGCCCCATCGCCGCCGTCGTCATCGGAGGGGCCTCCCTCACCGGCGGCCTCGCCAGCTCTTTCGCCACTTCGGTCGCCGCGTTCTTCCTCACCTGGCTCAACCAGGTGATGAGGGTGCTGGGTCTGTCCACGGCCTGGCAGAACGTGGTGTTCGGGGCGGTGATCATCGCCGGAATGCTGGTCTCGGGCGACCGGATCATCCGCATCGTGGAGCGTGTGCTCCGCGAGCGGCGGAGGGGCCGGAAGCCGGGAGAAGACACGAAGTTGGAGACGAGCGGGTCGAGTCGGAAAGGAGAACCGACGTCCTGATGACAAGTCTCGACGGAGGAGGAAAATGAGACGATTCAGAGTGATCGGGTGGCTGGCGGTGCTGGCCCTCGTCATCGCCGCATGTGGCGGTGACGGCGGGACCACCACCACGGCCGCCCAACAGACGACCACCACGGCTGGTGAAACCACCACCACCGAGGGGTCGACGGACACGACGCAGCCGGCCTCGAGTGACAACCCGCTCGAGGAGTACGGCGAGAGCCTGGACGCGGACCCGGCGCTGATCGAGAAGGCCCTGGGCCCGGTCGAGCCGTCGGACGAGGCGAGCTGGAACATCGTTCTGGCTTCGATCGCCCGTGCCAACCAGGACCTCGACGACGCAACCGTCGCCAAGGCACTCGAGTGCTGGGCAGCCCAGGAGTGCGACACCGGTTCCGGTGGGGACCTCGTCATGGGCTACGCCGACGGTGGCGGCAACGACGTCAACGTGTGGCGTTCGGTCAGCAAGATGGAGGCGGTCCTCCAGGCACTGACCTACCCGGAGATCGGGACGATCGTGGCCACCGCGGCCAACTTCAACCCGGACCCGGCCGTCCACGCCAACGACATCCGCTTCCTGATCAACCGCGGCGTCGACTTCATCGTCGGCTACCCCGACATGGGCATCGCCATCGCGGACGCGATCAAGGAGGCCGACGACGCAGGCATCCCGTACATCTCGTTCTCGGCCGGATGGGTCGGTCTGCCCGACCAGGAAGGTGCTCTCGTCCCCGGCGAGGACTACCTCTCCGTGGTCGGCGAGGACCTGTGCGCGCTCGGTGAGAGCTTCGCCCAGGTACTGAACGAGAACGTGGGGAGGGGCAAGGTCGCTCTGCTCGGCGGTACGCCGAACAACGCCCTGTCGCTCGGCTGGCAGCGTTGCACCATCGACGCGCTCGCCGATTCGATCACCCTCGTCAACCCGCCTGCGAACCGGGACTCCACCACGGGTGACACCAACTGGTACAACCCGATCATCCCCGACATCTTCGAGGGTCTGCTGGTGGCCAACCCGGACATCAGGGGTTACGCGTACGAGTACGCCGACGGCATGCTCAGCGGCTTCGACGCCTACGAGGAACTCGACATCCCGATCGAGAACCTGACGCTGGCGCTTCGCACCGACGAGCAGAGCCTGTTCTGCGACTGGGTCGAGCGCGCCGAGCCGACGTACAACATCTGGTACTCGGCCGGTGGCAACTTCCAGTCAAGGACCGGCGTCACCGCGGCCATGCTGCACATCAACGGAGCGGACGTCCCGGGTGTCATCACCGTGCCCCACGTGATGCGCCAGGTGACCGCCGACGACTGTGACCCGAACCGGCCCAACCCGGTCGTGTCCGGCACGTCGCTCGTACCGAACGCGCTGCTCCAGCAGATGTTCCAGACGGGTAGCTGAGTTGACAGAGCGCGATCTCCGGGGAGGGTCGACCGATCTGGTCCTCGAACTGACGGGCGCGTCCCGTCAGTTCGGGGCCGTTCGGGCGTTGACCAACGTCGACTTCGACTGTCGTCCCGGCGAGGTTCACGCCTTGGTCGGGGAGAACGGGTCGGGCAAGTCGACCCTCCTCGGGATCGCCTCGGGTTTCGTCGAGCCGGACACGGGTCAGGTGCTCATCGGTGGCAAGCGTCTCCGGCGAGACTCGCCCGCCCTCGCCCGCAAGCTCGGTCTGGCAATCGCCTACCAGGACACGTCCCTGGTCCACGCCGAGCCCGTCAAGAACAACCTGTATCTCGCCGCCGCAGGGGGAGAGCGGCCGCCCTATTGGAACCGGAAGAGGTGGGCCCGGAAACTGCTCGCCGAGTTCGATCTCGATCTCGAGCTGTTCCCCGACTCTCCGGCCGGATTCCTGACCCTGGCCGAACGCCAGCTCTTCGAGGTGGCCAAGGCACTGGTCTCCAACCCGAAGGTCCTGCTCCTCGACGAGCCGACGACCGCTCTCGGCCCGGATGAGGTCGAAGCGCTGCATCGGACGGTCAAGGCATGCCGGGAACGGGGTGTCGGGGTCGTCTACGTGAGCCACCGTCTCCCCGAGATCATCGAGATCGCCGACCGGATCACCGTGCTCCGCGACGGCCGGAACGTGGGGACCTTCGACGCCCGTCATGTTTCCGAGCACGAGCTGGTCGAGCTGATCGTGGGGCGTCCCTTCGAGGTCGCCTTCCCACCGCCGAACCCGCAGGCCAAGGAGAAGCGCGAGGTCCTGATCGTGGACGGTCTCCAGGGCCAGTCGTTCGGTCCCGTGAGCTTCACGCTCGAGGCCGGCGAGGTCGTCGGCATCGCCGGCGCCGAGGGCAACGGACAGCCCCAGCTGTTCGATTGTCTCGCCGGAAGGACACCGCCCAAGGCGGGCCGCGTGGTGTGCGACGGGAAGGAGCTGACGCTGATCTCGACCGTCGAGGCGACCAAGGCCGGGATCATGCTCCTGCCCGGCGACCGCAAGCACGAGGCGCTCATGCCGGTGCTCGGGATCAGGGTGAACTCGACGATCCAGTCGTTGAGGAAGTTCTCCGTCGCGGGCCTCATCCGTCGGATCAAGGAGCGCAAGGCGGTGACCGGATTGGTCGAGGAGCTGGAGATCCGCACGCCGTCGCTCGAACAGCCCGTCGAGTTCCTGTCCGGTGGCAATGCCCAGAAGGTGTCGGTCTCCCGCACGTTCCTGAGGGAGCCCGTCGTGATCATGGCCTACGAGCCGACCCAGGGCGTCGATGTCGGGTCTCGCTTCGACATCTACAAGGCGCTGCGGAAGCGGACCGACGCCGGCGCCGCCATGCTCGTCAAGTCCTCCGACCCGATCGAGCTCAGCGGTCTGTGTGATCGTGTCCTCGTCATGTCGCGCGGGACCATCGTCGAGGAGATCCCGGGTGACGAGCTCGACGAGCGGCGGATCACCGAGGCGATCGTGCGCGGCCCCGGTCTCGCCAAGTCCGGCCGGTCGCCGTTCGGGGTGGCCATGCCCAAGGCTCCGTCTTCGTCGGGGGAGGGGCAATGAGCGCTCCCATCGAGACCACCCGCATGGATCGGTTCCGCCAGTTGTGGCGGATGGTGCTGCGGGAGTCCCGGGAGAGGAACCGCTGGCGCAAGATCATCCGGTTCCGTCTCTGGATGCCGGTGGTCCTCCAGATCATCCTGGTCGTCGGGCTCGCCTGGTACACGAACGGCCGCTTCCCGGGCTTCCTCAACGCCAACAACATCAATCAGCTCCTGATCCTGGCGCTGCCGCTGATCGTCTCGGCCATCGCCCAGACCCATGCGCTGCTGGTCGGCTACATCGACCTGTCCGTGGGGGCGATGATCAGCCTCGGGGTCGTCATCGCCTCGTTCCTGATGGGTGCAGAGGCGACCACGGGTCAGATACTCATGGCCATCCTGGTGATCCTGGGATGCGCTCTGGCGCTGGGTCTCTTCAACGCCGTGCTGATCCGGGGAGCGAAGATTCCATCGATCATCGTGACGCTGGCCACGATGAGCATCCTCAACGGCTTCGCCCTCAACATGCGGCCGTCGGCGCAGGGCGTGATCAGCTCCACCTTCACCGGCTGGCTCAAGGCCTCGATCGGGCCGGTCCCGATCGCCTTCATCGTCGTGGCCCTGGGCGCCGTCGCCCTGGACGCCTGGCTCCACGGATCTGGATCCGGTCTCGAGTTGCGGGCCGTCGGCTATGACGACCGATCCGCCCGCCGTAGCGGTGTCCGCACCACGTGGGTCCGGGTGCGGGCGCTAATCCTCAGCGCGGTGCTCGCAGCCGTCGCCTCGTTCTTCGTCATGGCCCGGTCCCCGATCGGCAACGCCCAGATCGGCGACACCTTCGCCCTCTCCAGCATCACGGCCGCGGTCCTCGGTGGCGCCTCGTTGGCCGGTGGCAGGGCAACTTTCATCGGCAGCACCGTGGCATCGATCCTGCTCGCCCTGATCCTCACGGTCCTGCCCTATCTCGGCCTGTCCAACACCGACGGCGTCATGATCATCGGCGCCCTCGTCCTGCTGGGCGTGATCCTCTTCCAGGTCGGCGACCTCAAGGAACTGGTCAAGCGGAACTACAAGAGAGGGCGCAGGCTCGTCGTCGGCTCCCGTCCTCCGAAGCCGGTGGAGCTGCCCGAGTTCTTCCCGCAGGGCAAGCCTGTGGAGGTGGAAGTGGTGCCCAGCGGGCGGAAGCTGATCCGGGGCGGCACCGTGCTCAGCCTCGACCGCACGGTCGGCGACTTCGCCACCGGCGATGTTCTCATCGAAGGCTCGAAGATCGTCGAGGTTGCGCCCCGTATCGACGCCGGTGGCGACACCGAGATGATCGACGCCACCGGGACGATCGTCATGCCGGGATTCGTGGACACACACCGTCACATCTGGGAGGGCCTGCTCCGCAACCTCGGCACCGACATCCCGCTCGAGGGCCGCACCTCCTACATCACCTTCGTGCTGCACAAGCTGGCGCCGGCGTTCCGGCCCGAGGACGCCTACGTGGGGAACCTGGTGTCGGCTCTGGGAGCGATGGACGCCGGCATCACCACACTCCTCGACTGGTCACACATCCAGGGCTCTCCCTCGCACACGGACGCGGTGGTCCAGGCGCTCGAGGACTCGGGGATGCGGGCGGTGTTCGCCTACGGCTTCCCCTGGTGGGGCAAGTGGGAGGAGCGGCAGCCCTCCTGGTTCGTGCGGTGCGCCACAGAGCACTTCTCCACGAAGGACCAGTTGCTCACGCTGGCCCTGGCGGCTCCGGGCCCCGAGTTCACCGACTTCGAGGTCACCCGCGACCACTGGAAGCTGGCGCGAGAGACCGAGGCCAGGATCACCACGCATGTCGGCGTCGGCACCTACGGCCAGGAGCGGAAGGTGCAGCGGTTCGGGGAGGCCGGTCTGCTAGGCCCTGACACCACGTACATCCACTGCACGACGCTCAATGACACCGAGATCCAGATGATCGTGGACACCGGTGGGACCGTTTCCCTGGCCTCACCGGTGGAGATGATGATGGGTCACGGGATGCCGCCGATCCAGAAGTTCCTGGACAGGGGCCTGGCTCCCAGCCTCAGCGTCGATGTCGAGACCAACGTCCCGGCGGACATGTTCAACCAGATGCGCAACGTCCTCGCCCTGCAGCGGACGATCGCCGCCGACTCCGGCAAGACGCAGGCGACGCCACGAGACGTCCTGGAGTGGGCCACCATCGAAGGTGCCAGGGCCAACGGGCTCGATCACAAGACCGGCACGCTCACGCCCGGCAAGGAGGCGGACCTGATCATGCTCCGCACCGACCTGCTCAACGTGACGGCGATGAACGACCCGGCAGCGGCTGTCGTGCTCGGGATGGACACATCCAACGTCGACACGGTGATCATCGCCGGCCGGGTGATGAAGAGAAACGGGCGGCTGCTCCACATCGACTGGCGGGCGGTCCGGGAGGCTGCGGCAAGCGCCCGGGACCACGTCATCGAGCGCTCGGGCTACAAGCTTCCCAAGATCTAGCAAGGATGAGTCCCCCACGAAGTGGGAAGGTACCGCCGGCGGAGCGCAGCGGAGCCGGGGGTAGGGGGAAGAGCGCGAAACTTTTCGAGCGTTTCGAGTTGCCGGGCCCGAGCGGGGTGGTCTAACTTCCGGTTCACCGGATCGGGGGAAACCCCGGAACGGCACAGACTCCGCCGAGAGGTGGATCTGGAACCCGGATGGTGGAACCATCTTCGGAAGGGAGCACGATCCGGGTCGAAGACCCCGAGGGGGTGATGACTTCGGTCGCCACTCACTCGGGGTCTCTCGCGTTCGGGCTCAGGCCTCCGATGCGACCGTCTGAGGCTGGAGGATGCCGACCTCGCTGAAGTCCCGGGTCCGGGAGAGCCAGGTCATCATCGAGATGGTCCCGACGAGGACGACCATCCCGAACCACTGACTCGGGGACAACGCCCGGTTGAACACCACGTACCCGATGAAGGTGGCGGTGATCGGGAAGGCCAACTCCGCGATCGTGGCGGCCGACGCCGGCGTCGACCTGAGACCCCGGTAATAGAGCAACAGGGCCAGCAGACCGGGCACGAGGGCCAGGGCAGTGACGCCACCCGCCTCCTCCAGGGTGACCCGGAAGGCCGTTCCCATCTCACCCCGGAGCGCCAGGATGACGGCGGCGGCAGGAAGCCCGATTCCGAATCGCAGGGCCGTGAGGGTGGCGAAGGGGAGCTTGGGGGCGAGACGTCGTCCCAGGACCGTCCCCATGCCCCAGAGGGCCGCAGCACCCAGCGCGAGCAGGGCGGGGACCAGCTCGGAGACGGAGACGGCGAACGGGTCCTGGAATGCGATCAGGTACGCGCCGATCACCGCGATGCCGAGGAAGAGCCCGAACCGCGGCAGGAGCCTCTCGCGGAGGATGAGCCAGGCACCCAGCACCGCCACCAGCGGCTGGACCTTCTGCAGCAGCAGAGGGGTCGTGGGGTTCCCGTACTGGAAGGCGGTGGTGAACAGCACTGTGGCCAGAGCGGACGAACCAGCCCCGATCAGCAGAGCCGCCAGCCAGTCAGCGGGCCCGAGGCCTCGCAGCTTGTCCCTATTGAAGACCAGGAACGGCAGGGTGATCACGACGAGCACGAGGTGCTCCAGGAAGACGAGCTTCGCCGCCGCCATCTCGAAGGCGAGCCAATAGCGGAAGAGGGCGTCGGTACCCCAAAGGGCGGCGGCAGCCACCACGAAGAGGAAGCCCCGGCTGGGTTCACGCACGCTCACGGGTTCGTCCTGATGGTCACGCTTCCGCCCGGCGACGCAGCTCGGGCAGCAGCTCCTGATCAGCCATCTGGAGCACGCGGTCCGGGTCGGTGCTGGCGACCTGTATCGCCACGTAGTCGGCCTGGATCTCGGTCACCAGCGGAGTGTATGCCTCCACGAGCTCGTCGATCGTGGACACGATCGTGTACTTCGACAGGATGTCCTGGCGATCCATGCTGTCGGCCTGGATCCGCAGTTCCATCGGATCGACTGCCTCGAGGCGGCCCGGTGCCCTGAGACCGCGCATCGAGCCGAGGGCCTCCCAGGCCTCGTCGTCGTCCCGGGCGAAGACCGTCCACCTCGTGGCCATTACGGTGCGCGGATCGCCTCCCGACGCCTCCATGAACGGGTCGATGACCTTGCTCCTGGTCTCTTCCGGTTCTTTGACGCTGGTGATCAGCCCGTCGGCATGGGTCCCGGCGAACGCCGCCGACTTGGGGCCCCCGGCGGCCATCCAGATGGGGACGGGTCGGACCGGTGGGCTGTAGAGACGGGCCTTGTCGGTTGTGTAGTACTCGCCTTCGAAGTCGAGCTTCTCGCCGGCGAGCAGCCGATGCATGATCTCGAGTGCTTCCTTCATGCGGGCGATGCGCTCGGTGTAACCGGGGAAGGGAAAACCGAGCGGGCCCTCGTTGAGGTTCTCACCCGTCCCGACTCCGAGGATGAATCGGCCACCCGACAGACGGTCGGTCGTGGCCGCCGCCTGGGCGATCAGACCCGGGTGGTAGTGGAACAGGGGGCACGTGACACTCGTGGCCAACTCGACCCTTTCCGTCCGCGCCGCCACCGCACCGAGCCACGTCCAGACGAAGCCCGCCGCCGACTCGTCGTCCACCCAGGGGTGGAAGTGATCGGACCCCAGGACCGCGTCGAAGCCGGCTCG